>JAIRTW010000009.1 GCA_031254875.1 Candidatus Bathycorpusculum termitum
AAATGTATCTTAGTCGGCTCATCTTCCGTTAAGATTTAAATTTTTGCGCTATTTTTTCTTGACAAATAGTACACATATACATGTATGTGCCTGTGTGGCTACATGAGCTAAATACACACGTAAAACAGGTACGCCCGTCGTTTGATTTGTGACGGGTATGTATCTTGGGCTTTATATAGTCTGAAGGAAATAGTTTGAGTGTTATTTTGGGTCTCGCCAGCGGATTTGGCAAGGGACAAGGCATGAGCAATAATCAGAAATTCGAAAGGGATCTCACCACACTTCTGGACAGATTAACCTGCGGGGTCCAGCCTACAGTAGAGAACAAACTAAACATGCTCAAAGACTGGCTTATTAAGCTACAGAGAGAAAACATTGTAAAAATCAACCATTCCGTAATGGAGCTGGTATGTGCCAAATATTTAATTGAAAAAGACTACGATATCCAAATTGAATATCCCCTAAATGAACTGTTAACCTGCGACTTATATGGCATAAAAGGTTTAGGCAATCTCGTGGTAGAAATAGAAACCGGATTTATCCCCCCCGAAAACGCACTTGCCCCCATGACATACACCACAGCGAGATTAGCAAGCAAAATCATACGATATAGTTGCTTCACCGGCAAATTCGCTTTGGGGGTTCCGCCGCACTACATTCTACCTTTTCCCAGCACCTTCGCTAAACCGCCGCGGAACCGAACCGAGCAGGAAATCGAAGCCATCAAAGCACTCTGTGATGCCTACTACCAAAAACCGCCCGTAACTCTCGACGGCATCCGCAATGCCCGCATCCAAGAAATCTACATCATCGACGCGGACCATTGTTTAGTGCAGGAAATCGACCCAGAAACCTATCTAAATAGAGCAATACAGAAAGGGGTCGTCTACGACTACCTAACAGCACAATGTTAGGACAAGGCAAACCGGCATGTCATTCTACGTTTACATACTGCAATGCTGTGATGGCAGCTACTATACGGGTTACACTAAAAATTTAGAGCTACGGATACAACAACATCAAAATGGCAAAGGCGCCAAATATACTAAGGCGCATCGACCCCAGAGAGTAGCATATATGGAGCCGTTTGGCACACGTAGCGCCGCGATGAAACGTGAACGGGAGATTAAGAAACTTAGCCATCAGCAAAAACTGACATTAATTATTGGTCAGGATAAAAAATAACTTGATTCCTTACAGGTAAACTGCTAAGGAATTGTTACTAAATAATTTTTATAATTTCTCCTATTCGGTTGACGGGCGGGGATAGCTGTGAGGTGTAGTTACAAGCAGACACCAGCATACCTTCATAGCGCGGCTTTAACCCTAAAATGTTTTGAGGTTTATTCTGTTGACTTCAACTCCAAATCAGGAATTTTCCGGTGAACCCAACCACACACCGGGCCATGACACCACAATAGTAGCAGTAAATGAAAACATTTACATGTGCCCCGAATGTGGCAGAACATTCTCCATCAAAGACGCGGCAGAACAGCATCTCCACGGCGTTCATTTAGAGCATTTGCGCAGAGTACATCCAGAGTTCCACGGTAAAGACGTCGTGGGACGTCATGTATAGTTAACCGGCAAACAATCAAACCTAAAACCACTCATTTGTTACAATAGAACACCATTTTAGACAACGTAGTAGTTGTATCGGTTAAGCGAGATACGTTGTTCATATTGAGTTTTGGAATCGTTGGGTTGAGATTTCAGGATAACCAGCAAGCCAGTTCTGCCACTCCTTTCTTTGATGAAACTGGCTTTAACACCACAAAAACTTTCACACCACAAAAACTTTCGTTAATTCTGCATCACATTATGGGTTATATAGCAAGTACTTTCGGAAAAAGATAGTGTGTTCTTCACCCAGAATTGCTTATATTAGCCTTGAGACTTTGCAGGGTTTTTACCATAGTCACTACTTACATGTGTTTTCCTGATGTGTTTCTTTTTGCCTCAAAATCTGCTTTGCCCTTAATGCTCAAATAGTTAACGCGCCATTTCACGACAGGATTCTGCGCATCGTCTACATACACCGGCACATTCCTTCATAAAATCATCTTCGAACCTGTCGCAGTTATCGCCACATTCGTCACAGATATCAGCACATATACCACAAGTCTGGGGATAATAAGTGGAGTTTCGAAGCATAAAGTCAGCGTTGGTGTTACAAATTCTTGTGCAGTCCAAAAGCAGGTTGATGTGTTCGGGTTCAGCATGTTTGCCGCCTATGGTTAGGCATCGCAGGGTTGTTTCGAGGCAGGTTTGATAGCAGTCTAGGGAGTCTTTGATGCCTTCGCGAATTTCGTCGCTGGTCATCATCTCGGAGCTTTGGATACATTCAAGCTCCTCCATAGTTCCCGAAATTCTGCCGGCCAATGGAGATTGAGTTTTTTCTGTCCAGCCCTCGTCGATATCTTCTTGGGTTTGTGCTTCTATCCCGGCTTCCTCAGCTACATAGTCACCGCGCATGTCTCGGGAGGTTAATTCTTCTATGTAGTCAGGCTGTTTGTCTGTGCGGTAGGTTTCATTCTTATAAGATTTTGACAACTTTTCTTCACCTCCTGTCAATAGTCATTGATTGAAAAAGTTGCGCAAGTAATTTGGAGACCTTCGGTGTCTTTTCATGTTTAGCAATGACTCATGACAGGTTTCCAACATACTTTGTCTTTGGAGGTAATTTAAAAATATGTGACTACAAATCTGCGCCAACATAAACCACAGAATAGAAATAACAAAAAGGGGATGCTTAAGACAAAACAGTGCCTCAAGTATACTGCACTTATTTTTTGGGTAACAACTCGTTTAGTTCGCAATTTGCGCCGCAGACTACAGTGTCTGCTCCGCCATAGTACACAATGATTTGGTCGTCGAGCACTACGTTACCGCAACTAAACACCACATTGGGTACATCACCGATGCATTCATAGTCTTCGCAGGGTGTCAGTATTGGTTTGTCGGTACGATAGAGCACTTTTTCAGGATTATTTTTATCCAGCAGAGCGGCACCAAGCGAGTAGTGTTTGTTTACATCTACACCGTGGTAGATGAACAGGTAACCCTCGTTGAGTTCTATGGGTGTTCCGGCGGCACCGATTTTTAGGCTGTCCCACATTTTGTCGCGTGGTTCCATAATAGATTTAAAACCGTGCCATTTTTTGAGGTCGTCTGAGTAGGCGATGCAGATGCTGGGTTCAATACGATGGAACATAACATAGTTACCGTTGACTTTGTTGGGAAGAATGACGGCGTCTTTGTTGCGAACACCAGGAAACGGCAGGGTACGTTCGTTCCAATTCCAGTTACGGTTGACAAAGTCTTTGAGATTTATGGATGTCAGCGAAATTTGGAAAATTATGGGAAAATCATGATTACGAAAAGCGGTGTATGCCATATAACATTGATCGCCAAGTATGGTTAAACGCGGGTCTTCACAGCCGTCGCGTTCGGCATGGTGAATTGGACTAAAGATTGGCGTGTCAAGACGTTCGTTGATGGTAAAACCGTCATTTGATGTGGCTAAACCCAATCTGGAAATGTTATCTTTTCCCTGTGCGCGGTAAACAAGATGAACTAACCCATCGCTGTATACCGATGCAGCATTGAAAACTGAGCGCGATTCCCAAGGACTGTTCTTTTTTGGTTTCAATATGGGATTATGTACAAAACGTTTCATAAACCCTCTCCCTCTGAACACATCAACGTGCATAGGCAACATATAAATGTCATGCAAAAATGGGTCCAAAATCGCCCTGTGATTGGTGAGGTACAATCACATTGGCTTAAAGCACGCCGGACCCTTATTTTTCGATGTGACTTGTTGTTGGCAAAGTATATTCTAGGCACCCCTACGTTGGCAGGCGTTAGAGAAGTTGCATACGTGAGCACATTTCCACCTCGGAAATGTGGCATAGCGACCTTTACAGCAGATCTAGTTAACTCCATAACTCGTCTAAAAAAACTGCGTGATCAAAGGGTTATCTCTATTGACGGACGTCATCTCTTCAAACCGGCATATGAGGCTGTGGAGCATAAAATCGGCAGAGATTTCCTCGAAGACTATGTGCTCATGGCTGATTTCTTAAATCAGTCTCCAATTAATGTAGTGAATATACAGCATGAGTTCGGTATCTTTGGCGGTGAAGCGGGTGAATATATATGCGCATTTCTCAACCGGTTAAAACATCCTGTTGCTACAACCCTTCACACTGTCCTCCCAAATTTTGAGAATAAACCCAAAGAAGTCTTTAGCAAAATAGTTGAGAAAAGCACTGCTCTGATCGTTTTAAACGAAACTACACGTACACTCATCAGGCAGTATGGAGTTCCCGAGAAGAAAGTAAAAATGATTCCGCATGGTTGTCCTGATTTGCCTTTGGTACCCAGCGCAATAGCTAAGCCCAAGCTAGGTTTACAGAACAAGGTTGTGCTTTCCACGTTTGGGCTACTAAGCAAGGGTAAAGGCATCGAATATGTCATTGCGGCTTTACCTGAAATCGTCAAGAAAGAACCCCGTTTGATTTATTATGTGCTGGGGGTTACGCATCCGCAAGTTAAGAAAAACGAGAACGAATCCTACCGCAACATGCTTCACAGCATGGTTAAGAAGCTTGGGCTCTGTGGGCATGTGAGATTTCTCAATCGTTTTCTCTCTAAACCTGAACTCTACAATTATCTTCAAGCAACTGATGTGTACATTACACCGTATGTTTCGCCCAATCAGGTAAGCAGCGGCACTTTATCCTGTGCTTTAGCAGCCGGAAAAGCCATAGTATCTACTCCGTATCTTCATGCCCGAGAGGCATTGGGCGAAGGTCGCGGAGTCTTCTGCAAGTTTAATGATTCGGCGTCCATATCAGAACGCGTCACTGAAATCATCGAGAACCATACTATGCGAGAATCCCTTGAGCAGAAAGCCTACAGTTACAGCCGAAAATTCACTTGGCCATTAGTTGCCAAAGAATATCTTGAACTCTTCAACGAGTTAACCTTGCAATCGGAGGAAAAAAACTATTCAACTACCCCCCCTGAAAATCGACTACATTCAAGCCTTCACTGACGATACAGGCATCTTCCAGCATGCCAAATACGGCATTCCCAAAAGAGGCGAAGGCTATACAATTGATGATAATGCACGTGCCTTAATTGTTGCCGTTAAATATCAGCGTCTAAAACCCGACCCTGATCTGACGCCGCTGATACAGGTGTATCTGGCGTTTCTCAACCATATGCAGAAGCCTGATGGTGGCTTCCATAACTATCTCAGCTATGAGCGCACCTATCTTGATGTGGAGGGCTCAGAGGATTCGATAGGACGAACGCTTTGGGCATGCGGTTGTACCCTCAACTCCTCAGCGCCAAAAGACCTACAGATGGCCGCTAAAGACATCTTTGACCAAGGGTTACCGAGGGTGTGGAAAGCAGTTTGGATTAGGTTCCACGCAGCCATGCTTTTGGGGCTGTATGAGTACTATCAAGCTATACCGTCTGAACATCTCAGGGGCTGTGCAGAAAAACTTGGTGACATACTTATTCAGCGCTTCCAAGACCACGCTAAAGACGAGTGGCAGTGGTTTGAACCCTACTTAACCTACGACAACGCCCGACTGCCGCAGGCACTTTTTGCCGCCTACAGATTGGTTGGAAAACAGCAGTTTCTGGAAACAGCAGAGAAGTCGATAGATTTTCTGCTTAAGGTGCAGATGATAAATAATGTTTTTGTGCCTATAGGCAATGATGGTTGGTACAAACGGGGGGGCAAACGGCCCCTCTATGACCAGCAACCCTTGGAGGCGGCGGCGACGGTGGAAGCCGCAGTAGACGCCTACTCCGCCACCAAAAACAAACGTTACCTCGAGGCCGCGGAAACAGCGTTTGAGTGGTTTTTGGGCAGAAACAGTCGCCAAGTCATGGTTTATAACCCCCAAACCGGTGGATGTTACGATGGTATATCCCAGCAATATGTCAACATGAATCAGGGTGCGGAGTCATCTATCTCATATCTTTTGGCACGGCTCAAGCTTGAGGAAGTCCGGCAGGGACTTTGGCATCAGAAGAAGATTTAAACAAGAACCGGCCAATAATACATAGAGGTCTTTTAGTTTTTTGGTGGATGGGATGTGTGAACACATGCTCAAAATTAAGGACATTATGTGCAAAAAAGTGATTACTGCAAAAGAGGATATCTCTATTCAGGAGGCGGTACAACTTCTAAACGATAGGCATGTTGGCTCAATAATCATCATCGATGAGGAGGAGCGGTGCCGTGGCATCTTTACTGAACGCGATGCCATACGTATCTTCGCCGCCAAGTACCCCCCTGAGGAGCCGCTTAGCAAGATAATGAGCAGCCATGTAGTGACAATTTCTCTTGAATCATCATTCGATGAAGCTAAACGGCTCATGCTCAGCCACAGCATGCGCCACCTACCCGTCATCGACCAAACAGGCAAACTGATTGGACTGTTTTCACTTAGGGCTTTCTTCGACGAGGTTATGGGGATAAAAACGCCGATGCCAAGCGCAACTTAGGAATCAACCATGGAACGCTTTTCTGGAAACCCTATTCTCAAACCCATCGAGGCACATGCGTGGGAGTCAAGAGAAGTCTTCAATGCCGCCACCATCCACCTGCAGGGTAAAGTCCATCTGCTCTATCGGGCAATAGGTAACGACAATATTTCTCGAATCGGTTACGCAGTTTCAAGTGACGGCTTCCACATCGATGAACGGCTACCGGATCCCATTTTAAAGCCGGAAAATGATAATGAGCTAAACGGCTGTGAAGACCCCAGAATAACCAACATAAACGGCACGTTAGCTTTGACGTATACTGCACTTCGGGAGTATAATCATCTGCAATCCTACCAAGTTGCCCTAACCACGATTTCAGTAAATGAGTTTCTTCTGCGCCGTTGGAACTGGGGAACCCGCCGCCTGCCTTTCCCAGGCGTTTACAACAAGAATGCAGTGGTCTTTCCTGAAAAAATCAGCGGCAGATATGTTATGTTCCATCGCATTGACCCCAGCATCTGCATCGCCTACTCAGACGACCTCAAAAAATGGTGCGATATCATGTCAGTTATGGGGCCGCGTGCGAAGGGGTGGGATAACTGGAAAGTCGGTGTCGCAGGCGCCCCTATCAGAATTAATGAAGGCTGGCTAGTTGTCTACCACGGCGTAAGTGTAGAAAAGATGTATTCACTGGGTATTGTTCTTCTTGATGCGGAACATCCTGAGCAAGTGCTCTATCGTTCCAAAACACCTATTTTAGCACCCAAAGAAGACTATGAACGCTTTGGCAAAGTTCCAAACGTAGTGTTTAGCTGCGGCAACGCAGTCATCGACGACAAGTTTTTCCTCTACTACGGCGGTGCCGATAGCGTATTATGCGTTGCATCGATCAATTTCGGGGATCTGCTTGCATCAATTCGCAAGTAGGATTCGGCCCTTAGATAAGGACGTTTACTATAGAGAGCAAAAACCAAGTTTTTTGCTATTCTGCCTTGATTATGTGGTAGCCTGAGGCTTGGCGCAACCGGTTCATAACTGCTAAACCAAGTCCTTCCGAAGACACACTCTCAGCGAAAATAACATCAACACCTTCGGCATCAACCTCCCGTAGGAATCCAAACAGGTTCTGAGCGATTGCCGCCAAATTAAATCGACTACCCAATGATTTCACAACATCTGCTTGGTAGGCAGTTTGGGTTTCGTCAGTGGCTAAAACGCCGACGCGACGGCCGCTTTGCTTGAAAGATTTCGATAACGTTGAAATTTTGGTTGTGACTGCTTTGATGTTGCCTTCGACTAGGATGACTTCTGCTTTTGGGGCATAATGTTTATGCTTCATGCCGGGTGAACGAAATTTTTCAAGCGGCAACTCCATTTCTGCCTGCACAAATGGATGGAGCTTCAAATCATCCAACACTGCCTTTAGGGCTTCATAGGGTGTGCCGCCAGGACGCAGAAGCAACGGTGGATCAACACTTAAGTCGACCACAGTGGATTCCACACCGATGCCTGCAGCGCCGCCGTCTATAACTGCATCTATACGGCCATCGAGATCATCAATGACGTGTCGTGCGATGGTTGGACTGGGGTTGCCGGAGAGGTTCGCGCTGGGTGCGGCTATGGGACACTTTGATTGCCTAAGAAGAGCTTGGGCAACCACGTGTTTGGGTATACGAACAGCAATGGTGTCCAAATCTGCAACCGTCTCCTTGGGCACCGCGCTTGAGTGTTTAAATATGAGAGTTAGGGGTCCGGGCCAAAACTGCTCCATCAGTCGCTCCGCCTTTTGGGAAACTTCCATCACCAACGGATAAACGTCCTCTGTATCAGCGATGTGTACGATGGGAGGATTGTCAAGTGGACGCTTCTTGGCTTCAAACAGCCGCAAAACTGCATCAGCGTTGAATGCATCTGCGCCAAGACCATAAACGGTCTCTGTTGGAAACGCCACTAAACCACCGTGCCGGATGATGTCAGCTACAGATTGGATTTTTTTGGGATCAAGACATTCCGGGTTGATCTTTATCAGCAGTGTCTTCATTTTAGTTGCCTTTTTAGTTCCAATATTACTAGATTTCACCTTGCAGCGGGAATACTCCAGTAGTCTTTAACAGCTTATTTGTTTCTTCCTTATAAAACAACAGAAAGTCATTTGGGTAAAACTGCCTCCACTACATAATGGCGCGGTGTAAAAAGTCAGGTTGCGATTGGCTCTTTGTTGCTGTCAGTTTTTAGCACTTTATCGATAAGGTACATAAAGATTTCCTGAGCCTGACTTTCGCTTATGTGCTGGAGATAAACTGAAACTAGAGCAATTTTGCCTTTTTTTGCAGCCGTATACTCGGCGAACATGCGTGCGGAAATCACGTTTTTGTCTCCTAGAAGCACAGAGGAGCTGACTGAGCCCAATACGTCTCGAGGTTTAGGAATTGCAACCGCCAAGGTACCTAGTTTATCTTCTTTTTCGCTTAGCATAATCATGATGCTGTTTTTTGCTTCCACATAAACTGCTAGGAAGCGGTTATCCTGATGCTCGATTTCTTCTTTGATGACGTTAGCGCGTTCACTCATTTTTCTCCCAGGTGCTAAGAAGGGGTTGCGGCTTAAAAATACTTTTACAAGGCAACTAGGCAACATTCTAAGGTTTCAGATAGGCAATAATGATAGTAAGGGAAGGGTTAGATGCTGACTGGAAAACAAGGAAACAGAGTCAGCAAAAAGATGTCAGTTGATTTGGGCTACAAATCCGCCATCGATTTAGACATATATTACGCAACGTATACTGAGGAAAATTTGATTTTTTATTTATCTCACAACCCGGTTTCTAAAAAGTTTGCATCAATTTGTTTGTCAAATATAACACCTGCACATTAGGGTAACAATTAATGTCGAAAATGGCTTTTAGTGCATCTTTAGTTTTTATATTTTCTGCATTAAAAAATGCACATAAATAGCTCTCCATGTAGAATACAAAATCCATAGTTCTTAAAACAAGATCATACGTTACATCAAACTGTTCGGGCATGAATTGCAGATTAGACCACCTGCACTCCAAGTCAAAACTCTCGCGTGAAAGATGGACATACTTACATAAATCAGAGTATAATTTGTATAATTTTTTCCTATCGTGGTTTGATAAGCCTATTTGTTTGTAGAGCACGTTACTGTCAAACTTTAGTTTATGCTCATCATATGCCTGCAACATTTCCTCAAACTGCTGAATGCTTAAAGTCTTATCGTAGGGATCATTGAGCCATTTAGCCTTCTCACTAAGCCATTTAGAGTCTACCCCAAGCAGTTTAGCGTTTACACAAGCCACAGTACCAATCATTGACGTTTCATGCATCCATCTTAACGTACGTTTAGCAGAATGGTATGCGCCTTCCAAGAGACAGGCCTCCATTTCTAAGTACGCTCTAGTTATTAATGGAACAACATGGCAGGGTATTTCAGCGCCTGTGACACCGACAGCTTTGCTTTGTATGTCATAAGTTTGTTCAGCAATTTCTAGTTGGTTTACAAAAAAGTCGTGAAGGACTTCACATTCATGACGTTTTTCCTGTTTGCTAAGTTCCAAAAATTTATGTATCCGCTCATAAAGAGTGTTATAATGGTGAATGAAGCTTGCCATAGGCCGCTACGTTCCATTTTAAATATAATCTACATATATCTATCGCAAACGCCATATAAATGTATAATCAAGTCACCACTCTCTAAAAAGTTTTCAAAATATGCCTTTGTAGATTTCATCGCTAAATTGGGCCAACAAGGGTCTTTGATGGAGAGTTGGAAATGCTTAATTAAGGGCGTTTGTCTTTTCTGGGTACGGAAGGAATAAACTTTGAATGATGAATTATCCAAGTTACCACCTAACGTTCAAGAAAGGCTCCTCAGATTCCAGCAGCTGCAACAGACGCTACAATCGATTCTGGCACAGAAACAGCAGGTCGATATGGAGAAAGCCGAGGTTGAACAAACGCTAGCTGAACTATCCAAAACCGCTGATGATGCAGTCATCTACAAAGCCGCCGGTTCACTACTAGTTAAAGCAGAAAAAGGCAAGGTTACCGAAGATCTCAACGAGCGCAAGTCACTTCTGGATACCCGCAGCACCGTCATCGCCCGCCAAGAAGAACGCGTGAAAGCTCAAGTTAAAGAAGCCCAAACTAAACTGCAGGAAGACCTCAGCCCAGTCTCAGGTCAGCCCCTCTCTTAAACGGGACTTGATACTGATTGGATGAGCTCGGCTTTCCAGAGTTAACTGCCGAGCAGATTGAACTTTTATGCCAAACTGCCGAAGATGCAACCCGCAAACATATTCTAAACCAAGTTCCTAGCAAAGATGTTATCCGCCTCGATATCGCAGTTGAAGTTGAAGGCACCAAACCCGTCAACATCGCTGTCGAAGTTGATTTACTCCTCTCAAAACAAGTCAAAACTGTTGATGTGGAAACATTGGTTAAGGAAGCTGTAAATACGGGTCATATTGCGGCTGAAAACTTTTTGAGAAGGATACAATGAGCTTCAAAGAATTACTCTCGGTTTTAGAGGAAACACAGGCAGGCTTTGTGTTACTTTTGTGCCATCGCAGTGCAGATGCTGATTCGATTTGCTCTGCCTACGGCCTCCAAGGATTAATCAAACGGTTTCTGCCCAATGTGGTAGTAGAAATCGGTTGCCCCGCGGGCATCAACAAACCCTCCAAGGCACTACTTGATTATCTACCCATAACAGTTAACCCTAAACCCAACATTGAATCCGCAGAAGTCATAGTACTTTTAGACATGAACACCGTGGAGCAACTTGACGAATCCGCCGACGCTGTCAAGAAATCATCTGCACCAAAAATCATCATCGACCATCACGCGCCAAACCAAGAAACCATGCAACTATGTCGCCTCTGCATAATCGACGACAAAGCAGCCGCAAACTGTGAACTCATCTACAATCTCTACGCAGAAACAGACATTAAACCCAACCTAAATGAGGCAAAAGCGCTGTTTGTAGGCATAGCTTTTGACACCCGTCATTTTGCTTTGGCAAATTCGCCCACATTTGTTATTCTTGCGGCACTGGTATCAGAAGGCATAGATGCCCAGCAAACGCTGGCCCAATTCGCCCTGCCCATCGATTCCTCGGAGCGTATCGCCAAACTCAAAGCGTGTAAACGAGCAAAAATCGTCAATATAGAGGACTGGATAGTTGCACTGTCACATGTGAGTGCTTATCAGGCTCCAGCCGCAAAGGCACTTGTAGATTTGGGGGCACATGTATCAGCGGTTGCGGGAAAAAAGAGCGGCAAAATTGAAATCAGCCTCCGAAGCGTTCGCCAATTTAACGAAGGTACAGGCGTTCATATTGGAACCGATATCGCAACACCTCTTGGAGAGTATTTGCAGGGCGTCGGCGGCGGCCATGCAATGGCAGCCGGTGTGAGCGGCAAGGGAGAAATCCAAGACGCACTCAAACAATGCTTAGCACTGTTGAAACAAAAAATCTCAAAGTAAGAAAATCCAGCTTTCAGCTATCTGCCATACCTCCATCAGTTAGGTGAAAAACTATCACTATATAAAGCGATATTGTTTGATGCTTGTTGATTGAGTTCTTTAGCGGCTACAGCATATTACAATGAGCGGCCACTTTCTCATGATTTAATTTACCAGCTGAATTCAACCAAAACAGCATCGCCTGTTGCCTAGAGAGTTTAGAGTTATTTAGGTTGTTCATAGGGAATTTTTAAATTACGCCAAAACCATTTAGGAACAAAATTCAAAACTGGGTAACTACGCTTAAATGAGCAAAATATCACGTTTAGCGTGAGCAGGCACAAAATATGGCACTGATAGAAATCAAAAATCTCACCTATACCTATCCGGGTGTATCCAAACCGTCCATACACGATGTCTCTATCAAGATAGAGAAGGGAGAGTTTGTCCTAATCACAGGGCCCAGCGGTTGCGGCAAGACAACTTTGTGCCGATGTTTTAACGGGTTGGTACCACATTTCTATCAGGGCGAAATCAAAGGCGAGATAACGGTGGCAGGTATAAACACCCTTGATCATCACACCTACGAAATGGCAAAACACGTGGGCTTAGTTTTCCAGAATCCTGAAAACCAGTTGTTTGCACTCTCAATCGAGAAAGATGTGGCTTTCGGCTTAGAAAACGTGGGTGTCTCCCGCGAAGAAATGCGTAAAAAAGTCGATTGGGCACTCCACCAAACCGGTATCTATGATATCCGAGAGCGATCTCCGCATGAAATCAGCGGTGGACAACAACAACGGGTAGCGATTGCATCGGTTTTGGCGATGGAACCTGACATTATCGTTTTGGATGAACCCACCTCTTTTTTGGATCCACTGAGTGCAGAAAAAATTTTTGATGTCATCTACAAACTCAACAAGGAACAGGGAATCACCGTGGTGCTGGTTGAGCATCGACTGGATTTAACTGCAAAATACACCAACCACCTCATCGTTATGGATCAAGGTGCCGTGCGGTTGGAGGGCGACCCACGGGATGTGCTTAGCAACGAAGAAACCCGTCTTATCGGCGTTGGCATCCCCAAAGCGACACTGCTCTACCAGATGCTCAAAAAAGAAGACTACAGTTTAGGCAATAAAACGCCGCTGGGCTCTGAGGAGCTGGCAGACCAAATTTTGGAGACACTGAAATGATTGAGGCAGAAAACGTCCATTACAGCTACCCCAGCAAGGTTGAAGCCCTAAAGGGTGTTTCACTTACCATCAAAGACGGCGAATTTGTCGCCATCATGGGACAGAACGGGGCAGGCAAATCCACTTTTGTCAAGCACTTCAATGGACTACTTAAGCCCTCTTTTGGCACCGTTAAAGTGGACGGAGTTGAAACTATCAAATCCAGTGTCGCCACTCTCGCCCGTAACGTGGGGTTTGTGTTCCAAAACCCAGACCATCAGCTTTTTAGTGAAACCGTTGAGGATGAAATCGGGTTTGCCCTCAAAAACTTTGGATTTGAGGCTAAAGCCATCGAAGACCGCATCACATGGGCACTCAACCTGCTCTCACTTACACAGTACCGCAAGACCTCACCGTTTCTGCTAAGCGGCGGTGAACGTAAACGGGTGGCTTTAGCGTCGGTTTTGGCGTGGGATCCTAAAATGCTAGTTTTGGATGAACCCACCATCGGGCAGGACTATGAGCAAAAAGAGAAACTACGACAGTTCATCATGCAACTCCAGACTCAGGGAAAAACTGTTGTTGCCGTTACCCATGACGTAGAGTTTGTGGCGGAATGTAACCCGCGTGTGGTTTTAATGAAGGAGGGCAGAATAGTTGCGGACGGAGAGGGCCAACAAATTCTAACTGATCCAGCTATACTAGAATTATCTTCGATTGTACTGCCTCAAATCGCGCAGGTATTTGCTAAACTCTCAGCTTTAGGATTGCCTAAAGATATAATCGACATCCAGGAAGCCAAAACGGTTCTGCTAAAAACCAAGGGGAAACAATAAGCGATGAGCGTTTTTGACGGCTTAAAATTCCGCAAAGCCAACTCAATCATCCATAACCTTGATCCCCGTATCAAATTCGTCTATGTTATTGGGGTCTTCATTGCAGCCCTTCTTTTTCTCCAAATAATCCCGCTTTTGGCGTTGTTTGTATTACAGTTACCGTTTGTGTTTTTGGCACGGGTCCAGCGGCAGTGGCTACGGTCCCTGCGTGGAGCGGCTTTTTTAGCGTCATTTATCTTTCTCATCAACATAGCTACAAATTTTTTTGGAGGAGGTTACACATTAACGCCAAGTGATATCGAAGGAGCCGCGGCTTTGACCCTTCGATTTGTGGTATTGGTAGAGTCGTTTTCAGTGTTCTTCTTAACCACATCACCGGATCATTTAGGGTTAGCATTGGAACAGTCCCGTGTGCCCTACGAGTTCGCATTTGCCTTCACCACTGCGGTACGCTTTGTACCGGTGCTAGCTGAGGAAACCCAAACCATTATGGATGCACAGAAAACCCGAGGCTTAGAACTCGAGAAAGGCAACGTGCTTAAACGTATCCGAAACTACATCCCCATTCTGATTCCCCTGATTGTAAGCGCCATCCGTCGAAGCCTTGAACTCGCCGAAGCCATGGAGTCCCGCGCTTGGGGTGCATGCAAAAGACGAACCAATCTCTATACACTGCGACTACACAAAGGCGACTATGTGTTACTTGGGATTACAGTGGTGATTTTAGCCGGTGCAATCTATGCACACTACTTTGTGACAATTCCCACAATTGTAAACCTGCTATAAATAAGCAGTTCGCACGCCGCTATATTTGAGGCTATGACTTTTACGGTATGGAATAAGAATCCCTTCTAACCACGAGGCTACGTTGAATGGGTACGTGGACAGACCGGAGACATGCTTGTTCACATGATTAGAGATTCAAACCCCTCAACTAGGAGGCCTATGAGGAGGATTAACACGAAATAACGTAAAAACGCAAAGTATCAGTTAGTTTAAAACTGGAGTCAAAGCAGGGGCTGAGTGGATTTCTGGATGGCTTTTATGGGGGTTACAGTCATCGTGTTACATTTTTGCATTTTTTCTTCTCCTAAGAAAAGCAGTAATCCAAAAGCCCAGAGCTACTTCTCGAAAATCTGCAATGTGCGTTATAACAAATACTACAATATAACGCAAAAGTTAATCTATTCTGTCATAATATTGCACGTGAAAATATAGACTTAAGAAAGTGAAGGAAAGAGTAATCATATAGAATTTGAATAATCACTATAAATGATGATGGGTTATGGCTGAGCAAACTCGTTTTGGACCCGCAGGCGTACCGCCAATGTTTCGGTTGCTAGGCGCTTCCACGCTTGACACTCCACGGCTACTCCGTGAGGAAGGTTTAGATGCTTTTGAATATCAAGCGGTAAGGTGGGGACCAAAGCCGCAGATAAAAGAGGCCGATGCCCGACGGCTTGGTGAAGAAGCAAAAAAGAACGATGTTAAACTCAGCATGCACGGCAGCTACTTCATCAATCTTGCAGGCAAACGGGATGTAATGGAGGCCAGTAAACGACGCATGATAGCCTGTGCAATCGGGGCAGAATGGTTAAGCGCGGGGGTTATGGTGTTTCACACGGGGTTCTATGGTATGTTTGAAAAAGATTACGCCCTTAAAACCTGCATCATTGCACTCAAAGAGGTTAGTTCTGAGATAAAGAGTCTGGGCTTAAAGGTAAAGTTGGGGCCCGAAACCATGGGACGCAAATCGCAAGTTGGTAATTTGGATGAAATTATAGCCATCAACCGTGAAGTTGAGGGCACACAACTAGTTGTCGATTGGGGACATCTTCATGCTCTGCATCAGGGGGTTTTTAAAACCTCGGATGATATGAGAAAGGTAGCTGAAAAGATCGAGCGGGAACTTGGTACCCAAACCCTTCGCAACATGCACTGTCACTTCTCGAAAATTGAGTTTAGCAGTCAAGGAGAAAAAAAGCATCATACCCTCGACGATCAACGGTTTGGACCCGACTTCCAATTGCTAGCAGAGGTGATTTTGGATTTCGGGATGCACCCCACGATGATCTGTGAAACCCCAATTCTCGATGTTGATGCCCGAAAAATGAAGGAAACCTTGCAACAGGCCCAAATTCAAAGGCAAGGGCAAAGTAGGTTTAATGCTTAGCACTTTGTTCATTTGCGTTGTTAGCCTGTGCTGAAAGTTCCCACATCCTTTTATCTAGTTAATTCAGGCAAAATTTGCAGGTGTTTTCTTTTTTGGCCAGGCAGATTAAGCGTCTGCTGTTTGTGTATTTTGCTCTTTTGCCCCAGGCAGGTTGGGTTCCTCAAATTCAGCCGTTATATAGAAAATAATCAAAAATAAGAAATATTTTGAATTAGGAACAAAGTTTTTATAATAGATGGTACATCCCATTAAAAAAAAATGACCTAATAGAAGATGAATTAAAATGGACACAAAGGTATGTGTTATGGGCTTAGGCAACATCGGATTACCCGTAGCCCAACACATCGCAAAAATATACAAACACACCCAAGGCTACGACATATCCCAAGAAGCAATAAC
>JAIRTW010000040.1 GCA_031254875.1 Candidatus Bathycorpusculum termitum
GTTTGTCTATTTGGGGTATGTATTTTTTTGGTCTTTAGCGTTTTTAGCGTAGACAATTATTGCAACAAAATAGGACACACCCTATCAACCATAAATTTTACTCAGAACACACACCTGCAACAACACCCGCGCTTAGCAGGTCAAAAGTCAGGATTAGCGTTGTGGGTCAAGCTAAGGCCACGTCACACCGCTAATCACCGGGGCTTCCAATTTGTACGGCACGATGCGGAACGTAAGTTCGTTTATCTGTAAACGAAAATAACGATTACATCGTTTATTTTTTTCCGGTAGTGTTTATTAACATAAACCGTTGACATAGTGTAGCTTATTTGGGGCACAGAGAATGAAAGCATTCATCGTACAGTTTCCCTTCGGCGTAGCGGCTTTTGATGACAAAAACCAGCTGGTAGAAAAAGCACTGTTTCCAAAAAAACCACAAACAGCGGCTAAAAGTCTCCTCCGCACCGAACAGGGTAAACTCTCAGACCAAACCACCTCCCTTATCACACTCCTAAAAAATATCGATTATGACACCTTTATTTTTGCAAGCGGCAAACTAGCCGAGGAAGCCCAACGCCGCCTCAAAGTCACCGTTGAAGTAACCACACCCGCCCAAGCGGCAGTCCTTAACAGCCGCATGGCTGACATCGCCCTCGAATCAGGCTTTGTTGCCGACCAACAAGAACTCGACAGCTGGAACCGTAACGTCAGCATGGAACTCAGCAAACTCCGCATCAAAGGCGCAACCGGCAAACGTGACCTTATCGCCGCCCAGGGCATCCAAACACTAGATAGCCTCGACCAAACCGTCAACCTCTTTATGGGCCGACTCCGTGAATGGTATGGCATCTACTTCCCCGAACTCGACCGCCTAGTTGAGAAACATGAAACTTATGCGCGGCTCGTCATGAACCTGGGTAACAGAGACAACTTTACCCTCGAAAACCTAGAAGCCGAGGGCCTTCCCAAAGAACGCACCCAACTCATTAACAAAGCCGCCGACTCATCCATGGGCGCTGATATCTCAGAGCGCGACTTAGAGCAGGTGCAGGCCTTAGCTAAAGACGTTCTAGTTTTTTACACCCTGCGCAAAAACATGGACGAATACGTCGATAAAACCATGGAAGAGATGGCGCCCAACATCCGTGCTGTCGCCGGAGCACTCCTAGGTGCTCGCATGATATCCATCGCGGGTAGTCTTCAAAACCTCGCTATGCGCCCTGCAAGCACCATCCAAGTGTTGGGTGCAGAAAAAGCCCTGTTTAGAAGCCTAAAAACCGGTGCCCGTCCCCCCAAACACGGCCTAATCTTTCAGCACACCCTGCTTCATGACGCTAAACGCTGGCAACGCGGAAAAATCGCGCGGGTCATCGCAGGCAAACTCGCCATAGCCGCTCGAGCAGACGCCTTTGGTAATGGGCACTACATCGGCGACAACCTCAAAGAAGATATCAACAAACGTATAGACGAAATCCGCGAAAAATACAAAGAACCCCCACCGCCAAAAGAACCCAAACCCAAAGAAAAACGTGAAGGCTTTGAACGCAAAGAACGCAACTTTAGCTACCGCGAAAGCGGTGAGCACAGAGAAGGCGAACAACGGTTCCAACGCCGCGAACCCTTCCGCGACGGCGAACGTCAACCCTTCCAAAAGAAACCCCCCCGCGAAGGCCCACCAAAAGGCGGCAAACGCAGGCGCAAACAGTGGAGAGACAAACGTGGGAATCAGAGTTAAACCAAACGACAAATTCCCCGAAATCTACCAAATCCTCCTCGAAGATGGCGCCAAACGTCTAGGCACAAAAAATCTCACCCCCGGTCTAAATGTCTACGGCGAACGCCTCATCAAATTCAGAGGTACCGAATACCGTGTCTGGGACGCTTTTCGAAGTAAACTTGCCGGCGCCATAATCAAAGGCCTCCAAACCGTACCTATCACCCAGGGATCCAAAGTTCTCTATTTGGGCGCCGCTTCAGGAACCACCCCAAGTCACATAAGCGACATCATCGGTGAAACAGGCCATATCTACTGTATTGAATTCGCCCAGCGAAGCCTCAGAGACTTGGTCAACAACGTCGCCGCCTACCGTCCAAACATCTCCCCCATGCTCGAAGACGCTCGCATGCCCGAACGCTATGCAATGTTCATCAGCGGCAAAGTCGATGTCATCTACTGCGACGTCGCCCAACCCGAGCAAGCAAAACTCCTCTCAGACAACGCCGACTACTTCCTCAAACCCCACGGCTGGATTATGCTTGCCTGCAAATCACAAAGCATCGATGTCACTATGTTACCCCAAGACGTCTACAAACAAGAAGCTCGCATCCTATACAAACGCGGCTATGACGTCAAAGAAATCATCGACCTAGAACCCTACGACAAAGCCCATGCAATGATTGTGGCCCAAGACAAAAAGTAAACCGTTTTGTTAGTGATAGACGTAAATTCTGTGAATTATAAAAGACAAAGAGGGGAAAATTGAAAAGGTTCCGTTAAATGAGTACGTTTTACTTCGCTAACCTTACCATAGCTGGTATGGCTAAATTAGCGAATCGGCGTAAACTGACATGGGCTTTTTCACTATAGTGCAGAGGAACTACAAACAGGTGGGCGGCTGAGTATCTGTGTGTTTCTCAGAGACGATTCCAGCAGATCTACAAACAATATTGGGCTAAATTTGTTATATGGTTGTAGCTGATGTTGTCATCTGTGTTTTATATAAAGCTGAAAGCTCATAGATGAAAACCTCTCATCTGGAAGCAACACATATATCCAATAAGTTATGCTGTTTCTTTTCACATTTACCTTCGCTGGGCACACCTATGGATTTGAACTGGAAAATCCAACAACTTAAAAAAGAAAAAAAAGCCGTCATATTGGCTCACAACTATCAGCGACCCGAAGTACAAGATATAGCTGACTATATCGGCGATAGCATAGAGCTGAGCCGCAAAGCCATGAATGAAAAAGACGCAGAACTCCTCGTGTTTTCAGCGGTAGATTTCATGGCAGAATCCGCTGCAATCCTCAACCCCTCCAAAAAAGTTTTACTGCCCTGCACAGGCGCCAGATGCCCCATGGCACAGATGCTCACCATCGGGGAAATAAAACGCGCTAAAGTCAAGTATCCAAAGACACCGGTTGTGCTCTATGTTAACACCTTAGCCGTATGCAAAGCAGAAGCTGACATCTGTTGCACCAGTGCTAATGCAATCGAAGTCGTAAACTCACTTAACGCCGACACGGTCCTGTTTGGACCCGACAAAAATCTCGCCGGGTACGTTGCAGAAAAAACCGGCAAAACCATAATTCCCATACCAGCTGACGGCTTCTGTCCCACACATTTGCTGTTCCAGCCTGAAGATGTCAAAGTCCTCAAAATGCAACATCCAGACGCCGAAGTCATGGTTCACCCCGAATGTACAAAGGAGATGCGCCTCGTCGCTGACTTTATTGGAAGCACCTCAAAAATCTGCACACACGCAAAAGAATCCAAAACACAAAAATTCATCGTGGGCACAGAAAGCGGCATATTGCACCGGCTCCAAAAAGAAAACCCCAACAAAAAATTCTATCTTGCCTACCAAGATGCCGTGTGCCCAAACATGAAACTCGCCACACTCGACCGAATCTATCTCTCACTTAAAGAAGAAAAACACATAATTAAAGTCCCCAAGGCAACTGCAAAAAAAGCCAAAGTCTCGCTGGAACGCATGTTTGAAATTAAATAGGCTTAAACTGTCACTATCATGGATTTGAGGATTTTTACGCCCCGCCGCGTTGTCAGCTCATCGCTTAGATGCCGTATTTCAGAACTTTTGCCCTTTACCGCGATAACCTCCAAACAGTCATGTTCACCTAAGTGAATATGCATCGTTGAGGATATGAGCTCTTGGTGGTGATGCTGAGAGCTGGTTAAATCGCTTTCCAAGCCGCGGGTGTCATGATCATAAACCATCAATATAACGCCGGTTTGGTTAGCGTTTTCGTCCTGTAGCCATTTTCGCTCTGACACATAGAGCCGTACAGCATCCTGGATAGCCTTACTTCTGCTTTCATAGCCCATCTTTTCAGTTATGGCATCAAAATCCTCTAACAGGTCAGGAGGAAACGTTACACCAACACGGACAATCTTGGACATTTTAAGTCACCTCTAAGAGTAGAGTTCTTCCCCTAAAAGCTTTTAGACCAAACCATCAAGCGATTGTTTTGTACCTAAGAGAAAGATGTACCCCACCTCTAAATACAATGAAGAGATGCTTTGATGAATTCTCTGCTGTTCCTTCTCTAGTTTGGCTAGTCGGCTTTTAATGCTCATGGTTTAGTACCTGTGAGTTGGGGTCTGCTTGGAGGAACCATCTTATAGACACAATTGTTTGGATAATAAATTTCCATTCACATACCACTTTTTGATTTTATACCATCATTAATTTTCGGGTATCAATAGCTTTCAAAAATTAGCCTTGAAATTTCTCGAAGGTCGGAGTATACTGTTAAATGTGTTGATGCGCGGTAATTTTGGCATTTAAGGAAAATACAAAGGATATGGATTCTAAATGAACATTGAAATAATTAACAAAGAGGCTGAAATTGCCGTAGCGGTGAAATTTGAGGCAGTGGAATTTACCAAAATGGCTGAAATTATGACGAGAGGCTACCAAAAATTATGGGCTTACCTTGCTAAATGCGGAAAACAAATGGCAGGTGCGCCATATTGCAAATACACCAACGGAAGCGAGAATTTTACCAAATTTGACATCGAATTAGGTATACCTGTTAGTGAACCTTTGCCAGAACATGGCGATATTTACATGAGCAAAACCTGTGATGGCAAGGCAATTACAGCAACACACAAAGGCGCGTATAGAGATATTGAAAAAACATACGCTCCCATGATGCAATATCTCGCGGACCACAAATTAGTATCAACAGAAGTGTATTACGATTATTACCTCAACAATCCTGCCGATACATCGGAGAGCGAACTGCTTACAAAAGTTGTGTTCCCGATAAAGTAGAGCTGTAGTAAACATTAAACCGCTGATGAATATTTGCTGTCTCAACTTTCCGTCAAATTTTTTCGTCGTGTCACGTAGATTCGAGGGGTAACGATATGTGCGGAGGTGTTCCTCGCTTTGTGGGACGGCGGCCGTATTTATCCGTGGAGCGACCGCGAATCGAAGTGACGCTATATATGACGTAGCAAATGTTTCGATGTAATCACAACAATTGTGGGTAAACTTAACACTTAAGATCTTTATCTTTGGTAATCATGTGTTGGTTTATTTGAGCTGTAGAGTATGAGCTTCCAACAGGCCTCATAACGTCCAATAATCCCTCGTTTTGTCCCTTCTCAGTTCTCTCTCACACTATAGCTGACATTTGCACAAACTGGAACGACTGCCTTATCTGCAGGTTAGAGTTTTATAGCAGAAGAAACCAACTATTTCAAGAATTTTTTCACAGAAAACGGAACCAGCACCACAAGGATAGTCAAGATTTCAACTTTTCCAATAATCATCGCTGCGATAATCAACCACTTATACCCAAGTGGCATAGCCACAGACACTGCTCCCATCGTTACCCCCGTGGTTGAAAGTGCTGACCCCATCTCAAAGAGTGATTGCTCAAACGAAATCCCCATCGTAGAGAACAACAACGCAAAAACAACAAGTACGCCAACAAAGAGCAGAATCGACCAAACCGCCGGCAAAGCATCTGTGAGCTCTGCTTTGGCGGTTTTCTTTTGTCTAGATGACTTGGTAACCGGTATCCTGATTAACTGACTAAGCGTTGTTCCCAAGGCCAATAGTCGAGAAACTTTTATACCTCCCGCCATAGAAAACGCACAACCGCCAATCGTCATCAAAACTATAAGTAGCGACACAGCATTGGAGCTGAATGTGGAAATGTTTAGATAATAGATTCCCTGTGTGGATGCCAAACTTATCACATGAAATAAAGAATCAAAAAAACCAATATTATCTGCAACCAAAAACAAGGCTATACTAGCCACTGCCATGATGCCTATAAACAAAACAATTTCAGGCGAAAATATTTTTTTGATTTTTCCAGACAAGAGGTAGTAGTTGAAAGAAAAGTTGACCGAACCCAAAAACATCAACAGGATAATTAAGATTTGGGGTACTACAAACAAATACTGCTGAAACGCCAGTGGATTAGGCGAAAAACCACCTGTTAGAGTATCTACGATAAAGGCGCCTGTAGCCACAACATTGGTATAACCCAGAAGACAGAAAATGGCTGTAAAAACCAAGATGTAGCTGCCATAGACAGCCAGCACCATAAAAAACATACGCTTTAGATTTCTGTTAAGATTCTCAATTCCCAAAATACCTCCCAGCCGCGGTAGCGCCCGTCTAGACTGAAAAAAAGCCAAAACCAAAAAAACTACCCCTACGCCGCCCATAACTTCTGTTAGGCTCCGATAGACAAGAATGCATCTTGGTAGGGTCTCAGGGTTTGATATGAGGCTAAAGCCGGTGGTGGTGAAGCCGGAAACACTCTCAAAACAGCTGTTGACGAAACGTTCCATTGCGGTTGTGCTGCCAAAGGGGTCTAAATGGATGTAGGGTATGGCTCCGATGAGGGGCAGGATAATAAATGCTAAAAACAGCAGGGTACTGGCGGATTTTATGTTTAAGTCTTTGCGTTCACAGAGTGCATTTAGGAAAAAACCGCCGGCTAAAAAAGTCAGGGCTGTCAAGAAGAGCGGAATAAGTTGAGCGGTTTCGTTGAAAACAAACCCCGTTGCGATTGGGATGATAGTTAACAAGCCGGCGGTTTGGAGCAGAAAGCCCAAGTTGGCGATTATGCGCTGATTCATCGCCAGTGAAATATCTGCTTAGTGTTTAAGTCTTACGAAAGCGTATGTGGCTTTGATGTTGATGCCCGCTGGTAAGAAGTATCAAACGGGCTGGGTGTGAAGGGGTTATCAAGGATGAATCCATGATGGTTCTCACTGGAACTGGCGTTATTTTATCTCCCTAATCTTTCACTACCTGACTTTAGTTGTAACCGTAACTCTTCGCCGCTGCGCCATAGGTTAGATCGTTCTGGTAAGTTTAGTTTTTGAAGGCATTACCGGTCAGTTGATAGACCTGTCACATAAGGCGTAACTATGGTGTAACTGTTCTTTGAAATTTACGGTTAAAAGCCAAAAAAGAGACGAAAACAGCCCCAAACATTCAACTTATGGTGTAAACTGCAAAGTTACGGTTGTAAGTTTATTTTCAAGTAATCTCTACATGATAAAGATAAAGATGGCGCGGGATGTGGGATTCGAACCCACGCGGCCTTTCGACCACAGACTTAGCAGGCCTGCCCCATACCAGGCTTGGGGAATCCCGCAATTTTGCTTTTAGTACTTGGATGTTTAGTTTGAATTGAGCATCCGAGTGTTCAGTCTTAGCCATCTGAGTGTAAAGTAATTTAATTAAAGCTTTCTCAGCATTTAATTAAACCGCTACTTCCCATAGTTACGGCTACACGTGCTAACAGGCTCAGCACAACAGTAAATCCCTCAATCTCTCAATCTGAGGGAACTCGAAATTTAGCTCGCTTGAACTCATACATTCAAATGGTTCTGCAAACATTGTTCTTCTCAGTGAGATTGTCCTCTATTTTGAAAATACATGCCGGTCATCCTTGCGAGTACCATCAAAACTGTAAACAACGTCAGCATGACTGCAAGTCCTCCTTCTATGGAGTATGCGCTGTATACGGCAAAGCAGGTAGCAAGGGAAGTTAAAAGAAGCGTTAAGAGAAGCAGAAAAAACAGTTTTCGATAAACCAAGATGCTCTTGATAGTGTAGAGTTGTGCCTCAATTAAGGGCTTGTAGTAGTTGCACTGTAGCTACAGTTGTGGTTAATAGCTGATTTCGGGGGGGTCTTCGCGGTTTTTGAGTTTCTCTTCTAGAAGTATCAGCAGTTCCTGAGGCTTCACGGGCTTAACAAGATAAGCATCTGCCCCTTCATCGAGGGCTTTAACGCCGGTTTCCAGTGATGGGAAACCCGTAATCATGATTTTAACGGTGTGCTGAAGTGGTTTTTTGAGTTTTGCCAGCAAATCCGTGCCATCCATATCAGGTAACCTGATGTCTACGAGGGCTAAATCGTAATTGCGGGTTTCAGTTTTTTCCATGGCTTCCTTGCCGGTTTCTGCAGTGTCAATTTCATAACCGCTTTTTTGGAGGATACGTGTAAATGTTCGCAGTATAGATTTGTCATCATCAACAACAAGTATAGTTCTTTTTAATGTTTCCAAATTAACATATTCCATCCTGAATTATATAATCAGCTCTCTTACTGCCTGAGCTACCGTTATGCCATTTAATTTCCCTCGCACCATCAAACAAGTCGATTATTTGATGCTGTAAGGCTCCTGACTCACGGCCTCCGCAAATTTAACAATGAATTTCGAGATTAATAAACGCTATCCCCCTTGCTGAAAACGCCAAAACAAGTTCACGCATATCTGCCTCCCAAACGACTTATGCTCATGTCCTAAATAAGGATATAAAACGGTAGCACAGTAAATTACTATAGGTTTTGACAGTCAGAAATGATGCCGTCTCCTTTTCCGTTTTTTACGTATAGGATAACCCCTGATGTGCCTCCCAGCTACTACGAGAAACTCTGCGATTTTATCTACACACAGTACTTGATACCTCAAAATCACCAGTTCATAGGTATCACAAGGGAATCCACCATAAAAGGCGAAAAACTAACCTACACAATCACCGACCAGCAGGGTAGCCTGCTCTATGTTGAAATTAAAAGCGGCACCCCCTTTGAATTAAGAATCACACCCCTCAAAGCCTCAGTTCCTAAAACCACTGTGGAAGAAGCAAAACAAGACATCCTCATAGCCATGCAGGTTTTCTCGCAGAACGCCCGAAGTGGCGCTGTATGTTTTGCCTGGCGGGAAGGCGAAAAAATCGTTCCAGAAGCTTACACAAAACCCGAAAAATCCTTCAACCGCCTCTTCCTTGAAACCCAAGTTCTCTTCTTTGTGGTTTTTATAGTGTTCGGTATGTTCATATTCATCACCATAGCAACGGTTGTTCCCAGCGCATTCTGGATTGCTCCGCTAATATTAATCGCAATCCAGTTTATTTTTGTGTTCTACTCTAACAAATTCATCACCCGCAACGCAGAATGGCACATCACCGAAGCCAATCCCACTATCCACATATTGGAGTATTACCTGCCAGTAAACGAGATGGGTGACTTTAAAAAAATCTATCCACGCGAAACACTTCTAGCCATAAAAAAAGAAATATATGCTGAAATAATCGCCAAACAAGGCGAAGTCGATGCCGAGATAGCACAAAAAATCTTTCTAAAACACGGCGTACCATGTGAAGTACAAAATCTCAAAACAAAAAAAATCAACGTCTACAATCTCGTTAAAAACATCGCAGACCGTTTCCATTTTCCCATGCCCAAAGTGGTAGTTTCAAACACCCTGGTTCCCAACGCAGCCGCTTCCGGTCCCAGCCCCAAACGCGGATTAGTCCTAATAACCACCGGCATTTTAGCACAACTAAACAATGATGAGCTTTTGGGGGTTTTGGGACATGAATTTGGTCATCTCCGAGGCAGAGACCCCCTCATACTCTACGGTTTAGTTTCCACAGAATTTCTCTTCCGCTTCTATGTACTGTTTCCCCTGTTCCCCATAATTTTTTCATCACTTTTATTTTTCGTATATTTCTGGGCGATTATGGTATTGATCTTCTTCATAGCCAAATTCTTTGAAGCCCGCGCTGACTTGATCTCAGCCATGGTAGTGGGTAACCCCCACGTTTTAGCAGAGTCGCTTGAAAAAATTGGATTCCAGCGGTTACTCTACGAGCGAGCCCCTTCTTACCGTATTCAGGAATGGCTGGGGCTGGATCCTCATCCACCCATCTATTTCCGGGTGAACCGCCTCGAGAGTCTTCAACCGGGGACGATTCGGTATCCGCTGATTCAATCGATTAAAGATGTAACACGCGGATTCATTGCTACATTAAAAAACTAAAATACTTGCTAAACCCACAAAACCCTCTTCCACCGCATAAGTTAACCCTTGCCAACACCAGATGCATAAATAATCGATCTTTTGGTATATCGAAGCAAATAAATCGATGACTACGTAGTCTCATAACCTGCTTAACTCTTTTATCCGTCGACATGGATTTCAGATACACTGTAGCTAAATCTGCTTTTTTATCAGTATCTTGAATTCACTGCCGGTTTTTTGGGTTTGGACAACTTCGTGCCCCTGGCTCTTTACCCAACGTTGTATATTATCAAACTCTAGTTCACCCTCACCAGTAACTTCAAGCAACTGATCAAATGCCATGGCTTCAAGCTTGCGCTTAGTGAAAGCAACCGGAAGAGGGCACATCTTGCCCCTCACATCAAGCTTTTCAACACGCAACAGATTCACAGAACCACTAAAAAGTTATAACTTTATCACTATTAACTGTCCACTCAACCAAATCATGTACCGTTGCCAATTTTACTCCCGCAATCAGTTCCGCCTCAGCTAAACCCCTTGCATCCGCACAAACAACACAGGCTTTAACTTCAATACCGCCTTTGAGGAGATCTTCGAGCATCTGTCCATAGTTGGTTAAGCCCTGAGCAGGCTTTTGCCCTTTCTTGGCGAGGTAGACACCGTTTTCAAAAAGCCAGATGCGAATTTTATGGCCCTCTAAATCGCAGGTAGTGGCAAATCTAAGCGCGGTCAGGGCGCGGTCTTTGCTGTAGGGGGCTTCATAAATTATGAGCGTAAACGTTGCCATGACTGTTCCACCCGATTTTCTGATAGAGAAGTTAGAAAATCGAATATAAGGGTTATCTAACACCGCTAAAAGACCTCTGCATAGTGAACAGTTGATGGAACAATATGGTTCGATTATCTACCGCTAACAGTTTTCAACCCTAACTTCCCGATTTAAGTAATAGTTTTCAGATGTAACGCCTTTTTTTGCCTCTTTTTGCTACAAAAGCCGTTATAAGGCAGTTCTATAAAACTTGCATATTACTTATAATAAGTAATAGGTTTAATTCTGAAATAGCCCTATACTGCTCTAATGGAGAAAATAGCTAAAACAAGTCAATAATCAAAACACATTACTTAACCGTAACTCGTTATGTGTAACCATAGGTGTTAGGTTGGAAAATGTGGTGTGTTGCTTTTGGTCTTTGAAAAGATGCGAAATCGTCTTCATCAGCTTTTCTAAACGTTTAGGTCTATTTTTTAAAGGTTCAAAAGACGTCTTTAACCTAAACTGTCCTTTAACAGCCTTTTCCACAAGGCTCTTAAAGCATCATACTCTTTGTGTGGTGCGTCTTGAGTTCAGGTTGGTTTTTTGGAATGTTTTTTGTACGATGGCAACACGGCTGACCTATGGGTTACATATGGGTTACAAATTGCGTTAGCTTTACGGCGCACCCATTTTATTTACAGCCCAACCTGTTGTTTAAAACGCTAAATGGTGATAATTAGAGCGTTATTCAGCGAGTAAAATCGAGAAATATGGGTTACAAACAGCGAGTTACGGTACTTAAATTTGGGAAGTCAGGGTTTCAAGTGGTGCTGTCTTTTTGCTGGTCTGATGTGGGGAAATGGCAGGCACTAAATTCTCGTGATCATTTCGGTAGACGAAAAGTTTTTTATTCGTTAATTCGCCTTTGGAACGCGAATAGATGTTGTTTACTATAGTAATAACACACTGTTTTTCTAAAAACGCGTGTTACGGCACCTCTATGCCAGTTGTTGTTATGTTGGTGTAGACGGGGTAATGGGTGGTTCTTGAGTTTTTTTACGTGAGAATATTAGGCTGGTGGATTTGACAATTTGGGGTACCCCAATGAGATCTTGGAGTATTAGTAAGAAACGGGCGATTATAGCAAAGACGCCTGCCGTGGCAATGGGGACGCCCAGCAAGCCGAGTATGCCGATGATTCCGAATTCCTGTATGCCGATTCCGGCGGGAAGGATTGGGATGAACGCTAGAGCGGTCACTAAGGGATGAATTAGGAAGTAAGCTATCAAGGGTACATTTGTAATTCCTAGGGCTAATCCTAAAAAGTACCATTCGAGTCCTTTGAGTGCCCAGCAAACCATCGTTAATGCAAAGATTTCGGGTATAGCTCGTTGGGTGCTATGTGCGCTTTCTTTGTATTCTTCAAGTTTGCCAATCAATCCCCCGGTGAATCTTTTTATGAACCGCCAGTTTGCGATGCGGTCAAATACTGTGATGGCTCTCTTTGACCATGTGAATGCTGCCAGTACGATCGCGCCTATTAACATTAAACCTATGCCTAATCCTGCCACTATAATACCGATGTTTACTCCCACTATTTCTTGGGGAAACATTTCGCTCCATGTTGTCATGGGAACCATGTATACCAGATAGGCTACTGCGCCTATTCCACCCGCTACTTTAACCAGAAACTCGATGGTTTGAATGCCCAAAATACTTGAGAGGCCTTTTGAGGTGGGTACATTTTGATCTCGGAGATAGATCGGTGTTAAGATGTATCCTGAGCGTCCCGGGGTGAAGTCGCTTGTGAGCATGCCTGCGTACTGGGCAAGGAGGCTTTTTCCAAAAGTTGTTTTCACTCCGTCTTTGGCTAAGACACGTCTTAGTCGTATAGTGAAGAATACATTAATTCCAAAATACATCAAAAATGCCAAGAGGAAATAGCCGATGTTAATCGTAAGTGCGGTGGTGAAGAGAAAGTCTATACCCCTGATGATTGATGGTTCTTCTGGTTTAAAGTCTGCAGGAACGGTTGTTCCGATATACCAGAGCAGAGCCGCAATAATAACGGCTATAGCAATTACTTGAAGCGTTATTTTTAGGATCCGATTTATAGACTTTTTAGGTTTCTGAGGGGTTGCTTGTGAGTTTAACATTATGCTTAAAAATTCATTTTGAGGGTTAAATGGGTTGTGGAAACGTATCTTAAGAGACTAGCCTTTAACTTGGCAAATCTTCCTTAGTGATGTTGTACTTTTGTGATGAGGTGGGTTTTTTAACGTGTTGGATGCTTACAGGGCTAATCGATGGAACCGTTTATTCTGTATATGTCGTAAATGGTTGTTTTGCGAGTCTGAATAAGGGTTTTTGGGTAAGGTTGTGGTCTGTTGGGTATCGTAACGGTGTTGTAAAAAACGTAAATTATTGGTTGTTTTGTAATTAGGTGCTAAATTGTGGAATTCATGAACTTTTTGTGGTTAGTGCTTAAATTTTGTGGAATTAGGTTTGTTGTGTGAATTGTGGCGTTAAATGTTATTGGGTAAAAATAATGGGCTATTTTGTGAATAGTTTTTGTCATTAATGAAAAAATTGTCAGTTGGACAGTATTTAAGAGTTTCATTTGTGATATTTGTTTTCAAGTTTTTTTCTTTACATATCATTCTAGGGCTATGGATGTTATTGTTTGAGAAAACTGCTTGTGCGATGTAGTTGTCGACGATTTGCCCTGATTTTAGCTTAGCTTGTCCTTTTAAGGTATATAGGACTTCAAGTTTGGTGTCAGTTATGATTATCTTTGCATGTATTTCGGTGTGTGGTTTTACTGATACTTTGATGGTATTTTTTAGACGTATGTTTTCAGTAAATGTGATGTCTTCCACATAGTCGTAACTTCCCTCGATGGTTATGCGTCCGTCATCAGAAACTTTGGGGATGCCGATTTTAAAGGAGGATGTGAATAAAGCTTTTATGTCATCTTTTCTAGACCATTTATGCGATGTTACTGTTGTTTTATCGTATTTCAATATGTATTCCTGTGTGTTGTCGGTGTCATTTTTTAGTGTGCGTTCCAATAGGGTAATGTTGTTTCGTTTTATTTTTGCTCGTTCACTGTGGTATTCTATGTTCAATACTCTGGTGATTTTTTCTATGGGGCTGATTTTGCCGCCTGACTCCCAGATCGGTTTGTTGTTTTCGGGTGAATTAGGGTAGATGCACAGGTTTCCATCATCGTGTAGGTAGAGCCAGTATCTGTCTGCTTTTTTTGTTTGACCGCTTTTTGATGTCCATATTTCTTTTCCGGGTTCGGGGTAATTGAGGTAGATGCATAGTTCTCCGTTGTCGTGTAGGCAGATGCAATGTGTGTGTTCTTGTGTGGGTTTGCTTGAAAACCATACTTCTACTTCCTTTCCTCCGCCTGCATAAACAAAGAATCGTCCGTTATCGTGCATTATGGTTCTGTAAATGCCGTTTTTTGATGTTAGCCAATCTCCGTTGCTGTATAGGATGTTGGTGCCCCTGCTTGTATCTGAGCATAAATGTGGGCCTATATTTTTGCTCATGTTGGTGCCTGCCTTGTTAGGGTTTGATTTTTGATTATATCCATAATGGGAATAATATTTATATATTATGTTTTTTCAGTCATAAAAATTATACGTAACAAACTACAGACAACACACCCCATGTATATGCGATATCCCAATGCTCCCAACTCCTTTCATAAACAACAAAATAACCCCCAACCATCAGATCGCATGTGCGGCGCAACAAGGAACACTAAGGTGACAATCAACTCCGAAAAATCAATTTTGGACACTACCCCGCCATAGTGGATTACGTGGTTATGCATTTAAGCATCAACTGCATATCCAAATTTATAAGCAGTGAATCGTTATGCCCTACGATAAAGAAGAACTTGAAAAATTCCGCCTCTCTGGACACATTCTACGGGAAACACGCGAGGAAACGAGAGCGTATGTCCAAGAAAACATCCCTATCATAGACATCTGCGAAAAAGCTGAGGGGCTCATCCGTAGCAAAGGGGGTAAACCCGCTTTCCCAGTTAACGTAAGCATAAATGAAGTTGCGGCACACTACACTGCCCCCCCCGGAGAAATAGCTACCATCCCCGAGGGCTCAACTGTTAAAGTGGACATTGGCGTGCAGATTGACGGCTACGTAACTGATACGGCCTTCACCACAGCCTTCAACCCTGAAGGGCGAAGCATGACCGCCGCAGCAGAACTAGCACTTCAAACCATCGTCAATAATATTCACGGCGGTATGACTATGGACAAAATCGGAAGTTTAGCCGAGACCGCCATCAAAAACAGAGGATTTAAACCCATCAGTAACCTAACCGGACACAGCGTCGGCAGATACCTCATACATGCCGGCACATCCATTCCAAGTATATCTGGATATAACCCCCACAAAGTCCATACAGGCGAAGTCTACGCAGTTGAACCCTTCGTAACTCTGCCCGACGCCATCGCCCGGGTGGACGATTACCCCCAGCATACGATTTACCGTTTTCTCAAATCCAAGTCCCTAAAAACCGAAACCGCCAAAAAACTAGCCAAATACATCGAAAGTAACTTCCATACTCTGCCCTTTACGGAACGTTGGATAGTCAACATACTTCCCAAAGAAACCCATAAGGCAGCATTCAAAGAATTGCTATCCTCGAAGTCGATTATGGCGTATCCTGTGTTTATCGAAGCAAGCAAAAAACCGGTTGCTCAAGCTGAACATACGCTACTGATAAAAGAAGATGGTTGTGAAGTTTTAACCTAGCCGCTTTATACAGCATAGGTTTTTTCTTTTTCTTTGATTTCTTTGTAGACGGCTGTTATCATCTGTTTGCCGCCGCATTTGGGACAGGTTGTGTCGCTGTACTTGAAGACATAGTCACCGCGCTGGAATTCACGGATGATTTTGTTTTTGCACTCTTTATTTTGGCATTCGATGGTGGTCATGACTTTGGGAATCTCAATTTTCATTTCTGCAGTTTGTCTCCTTGACTGGTAGAGCAGAAACACTGAGATTGCTAAGGCGATTATGCCTATTCCTGCCAGTATGAGGGCGGCTAATTGGTTTTCTTGGTCGCCGAAGAGGAAGGTTTCAAATGCCAAGAACAGCGCCACTACCGCCAGCGCCATCACGATGAGGACTATGAGCATCAGGTAGTTAGAGACTTTATTGTTTGCAGATTTGGTTTGAGTTTGGCTTGTCATGTTGTTTCCCTCTTATTGTCCTACTCCGATGGAGTTGCCGACACCGACGATTAAGATTGTGTCGCCTTCTTTTGTGCGTTCTTTCACGATGTCTTTGATGCGTTCGATGACTGTGTCGACTGAATCGTTGATTTCTTTGCGCATGGGTGATACTGCGTCGCCGATGTCTTCTTTGATTATGATGGCATAGTTGCGGATTTTGTATTTGGTTATTTTCTCTTCTATTTTGAATGCATCTACGCCTGGTCCGCCTATGGCTGAACCGATGCCTTCGGAAACTTCGCCGACCCTTTCCCCTTCCAGTTTAAGTCCTGCATCAATCATGATGAGGCAGGCGAGTTTACCCTGTTGTTCCTCGATGACTGTTTCGATGGCATCTCCTGGTTTGCCGACGTTTCCGCCGGGGCCTTCTGCTTTGAGTAGCAGTGCGGTGCGTCCTTCGAATGGGACGGATGCGACTACGCAGTCTTTGGGTACTTTGCGAACTTCGTAGCCGTGCATGAGTTTAGAAACAACGAGGGGTCCAACGCTGTCTCCGATGGGTTGGCCGTATGCGAATGCTTTGAGTGCGCTCGCATATGCTTCAGCTTCTTTCATAACCATGGGTAAAATCATTTGGAGTTGCATGATTACATAGAGGCTCATAGTTTTTCTACCCTGGATATAGAAGTGTCGGACAACTTTGTAGATGTAGTTTAGTGCCATTGCGGCTTCGAGTGTGTTTTCAAGGTTGTTGATTTGGACTTCGTCGTTTGCCACTTGGGGTGCTAAGAGTCTGACTTCTTCTTTGAGGCGGTCATCTCTTACGTCCAAGATGTGGTCCAGTTTGTATACTATGCCTTGGGGGTCCATGCCCTGCGGGCCGATGGTGAAGTAGTCTAAGAAGCGGTCAACCCGTGGTGATGGGTCGGTGGCTGGTTTGCCTATTTCATTTAGTGTATCAATAGCAATTTTTCTCCCGTCCTCTTTTATGATTCGGAGTTTATGTAATGAATTCTCAACTTCGCGGATCATGATATACATCTGAAGTTTTTGACCATAGAAGATGAATCCTATGAAAACAACATACATTAATAGACTAAGCACTTGAGTTATGGAGTCGCTTCCTGGAATCAAGCTCACGTTATATGCACCACTTCTCCAAAAACTATTCTCACTTGGTTATAAAGCTATGCTAACTTTGGGGGGAAATTGGATTAATAGAAAGGCTGCCAGCTTTCCCAAGTTCACGTGGCCTAAGACCACACTACAGTTGGGAACGGAACACAGTTTAACTTCTGAGTTCGGTATGGGATCAGGTGGGACCCGTGCCCTCTGGCCGGCAAACCTACCTCTACTGTTTAGAGGTGACTTATATGTGTTTGGGTTTTTGGGGTATTTTTTGATGGAAAACTTCGATAGAGATTTTTGTTTGTGGGGTGTTGTCAATGTTGTCTCAAAGTGCAGAGGCTGTGGGGGTTAAGGGTTTTCTCCGTGAATAGGTGTATGGGCAGGAATATTGCAAAAATATGCTGACTTGTAGTTTATATTTTATATCTTGATATATACGGTTTTGAGGATTCGCTGGAGAGTCGTCTATATGAAAAAACGAAAGGGAATAAAAACTCAAAAATTAATTGTAGAAAAGAAAGCCGTATTGTTTGTTTCTGATAAATTATATTTGGAACTTAGGGAGGTTGCTGCTTCTCTTGGTCTGTCTGTTGGAGAAGTTGTTTCCGATATTGTACTAACTCCTCCAACCGGTAGTTCACATAACCGTTGAAAGAGGTGATACCGTGTTTTATTAGCCATTTATCTGGTGTTTTTTTATACTCTTCCATAAGCATATCGTAAGCTGCTTGTTTTACGGTGATGCTTTTGAATCCTTTTGGTGGCATTTTATCTTTCCTTTACTGTATTTTACAGTATGTTGTTTGTAGTAAAGGTATTTAAATTATTATGTAAAAAACTTAAATACTCTTATTACCGTAAATTACCGTAATTTTTATAAATGTATCTGACTGTATAAATGAATAATTACCGTAAACTACGGTAAAGGAGAAAAAAATGCCTGCCTCAGGATTTAAAAACATAACAGTAACCCAAGAAGTATACACCAAACTTGAAATTATGGCCAAAAACGACAAACGTAGCATTGGAAAAGAAGTTGAACACCTCCTAGAATCCGCTAAAAAGCAAAACCTATCAGTGGAGGATTAGCTTTTGCCTACTGCGTCTACATTAGTTGTTGATATTCAATTTATTGCCCGCAACAAAAAAATTGTCGAAGCGTTCGTAGAAAAAATCTCGCCTCATTGCCCACTCGCAGAACTCAACGGCAAACCCGAACAAAAAATAACCCATACAGATAGCGCTATTCATGAGATTGATCCGCTGGAACTCTACAACAAGGCCTTAGCAGACAAACAAAATTTAGCTCACAGACTCGGCGAAAACTGTATTAACGATTTTATTAAAAAATTTGACACCCTGATGGTATGCCCAAAATGGGGCATCACTATAACTCAAGCTGAAATTTTGAATAACACAGAAACAGAGGTTACTAAATAATGCCGTCTCTCCCGCGCACCCCAAAAATGATTGAAGGCTATAATAACTACGCAGCAAAACAGCGTTTTGTATTGCTTGAAGCTACCGAGTTGAACGCACAGCAACAGCAAACCCAAGACTTCTACATGCAAAAACCTGCTGAACAGCAAAAACCCCACACCTGCAGAACAGCAAGTCACATCTGTGACGTCTGTAGCGGAATTATCCAAAAGGGTGAACAATACACACGCCGTAGACTACAGACGGGATTTGGTTTTCCCGAAGGTACCCACTACACGACATACCATAAACATTATCCCACATGCGCCGCGGTGGAGGTAGTCGTACCCTGACTTATCTCTGCACTGATTGTAAGCAAGTCTTTGAGCACACAACCCCGCCGGTAACACAAACACAACGTCTCAAATCCACGATTTTTGTGGGGAGACTTGTCTACTGGAGAACAACTTGCAAAATACAGCGGCGAGGTGAAGCCGTCAAGATATAGTGTATCTGTGTAATGTAATTTGTGTATTTGTATAAATCTTTCATTTTTTATTTTTAAAAATAAACAAAAATGGTGTCGAATAGTATAGTGATGTAGTGTAATGTTGGAGAAGAGAAGAGTTGACTGTCCTGCAAAAAATTGAACGTTTAGTCTTTATCCCTCAAACAGAGGAAGAAAATAAAAAGTCTATAGCTCTCAAAAAGTTGGCTATCCAAGACGAAACCACTCAGCATGATCTCATGCTAGAAGCTATTGAGTTGCTTTTTGCGAAGCGCCATCTGGATATAGGTGGTAACCCGCAGCGGCCGCTTTTCAGCTTTGTAGAGAATCAACTTAAAAAACCCATTAAATGTGGGTTTACAAGTTGTAAAGAACATGCTGTCTATGTGGCGTTGTATGCCCCCAAAAATCAAACGTTGGGGCTTTGCAGACAGCATGCTCTGCAAGTACAAGGGGCTGTTCGGGCGGGTAATAAAGTATGGGCTAATTTGAAAATGTTAGCGGGGGATTCATTTTGAAACTGTGTTTATTCCTCTATAACTTGCCTGTTTTGTATGGGGATGATTATTTATCCAAAATATGGGCTGGTAATTTTGGTGATGAACTGTGGGTCTATGGTAACGGTTGGGGGCTGTGTTAGCCAAAAACAACGGAGGTTATGATAAAAAATGAAAAGTAGATACGTTGCTGTCCCTACGCCATGGCGGGATCGTTTAGACACTCTTCGTCACTGCCAGATATGTGGAGCAAAAATAAGAAGTAAATCCTGGAATGGTCGAAAAAACAAAGAGCTTCTATGCAGGAAATGTCTGCAAAAGAAATACCGGTTCGGTTTTCCCGGTCAAAAATATCTGAGTGATAAAAAAGTAGCGGATAATTTTGCTGGATAGGGGCGTTATAACCTAAGAACGGTTTTCTTCACTACGGTTATAAGGAAGACTGTCAGATTGCTATTATTGATGATGTATCAAGTATGCAGATTTAATCTGCTTCTCCCTTTTTGGGAGCCATAACTACTGTAACTCCTGCCGTAAAACGCGGGAATGACTCCCAGAGGCTTCTATCGATGAAAATTATGTTAGAACAAATCCCAACAGAGAAGACTCAACGATTAACTGCGCAACAGTATAATGGACACCGATCTCTTTACAGGTTCAATATGCCGAAGTGCTTGATGTATACCCTATCGATTTATTCGCAACACACCTCTGGAGTAACATCGCAGTAGCATGAAAAATGTTACACATAATCAATGAGGCTATAGATTTGGGCAGAGCTAAATCAAAAAAACTCAAAGACTTTCTGCGGGGACGTGAATTCAAAACCCGCTTAGCAGAAAGCATCAGATCCCCCGAAGAAAAACTCGCTATCGAATATTGCCATACCCACAGCATACATGCAAAGTGCAATGGTTCTGGTGGCGTGAGAGAAATGGTGTTTATTGGCTCTCCTGAAGCTCTGGAAGGCAAGGTTTTAGCGGCAATCGGCGGTTTACGCAGAGACAAAATTCCAGAATGCCCCCAAGGTTTAGTTATTCACAGTAGCGATGGCACAGGAGCATTTGATTGAGTGCAACACTGGAACAAATTCACGACTCGAGGTACAAACTATGAGTGTAAATACAACCCATAAAGAACGTATAATAAAAAACGAACTCCGCATATCCTACATAAAAGAACAACTTAACAAATTCGAAACCCAAATAGCCGAAGCCAAAGAACTCTCCCGAATCGGAAACGATCGAAACATGGATATCCAAAACTTCTTAGTCTGTATCGACGGTCGTATCCAAAAACTTGAAGCTAGCCAAAAAACACAATTAAAAGGCAGAGACAAAGCAACAATCTACGGCGGTCTTCTGGCACTGGTAGGGTTGATACTCGCTGAAATTATCAGAAGCTTAGTCTAACATAAGTAACAACAAACTACATTAAATTTGAGTTATGGCTGCCATCGATAGGTTGACAAATCGACAGGTATTCACTTCTCAATCTTCCTAGTTAATCCGGTGGCAGCCAAAACAATCTCAACCTCAAAAAAATGCTGACATTGCAAAACTGGTTGTTGCAACTCAACCATCAAACTCCAAACAAAAACACCACACAAGCACAAAAACCCAAGTTATTGCACAAATCTACCAAGCATGCACGCTGGAATTATTGCTAAAAAACCTATAAAACAGCGGTTGACCGCTTGCGCTGATGATGCTTTACACAACCAATCATCGCTACGAAAATTCTCAATAAACCTCAAACTAAACTATGCCAACGTCAACCCTCCAAAACCCTCTGACCAGTTGCACTTCAGCGCCTAAAATTACCAACCATAGAAAAAACAAAATATGACTATAGGTGAAAAAAATGAATGGAATTGAAATTATAGACTTAGGAAAAAAAATCAAACTTGAACTCGTAAAAATACAAAACACCCCAAAAATCAGCACCCATATCGAAACTGGTCAGCTACTACATATTGTCCCCCCAAAAGCTGACACCATCAAAAAAACCGTCATTAGTTTAGGGGAAACACACTCCGCTAACTAACTTTTGGAGGTTAAACTGTGACTATACTATTTACAGACGACTTTGAATCTAGAAATTTTAGTACATGGACAGCAGTAAATGTTGCTGTCGGTACCTCAATTAAGGTATCGGATGTGTGGGCCCATAAAGGTTCTCACAGTGCTCTATTTGAGAATAATGGCTTAAATAATGTTATAATGAATTTACAAAAAACCATCCCTGCTTCAGATGAAGTGTTTATCCGTGCATACATCAATTTTGCCCAGCTCAGCATTGTTAACACCGGTTATGTTAACTTGTTCAGTTTAAATACCAGCGGAGTTAACGTTATGTTGGCTGTTCGTGCTGTTTCTGGAGCGTATTACTTTGAAATACAGTACTATGACAATGGTGTTGCAACTACATTGCGCAGTACTACCGCAACCCTAACAGCCGGCACTATACGTTGTGTTGAGTTGCATTTCAAACGCGGTAACGGAGATGGTGAAATAAATGTGTACATTGATGGCGTCAAAGTGCCGGATTTAGCTGTTATGGGCATAATCCGTAATACCGCTACAACCTCTGTGCATCTGGGTAGCACCTGGAGTCAGTACTCTGGTGTGGGGAACAACTTTAAGATTTATTTCGATGATGTGATGGTTTCCGATCAATACATTGGTGGTACCGATGAACCGATTACTTCCACATACACTGTAGTTTACAATGTTAATGGGGCTACCGGTGGTAGTATACCAATAGACAGTGCTACCTATACTTCTGGTAATGTTGTGATTGTTCGTGCCAATACTGGTAGGCTTGCCCGAACTGGTTACACGTTCAAAGGTTGGGACACAAACGCAAACTCTACAGCATCTACATACGTAGTGACCGATAACACTGTTACTCCATCAACATTTATCATGGGAAAAACTGGTGACGTCATATTATATGCGATCTGGCAGAAAAACCCCTCTGAACCCATCGATAGTAACATCATACGATATCAAGTGACAACCGGTGAGACGCTTGGGTGGATTGCACAGAAATTTGGTACCACAACCGCCACATTACGCAGTCTAAATGGATTGTCAAACGACAATATCCCTACAGGGCAACAGTTACAAATCCCAGTTGGCGCCTTACCCGTAATGGATGCTGAGTTTTACAAGTATTGGCGTATGAGTATCCCAACCGGTGAACAGTTAACGCCAACTATATTGCAACAGCAAGTTTATCGTGCATGGTGGTATCCTGGAGTAGGCGATTTCGAAGGCTACTTAATGTTGCAGACCCCCCGAGAAGGTGGTAATGTGTCAACGTTAGGCTCAACAGCTATACGGGTTGAGTTCCGCGAGAACCTGTACAACCAAAATGATCTTGGACATGACTGGGGTTTGTATGGCTATCACAAAATGACGTATGAAGCTAAGGCATATGTGGTTAATGCTAACCCCGGTGGCCGCAATGCGGCGCGTAACTGGACAGATACGGGGCAATTCTGGGGATACAGCGGTGGTAGTCCCTGTATGTTTGAATTGGCGTATGGTCCAGCCCCAATTGAAACCAAAAGCACAACATTCAGATGGCGCCATGCATGTGTAGAGGGTATAATCAACTATGGTGTTGGTACAGTTGTACCAATAGGTACACCCTACACTGCCACATTTGAATGTGCAGGTGGTGTAATGCGCGTTTGGATGGAAAGCCCTGTAGCCGGTATAGCAAAAACTCTTTTTTACGAATCCGCTTCACCCGCACCCCCAGATTCAAACTCGTATCACTTCCAAGTAGGTAACTATGACGCTTCTTCCAACGCAACGGGTGCGGTACCTAACCCGATGGATGTCCACACGCTTATCGGATATAAATACATCAAAATCGAACACAACCCTATCCGTGGGCGCTTAACATACTCAAATGGTTCCCCTATAACTGGACAAACAGTTAATTATGTTGTTAACGGTGGCGGGGTATCCAATCTTGCTTTCTCAGTGGTCACAGACACAAACGGCTATTACTATATACCCTATGTCCCCAGTCAGGGTGGCGTAAACTGTGCAGCCGTAAACATCACCGTGCCAACAATAACAGGGTGCACATCAAACAAAACCGGAACCATAAACGTGCCTGCCACACCAGTAACCGATATCACAGGCATACGAAGCGGTAGTACATATGATATAGTTTACACCTCAAACACTTCGCCGCCTAAATTCTTGGTTATCTACAATGCAAACTGGTCAGATGGTGTTGCTGGAACTGGAACGATTCCAGTAGACAGTGATAGATACACTACTGGCAGTACTGTGACTGTTCATGCTAATACGGGTGGACTGGCGAAATCAGGGTATACTTTTCTCGGATGGACAACTTCGGCCTCTGATGTTTCGCCTGCTTATGTGGTAAATGGCAACACTGTAACCCCTTCTACGGTTACAATGAAAACCGCTGATGTGACTCTGTATGCGGTTTGGGAGTTAATTCCTGTTTATGCTGTGACTTATGATGGTAATGGTTCGACAGGGGGGTCTGTACCTGTAGATAGTGGTGTTTATTCGGTTGGTGCCTCTGTGGTTGTTTGTGTGAATGCGGGGGGTTTGGTTAAGCCTGGTTTTGTCTTTAAGGGCTGGGCTACAGATGCTTCTGCAGTTACTCCTACCTACACAGTAGCCGAAAGTACAGTAACACCCTCTGCTTTTTCGATGGGTTCTGCAAAAGTGACACTATATGCTGTGTGGGAGTTGATCACAACGTATACCGTGACATATGACGGTAACGGCTCAACTAGTGGTTCTGTGCCAATAGATAACATAGCATACACTACTGGCAGTACTGTAATGGTCTTAGCAGGCACAGGGAACCTTGTTAAATCTGATCACACATTTCTCGGCTGGGCTTTTAATTCATCTGCGGTTGCACCAAACTTTGCATTTAGCGGTACCTCCATTATTCCGTCCAGCTTTACGATGGGATCTGATAACATTATTCTCTATGCTGTGTGGCGTGTGGGGCACATAGAGGAAAATCAGAGCATATTCAAAGAATACATCGATAATCACAGTACCGTACTTAGCAATTGTGACAGTTTAACCGGCTGGTCTAAGAGCACAAGCGGTAATATGACGTTAGAAACAGCCATTAAAAAAGAGGGTGCCAGCTCAGTTAAGCTGGAAACCTCCAGTACTGCTCAGGTATTTGCCCAATTATCCGGATTTAGCGCTGATTTGTCAGACAAATTCATTATGCTCTCACTCTATATTGAAGATACAACAAAACTGGGAACCGGTAGCGTTGGATTTTTGGTTTCTAACGTTAGTGCCTACTCAAAATATGCTCTATTCAACTATCCCCTAAACGGATTATCCGCTGGCTGGAATAACCTCTCTTTGCCTATAACGAAATCAACGATGGATTATGGACGCTGGCAATACAGCGGAGGTTTTACAGAATCCGACTGGACATCTATAACCAGTTTGCGGGTGAGAATCTTTTCTGCCACCGAAGGGGTTTCCACCTTTGTTTGTATGGCTGATGTGCGGGTTGTATCTTCAGCTTTCCCCAATGGGGTTGTCACATTCAGTTTTGATGACAGCAATGAATCAGTATATTCAAAAGCTAAACCGCTCTTTGACATCTATGGATATGCCGCAACCGTCTTCATAATGCCCAGCAACATCGGGACTCCTCCCTATATAACTTTGGAGAATTTGAAGACACTACAAAATGAGGGTTGGGATATTTGCAGTCACATCGTAAATCTCCCTGACCTAACTCTTCTCACCGAAACAGAAGTAATCAAACAACTAACAAAGAATAAGCAGTGGCTACTTACCAACGGTTTCACCAAAAACAACTACTTCTCAGCCAACACTCTCTATCCTGCAAGCAACTACCACAATATAAGTCGCCCCTACGCTGCGCCTTATGAAACCTTGCCGCCCTGCTATGAATCCAGAGTCCGTTGCTATTCAACCAATAACAAAACAACAGCCACAGAAATGATAGACGCTATCGAGAACGTTCGCTCTAACGGCTCCTGGGTCATATTCAACATACGCAACATCACAGACAGCAACCTCTCAGCAGACTCTATGATGTTACAGAGCACCCTCCAAGTCGTACTTGAATACTGTAATGCTAATGGTGTTGCTGTAAAAACATTTAATGAAATATACAATTATTTTGCTAACTATAATCCGCCTAACCCAACTTAATTTCTGTTTATGCTGTGACTTATGATGGTAATGGTTCGACAGGGGGGTCTGTACCTGTAGATAGTGGTGTTTATTCGGTTGGTGCTTCTGTGGTTGTTTGTGTGAATGCGGGGGGTTTGGTTAAGCCTGGTTTTGTCTTTAAGGGCTGGGCTACAGATGCTTCTGCAGTTACTTGCTCCACCTATACAGTGTCTGTTGTTTGCTTTGATTTTTAGGGAATGTATCGATTTTACGTTTTGATGGGTGATCGGCACTTTGGCTATAACAAAAAAGAAATTAAGCAGGCGTTACCACCAGTTACTCTACCCATAAGGTGATTTATGTGTCTGCAAAAACCCCAATAAACCTCTCATTAGTTACCCGTTTGCTTCATCCTATGCATACCGTTTTGGTTTCATGTGTCGGCAACTCCGGCAAACCCAACATAATCACGCTCGCTTGGGCAATGCCGACTTCAGCCAATCCGCCGCTTCTAGCAGTCAGTATCGCTCCCCCCCGCCATTCCCACGCTCTCATAGAGGAATCAGGCGAATTCATTGTAAACATACCTACATTGGAGAATCTGCAGGCGGTGTATGCATGCGGGTCACTAACGGGCAGAAGTTTTGATAAATTCAAGAAAGCCAACCTCAATCCTATGCCGGGCAAAAAAGTTAAGGCTCCCGCAATCCGCGAATGCATAGCGCACCTTGAATGCGAAGTTGATGGGCAATTCATAACAGGTGACCACACCCTTTTTGTGGGTAAAATCGTGGAGGCCTACGCGGATATGGGCATTTTTAACGATGGCAGTTATGATCTTAAAAAGGCCCATTTGCTATACCATGGCGGTGGAAACAATTTTGCTCTATTGGATCCCAAAATCTACAAAGCATAATTGTGGCTCTAAACCCTTTTTTTACGTTTTTTCTTTTTATGGTCTGACGCATTCAGCTTTGGGTCTGTGGGGACGCTTTGTTGTTCTTTTGCGGTGATGATACTCACATTCGTTAACGCGCATCAGCATCCAGCTCTTGTCTTGATAGATGCAACCGCAGGGTAACTTGACTTCTTTTGATGCATCGGAATATTGCGGCTTGTTTTTTGTCTCCACCATACACGTGTGCCCATATTTTTATGTGTGAATTAACGTATTAACTTTAACTCCATCGCAATTTTTAAAAAAACATTGATACCTCAAATTATCCCTTGACTACGCTGGGGCTATCAGTGCAACAGACTCTAACACGGCGCAGGACCAAACCAAAAACAGCCCCAAACAAGCCGTAAATAGTTGATAGCGTTCGGTATCAACTAAACTCGGACGCTCAGTTTTAGAGTCGGAATTTGCGGCCTTTGTTTATATCAGAGCCGAATTCTTTTGCCAGTTGCTCAAGTAGTGCCTTCTGGCTGACGGTGAGTTTTTGGGGAACCGCGATGCCGATCCGTACTAGCAAGTCGCCTCTGCCATAACTGCGGAACCTAGGCATGCCCTTTCCTCGTAGTGCTATAACTTCGCCGACTTGTGTGCCCGCATGTACCTTGACTGTTGTGGGGCCATCAAGGGTAGGCACAGAGATTTCTGCACCCAGCGCCGCTTGCGGATAAGAGATAATGGCTATGTGCCAGAGGTCGTCACCTTCTCGTATAAATTGGGGGTGCTGTTTGACGTGGACGATGACATAGAGGTCTCCAGGTTCACCGTTGCTGGAGGTCATTTCGCCCTCGTTGCGAAGCCGCAACTGGAAGTCTTCGTCTATACCTGATGGAATTTTAACGGTGATTTTTCGGCGTTTGCGCATCAAACCTGCGCCGTGGCAGCTGTTGCAGGGTGTTTCGATGAGTTTGCCTCTGCCTTTGCATGTGGGGCAGGCGGTGACTTGCATATAGGTAGCAAAGCCGACTTTGCGCATATTTTGTACTCTGCCTGAACCGTTGCATTGCGGGCAGGTCTTGACCTGTGAGCCTGGTTGTGCACCTGAACCTCCACAGGTATCACATTGTTCGGTTCTTGGAATTTCGACTTCGCGTTCAGTGCCCTTGGCGGCTTCTTCTAGTGTGATTTCGAGGTCGAAGGCTATGTCTTGGCCTCTGTGGCGGTTATCATATCCGCCGCTAAATCCTCCGCCAAAAATGGTGCGGAATAAATCGCCAAAACCCATGTCGCGGAAGATGCTGTCAAAATCTGCTCCTCGGAAAATATCTTCTGAGGTGTATCTTTGATCAAAGCCTGCGTGGCCGAGGTTATCGTACTGTGCTCGTTTTTGGTCGTCTGAGAGTACAGCGTATGCTTCGCTGATTTCTTTGAATTTCTCTTCTGCTCCCGCTTCTTTGTTTCTATCGGGATGATATTGGAGGGCGAGTTTTCTGTAGGCGTCTTTGATTTCGTCTTTGGATGTGTTTTTCTTAACGCCTAGAACCTCGTAGTAGTCTCTTTTTTCTGCCATGTAGCCTTACCGTGAGTGTAATTTTTTAAGCTTCATAGAATGGTTTAGACTGGGATTTAAGTTATTTCCTTGTGTGTGCAGTATTTTTGGGTTTGTGTGTATCTGAGGTATATTGTATTGAAATGGGTGTTTAGGTGTGCGGTATACGCCTATTTGGCTACCTGTGTTTTGTAGAACCCTGCGCGAAGAAATCCGTACAAACACCGAAAGCATAGCTAAAGAAAACGTAATCCCTGCTGTTTTTGTTCAGCAACAATGTTGCCTGTGTATGTTAGTTGAAAACGTTTATAAATCTGGATGTGCAGGTGTGCAGTAGGTGAAGTGGTGCAAGTGTACTCTTACACCTGGTGAATTAGATGCGCAGAAGTATAACTGTAACCCCAGAAAACGACAAAAAAATCCTACTCACAAAAGGCCGATTTCTAACAGGCGACGCCCCCATAGACATCGACTACACCACCATGGTCAACATTTTCCTCGAACTCGGACACAAAGTCATGACCGCCGCATGGACTGAAATCGCAAACCCCAACGTTATCATCGACAAAAACGACATAGTTGAAACCTTCAAAAAATACGCCTTCAACAGCGACCTCAAAGAAGAAGCAGTCGGCGATCAAGTCACCGAAATCATCTTCAAAAAACTCATAGAACAAGCCCGCATAGCCGAACAGCAACAACAACTCACACAAAAAGAACCTGCACCAATCTTGCCTCCCCAACAGCAACAACAACCCGCATCTGACACTGGAAAAACGCAAAAATACGTCTCGTAACTTACACAATAGAGGTTAAACTTATGATGGAAAACAAAGAAAAAAAGAAGCCACAAACCACAGCCGACATCGAAAAAGACATAAATCAGCTCCTAGAATCAGAAAAAAAACGTAGCGAAGACTACCTGACCAGACTTCAATATCTGCAAGCCGACTTTGAAAACCTAAAAAACCGTTTCGACCGCGAAACCGAGAATATCAAAAAATACTGCAACGAACGCATAATCACCGAACTCCTCGATGTTGTCGATGAGCTCGAATTGGCCGTTAAGGCCGCAAAAGACTCCGATGATCAGCACAAAACGCTTGTTGACGGAGTCGAGATGACTCTAAAGAAACTCAGAAAGGTTCTTGAGCAAGAAGGTGTTTCACAAATACAGTGCACACAAGGCACAATTTTTGACCCTGTATGCCACAATGCCATCGCCGCAGAAGAACGCGAAGGCATAGAGACATGCACCATAATTGAGGAAATCCGAAGAGGCTACAAAATTAAAGATAAGGTGTTACGTCCCAGCATCGTTAGAGTAACCAAACCAAAATAAAAATTTGAATTAAAATTGGAGGAAAAAAAATGAGTACCCAAAAAATCAGTCAAAAAGTTTTAGGAATCGACTTAGGAACAACCAATTCAGCTGCGGCCATCTATGAGGGCGGTCACGCAACTGTTATCCCCAGTGCCGAAGGTCCCACGATGGCGGGTAAAATGTTTCCCTCAGTGGTTGCCTTCACAAAAGACGGGCAGCTCCTAGTTGGTGAACCTGCAAAACGTCAAGCCACAACAAATCCTGAAGGAACTGTTTTTGAAATCAAACGCAAGATGGGCAGCAACTACACGGCCAGTATCTATGGTAAAGAATACAGTCCCCAGCAGTTATCTGCTTTTATATTGCAGAAAATCAAAAAAGATGCTGAAACCTACCTTGGTGGTACCATCAGCAAAGCTGTAATCACTGTACCTGCTCACTTTGATGATAACCAGCGCCAAGCTACCAAAGACGCAGGTGAAATTGCCGGCTTTGAAGTTATGCGTATCGTCAATGAGCCTACTGCTGCCTGCCTTGCATATGGTATCGACAAGCTTCAGCATGAAATGAAGATCCTGGTTTTTAGTTTCGGCGGCGGAACCCATGATGTGACGCTGATGGACTTTGGCAAAGGAGTTTTTCAAGTGCTGAGTACCAGCGGCGATACTCAGCTGGGTGGAACTGATGTGGATAAAGCAGTCATGGGCTATATACTTGAAGAATTTAAACGTCAAACCGGTGTAGATGTCTCCAACGATCGTATGGCTATGTCTCGATTAAAAGATGCTGCCGAAAAAGCAAAAATCGAGCTCTCAACGCTTATGAGTACCGATATCGATTTGCCCTTCTTAACCTCTGATGCTTCAGGGCCCAAACATCTCCACCTTACCCTGACCCGTACAAAGCTTGAGTCATTGGCACAGCCCATCGTGGAGAAAACTAAGCCGACTCTGCTAAAAGCCCTCGAAGACTCTAAACTTACACCTCAGCAGGTGGATAAAATTATCTTAATCGGCGGCATGACCCGTATGCCCCTTGTCCAGCGATTTGTAGAACAAATCTTGGGCAAAGCACCTGAACGAGGTATCGATCCCATGGAATCCGTTGCCATCGGTGCGGCCATCCAAGCCGGCGTTGTTACAGGCGAAGTTACCGATCTGCTCTTGCTCGATGTTACTCCCCTATCTTTGGGGGTTGAAACCATGGGCGGCGTAATGACCAAAGTGCTCGATAAAAACACTACCATACCCACCAAACGCAGTCAAGTTTTTAGCACCGCTGCAGACTTCCAAACTGCAGTAACCATCCACGTATTGCAGGGTGAGCGAGCTATGTCAGCTGACAATGTTTCCCTGGGTGAATTCAACCTCGTGGATCTGCCTCCCGCACCAAGGGGTGTCCCACAGATAGAGGTAACATTTGATATAGATGCAAACGGCATCTTGAACGTAGCCGCCAAAGACCGCGGCACAGGCAAACAGTCAAAAATAACTATCACTGCCTCAACCAAACTATCTAAAGAAGAAAAAGAGCGTCTCATCCGTGAAGCTGACCAGTTCGCCGATCAAGACCGTAAAAAGAAAGAAGAAGCTGAAATACGCAACACTGCCGACAGTCTCGTCTACACAGCAGAACGTACCAAAAACGACTTAGCAGGCAAAATTAGCTCTGAGGAATCAACCAAAATTGATGCCGCAGTTACTGAACTAAAGAACACTCTGGCAGGCAACGATATGGCGCAGGTGAAGGCCAAATCCGATGCACTGCAAAATCTATTGCAGGAAATCGGAACCAAAGTCTATCAGCAAGCCGCTGCAGAAGCCGCTAAACAGCAACAGGCACAGGGACAAGCAGGACCTCCGCCAGGCGCAGAACCCCCGCCGTCTCCATCTGGAGAACCTGAACAGGGCCCCTCAGGCGAACATGTGGTTGATGCAGAGGATTACAAAGTGAAGTAGCACTAAGCTACATCCATCCTTTTTTATAGATTAATATCCAAAAATGATGGTGCCGCTTTCGAATTAATCAAATACCTTATTAAAATTGAAAAATAGTTTTGTTTTCGAGTTAGACTTATTCTCAAATATTGCATATGTGTGCTGATGTTATTTTGTTTGTGCGTTTGCATGATTTGTTCTGTTCAACGGCTGGTGGGTAGTGAATTAAATTAGCGACAAGGCTGATACTGTTATGGGCTTTATTTTTGTTCAATATGTCGCTGGGAAAACTGATCTTTTATGTTAATCGTTAAATACAGTGTTTAAGCCAATATTCCCTCCATAGGCGAGAAGTAGCTTTGACAAGTAGTGGACCTTTACTTATTGTTCCTTGGCGTTGCACGTTTGCCTGCAACAGCAGGTGTGCTCACTGTGTTTCAGCGGGTAAATCTGCCGTCAAAGATGAGGTTGACACAGGAACCGCTTTTCATATAGTTGATGAAGTCAATGCGTTTGGTGCCAGCTTCTTTGGTGTTACCGGCGGTGAACCTTTTCTGCGAGGGGACCTCTTTGAGGTGCTTGACTACGCCACAGCCAAGGGCTTAAGCACCAGTATAATCACCGATGGGCGTCTCCTAACTGAGGAGCTTATCCAGAAAATCATCAAGAACAAAACAAAAATCTCTGTAAGCATAGACGGCGGACCCCAAACCAACGATGTCATACGCGGAGAAGGCGCCTACGAAGCCGCCGTCAACGCCATAGAACGATTCCAACATGAAGGGCTACTCAATGTACTAGTCTACACCTTCGCTAACAAAGACAATGTTACAAACGTTAACGAGGCAGATATGGTGCACGTACTGGACCTTGCCAACAAATTTGGTGCCCGTTGGGTTGTCTTCCACGGTATGGTGCCCTATAGTAGCAGTCCTGAATGTCTCAAAGCTGACCCGACACCGGTGCAGTATGAGTGGGTATGTAACAAACTCTACGACTTAACCCAGCATTACAACGGCAAACCTAGCATAAACGTCTACCTCCCTTTCTATGCGCGGGTTGCCAAGCAGCGGGGTATGCCTGCCTTCGAGCGGTGGTACAGCGGTTTCTTTTTGGGCAGATGCTTCTTTGGCAGGTTTATGAGTATTGCCGAGAATGGTGACGTTATTCCTTGTAGCTACAACGATGCTTACCGCGCCGGAAACGTCAAAAATCTCAGCTTAAAGCAGATCTGGAATGACATGCAAAGCAGTGCATTCTTCAACAAGGTCAAAGACAAAACCAACCTTAAAGGCAAATGTGGTGTCTGCGAATACAAAGCGCTCTGTGGAGGATGCCGCTCAGCGGCACTGTTCTATACCGGAGACATTTTAGGCTCAGACCCAAGATGCGGCTATGTGCCGATGATGCTTCGAAACCAACCTCAAAATAATACTTGAAGAACTCAAATATTCCACATCATGTTCCATGAACTACATAACAGCTGATATATGTCTAAATACTTGGATTATAACTGATTAGGCCCACATTTTCTTCTCATACAGAAACTTTCGCATACCTGTTATAGAGTCTATATACCAAAGTGCTTTGTGAAATGATAGTGAAGGTCCGACATAATATTACAGTATCTACATAACCATTTTATGGTGCACTATCATTGAGTGACTCCATGGATAATTCACCCCAACTGGTTCCATCAAAAATCAAAAAACAGAAAGCCGTCCGGATTCTGTTGTTTATTGCCGGATCCATTTCGCTGGGTTTGGGTGCCATCGGAATCTTTCTGCCCCTCCTTCCCACAACGCCGTTTCTTTTGCTTACCGCCGCCTGTTACATGCGTAGTTCCAAGCGTATGCATAAATGGCTTTTGAACAACCGGTGGTTTGGAGAGTACATAAAAAACTATCAAGCAGGACGCGGTATCCCCCTGAAAACCAAAATCATCGCCATAACAATCTTGTGGATAACAATTCTTTTTTCAGTGTTTTTTATGCTGAGTGAGATTTTGATTTTACAAGTGGTTCTGATCGCTATTGCAGTTGTGGTAAGCTTGCACTTGATTAGACTTCCCACGTTCAAAAAACAAACATGAGCTTGGCGGCAAAATGCAACTTTACCAGCTACATGGATCGTTAGTTATGGCCCAATTTAGGCTGATAAACCTGTAATCATCTTCTCTCGTTTTTAAGGAAAGTTATCTTACAGATTACTATATGTGTTGCATCATCAATTTTCGGGGTGTCAACAATAAATCAGCAAAATATGGCAAGTGATTACCAAAAATTAAAACGAGTGAGAAAGTCAAACTAAGCCGAAATTAAAAAAATGAGCAAAAAAGGTAGTGTCATAAACTAAATGATACTGGATTGCTTCGGCAAAAAGCGCCTCACAATGATGGGATTCGGAAGTTGTGCATTTTGCACCAACCATTTACTTTATGACACCACCCAAAAGAGGGTTGGTTGGATTTTTATAGCGTTTTAATTTAACATGTGCAATTTGAAACTTCTTTTTTAGCGGTGCGCTATATGCAAATTGACGAAAATGATTGCGATTTCATTGTATATCTAAAGTCAATTTGCTATAGTTTAGATTTGTTTTCCGCAATGAGCGCAAAAGGACGTTTCGGGTTGAACGGATGCGCCGCAGTAGGGGCAGTATGATTTGGTCGTCGTGCTTGCCGTTGACGCCGGCGGAGGCGGAGCGTAGCGGTATTGTGATGTGTTCGGCGCTATTTTTAGCGAGAAGAAGGCGGTTGCCAAGATTATGTACGCAATCCATATCAGAAATGCGCCGATGACGACTATGGTTAAGATTGCGCCAAACCACAGCCAAGTTCCCGCCGTGCGAAACAGGCGTTCGCCTGAGCGGTCTGCCAGTGCGTATAGGGCTTTTTTGAGACGGCTTGCCATCAACAGCGCAAAAACGAATGCAATTATGCTAAGGGGTATGCCGATGATGAGACCTGTAATGGTCATGTCAAAGATTATTGCGAAAATGCTTAGGATTGTGCTGATTACGCCGAAGATTCCGCCCATGACAACGTTGCGGATGATGTTTGGGTCTTTGTAGTGTTCGGATAAGTCTCTCATGCCGAGGAAGACCAGAACTAAGCCGGCGATGTTTAGGAAGGGAATTAACAGCAGCAGTGAACCGATACCGGCCAGGGTTTTACTTGATTCAACTGTCATTTTTAATTTGCCTCACTGGTTATATGTAATATGTGGGCAAAAAAGCTTTTGCAAATAATACGATAACGCACACTTAAATTTCCGCTGAAGTTTCACCTGTGCCGCGTAGATTCGAGGGCAGTGATGCGTGCGACGGGGTTCCCCGCTTTGCGGGGCGGAGGCCGCATTTATCCGCGGAGCGGCCGAGAATCAAAGCGACGTTATAACCCTGCTTAAAATAAATTAGGAATTTAGACGATTCAAACGTTTAAAGAAAAAAAGAAGTTGTTTAAACTATCTTCTTCTATAGACTAAATAGCCTGCTACGACTGCTATTGCCGCTATCAGCACAAGAGCACCTATAACCTCATAGCCCCATCCTTGCGGTTGAGAGTCATCCTCAGAACCTGTGTCTTGTGGTTGAGAGTCAACAAGCTGTGAACCGCCCGGCAAGCCCGGATCCCCCATAGAAACCTATAGGCTTAACATAGTCGATCTCGCCGGTATCTGCCCATATCGCAACATGAAACGCCGTAACACCACCCGGATACATCTTATCTAGTGCAACATAAACATCCCAATAAGGATACAAGGTATCGCCTTGATTTCTTCGTTGCAAAGACAAACGCGTCAGGGTCTGGTCGCTTCGAATCTCAACATTTGATACCACTTCACCGTCTTGTTCCCATGAAAACGCCTGCACCTGCTCCATAGCAATCTGTATAGCCTCCTGCTCAGAAACCTTTGCCTCCGAAGTACCTATAGCAAACCTTCCGAAGTCATCCGCGAAAAATCTGAGATGTCCACTAGTGTCGAAATGAAGCGATAGTGTGTTTTGGGAATAAACAAGACCGTTGGCAAAAGGCGCCCAAGACATCATAACGAGGTCTTCGCCTATTACTTCGCGGATATCTATAATTTGGGTTAAGTCAGCAGTTAAAGTTGTTGAGTTTTCTATTGCTTTTACACTGTTTAGCATGTCTTGTATGGCCGGCAGGTAGCTTTTAGGTGCAAAAGTCGTCAACTCCGCGAGAGTCTCTTTAGCATTACTAAGAATATCTGCTGTCGGCGTTGTATAAATCGGTGAGCCCTTCGGCAGATAGATGCTGCACCAGACTATAGCGTCATCTCTGATATCGCACAATATGTCCACTTCACTCTCAGCGGACGAAAGATAGATAGTGAATGATTTGTCAACTCCGCTTACGAGACCGCGTGATCGTCCGCTTTCTATGCTGTATTTTGAGGTGTCAAGTTTGAATACTTTATCTAGAAAAGTTACAATGTTGTCCACTATTGCCTTATCTTCTTCAGATAGATTCCCCTTTAGGGGTGGTCGTGTCTGTGCTTCGGTTTTTGCAACACTTGCAATTGAGAGTAACAAAAGTAATACAATTGCAAGCGGCAGAATTTTTTGGTTTAATTTTTTCATAGTTTTGTTTATCATAGCTTACACACTCGGTAAATATGTTCCCGTTGGGTTACCCAGCACATGCATTTGTCCTGAATACCATCCTGCTGTTGGTTGATATGGCCCGTAAGTCGAATAAGTTCCGCTAGCTAATGGTGTACTGGCAAAGTTTTGAAAGCCTACCTGTTGAGATGCCTTGTCAAGTGCTGTTTGGACTGAGTTTCCGAGAAGTGCGTAGTAGTAGAAGAATACGAGCCAGTGTTCGTATAGGTTATTTGTGTTCATTGTTTCGTATAGCCATGGTGATGTGCCGCTAAAGCCTATCCATGTGTATGGTACCCTGTTATAGAAAGGGGTATAAACTAACCTCGGCGTATGCGCCGAAACTCTACAGACTTTATTCTAACACACAAATAGAAATTTTCATAGGGGTGTAGCAAAGTGGTTTTTGCTCACCCTATTTTTGCTGAATATGTTCCTGTTGCGGGTTTTGTCAGCTCGCGGCAGGGGCGTTTTTTTGGCTCATGGATTTTATGGAAAACCGCCAAAGTTACCAACAGTCCCCTCACGGAGACTATTGATAACTTTAAGCGCGGCGGTTTACCACAAACCCCACAAGCTCCACTACTAAAAACTCAGATATATCCAAACTATTTTGCCAATAATTCAAGAAATGTAGCGTTGGCGATTTTTGCACTCCGTATGTTTGCCCCTGCTTTGAGCGTTACTCGCTCTTTGCAGGGGCATTTTTGCGTCGTGCAAAAATCGAGAAGGGCGCACTTATACAATTACTGCGTAATTGTTCATACGGACAAGCTGTATCGCATAGTTTATAGCGAGTATATTTGTGCAGAGGGGGCGCGTCGGTAGTGGCGATTTATCACCTAAGCGCACAGATGATAAGTCGTGGCGGTGGGCGGTCTGCGGTGAGTGCGGCGGCGTACAGAGCAGGCGAAAAATTGCATTCTCATGCGGCAGGTTCGGCGGCGTACAGAGCAGGCGAGGAAATACGCGAAAAAGACGGCGAAATCGTCCACGACTACACAAAAAAGGGCGGCGTGGTACATAGTGAGATAATTTTGCCCAACGGCGCACCGCTTGAATACAAAGACCGCGAAACCCTTTGGAACGCGGTCGAAAGAGCCGAAAAACGCAAAGACGCTCAACTTGCAAGGGAGATAAATGTTGCCCTGCCAACAGAATTTGACTTAGAGGAACAAAAGGCACTTTTACGCGAGTACATCAAGGAAAATTTTGTTGACAAGGGCATGATTGCCGATTTTACCATACACCACGCAAGAGAAGAAAACCCCCACGCCCACATTATGTTGACTACCCGTACCGTTACGCCTGACGGTTTTGGTAATAAAAATCGTGATTGGAACAGCATTCAAAATCTGGTAGATTGGCGGGAGGATTGGGCGGATAAAACTAACCGTATGCTTGAGCAAAAGGGACTTGAGGAGCGTATCGACCATCGGACACTAAAGGCGCAGGGCATAGACCGCGAACCGACCATACACATGGGCGCAGAGGCTACAGCCCTTGAACGGCGCGGCATACGAACCGAGCTAGGCGATTATAACCGCGAAATCAAACGCAGAAATCAAGAACGCGCCGTCCAACAGGAAAATGCGGGATTTTTACAAGTATTGGAGCGTGTGGAAAAATCGTTAGAGGCTCGCAAAACCGCAAAAACGGCACAACCCATAGAAAAACAAAGACTATATGAAACAGAAACAAGCCTTGACGCTCCGAGCTTAGAGGAACAACTCAAAGCCGAAAAAGCCACGCAACACGTTGAAAAAATGCAAGAACAGCGCAAAGCCCGCGAGCTTGCCGAAATAAATCCGCGCATGGACGAAATAGAAAATGAATTTTTCGCCTTTAAATGGGAGCTAAGGGGCTTAAAAGAGGACTGTATCGCAATTAGGCGAGATATACCGCCATTAGAATACCGCGCCGAAAATATTGACGAATATGTCCAAATTGTTAATGAAAAGCAGAAAGCAACAGAACACCCGCGACAAGAGCGGCTAAAGGCGCATTGGTGGGAATTTGAAAAAAAGACTCATTGGGACGAACAAATCCGCAAGGCAGACCGCGACTTCGAATTTGCACGCCAATATTTTACCCGAAAATTCAAAATTGAACCCGAACAAGCACCCGCCGAAATAGACCGCCTGCAAAAAATAGTCCGCAAAAAAGAACTTGAAATCGCCCAAAAAGAAGCCCGCATGAACAAAATCGACGAACGCCAAGAGGTACTAAAAACGGAATATCAAGCCCTAAAGCTCCGAAAGGACGTATATCGCGACAGAGAGCAAGAAAGGGCACACGATGAAGAACTAGCAAAAATCGTCCAAATACAAATACAATCAGCCCGCGAAAGACAAATACACGAACAAATAATCCATGAGCTCAACACAATCACCGAAGAAGGTTTCCAAAAAGCCCTCGAAAAACTATCCTACGAAGAAGCGCAAACCCTAATAGAAATACGCGAAACCGCCAAAGCCGAAGGACTAATCAAAGAACGCAGGCGCAACCGCACACGCACAATCGGACGCAGCCGCTAAAATTGAAAAATTATGTATGCCTTCAACTTTTTTCGAGCGCGTTCGTCCTCTCTGTGTGATAAGCTATCAACTATAATTTTTTGATACAGGGGGCGCATAATGGGACAGCGCGAAATAATATTACATACTTTAATGAAACAGCAACACGAAATGTCAATGCAGATTTTAAAGGCATTACCACCTGACACACAAGATTTTGAGGGTGAGAAATCGGCGGAAAACAGTACAACAGCCGAATCTGTACCAAACAAGGTGCGCACCACCCAAACAACGGCAAGCCGTATGAGTGAGCCGTTCCAAGCTGAAAAAACGTTGCAAAATATGGAGAAAATGCAGACACCGCCCGAATCATATCGCGAGGCTGAAAAAATCGCGCGCTACCTTTACGACTTAAAAAATAGTTACGTTGTGCTTGCGCAAAATCGGTCTTTGCTAAAACTGCAATATGATAAAGACGTTGAAGCTATCCCGCGATTGTATGCTCGTGCGGATATTATGGAAGAAAATTTTGAAAAAATTAAGGCTATGCAGGATGACGTTGCCGAATTAAGGGTACAGCGTGAAAATCTGCCCTATTGGGCGTACAAGCGCAAAAGAAAGCTTGACACGAAAATTGAACGCACCGTATCAGATGTCCATGTTGCGGAGCAGCATTTCAACTCAAAATATCACATTCCGTTACATGACGCACCTTATGAAATCAAACGTATTCGCAATGAGGCGCGTTTTAAGGAGAGGGAATTAGAGCGAAAAAACGTCAAAATGGCCGAGATTGCTAAGGAGCTTGAAGCTATTGACGCAGAGTACCGCGTACAATGGCAACTTGCCGAAAAGCACGCCTACAGGGGATTAATAGAAAATTTGCTGACACAAATGAGAGTACCGCAAACATCAGCCCTCGACAATCTTCAACAGGCGCAAACCGAGCGAAACCTTGACACTGCTAAAAATAGAAAGAAGGGAAAAGGCTGATAAACAGAGGTTTTTGGTTAATTTTGAAATGTCAAAGTGTCGCTTCGATTCTCGGTCGCGTCGCGGTTAAATGCGGTCTCCGCCCCGCAGAGCGGGTTCCCCTCCGCACGCGCCGCTACCCTTGAATCTGCGCGACACAACAAAAAACTCAAACGCGGCGTACATAAGAAGAATATATAAACTCAAACAAGCAACTTAGCGACAGGTTATAGCATGGGCTACAATTGGGACTTCGGGTCGGAAATTACAGGCTACATAATGAACTTTCTGGTCCAAATTTCATCGGGCATAATGTCGGCGTTTTTGCGTCTTATCGGAAAACCCAAAAAAGATCCGCACAAAATCGCCGAGCAAACCACCCATGCGGCAAAAAATCCGCCCGTCAACAAACAAATATCAAGCGCGGAACCTCGCGGCGTATTCTTTGGGACACATGGCAATCAATACGTCGTAAAGTCCGAAGAAACGGACGGACACATTTTAGTGGTCGGAGGTACGGGTACGGGAAAAAGCTCATGTGTCGCTATTCCAACGCTTAGCAACTGGAAGGGAACAATTTTTGCCGTGGACATAAAGGGCGAATTATACGCAAACACTAAGGAGCACCGCCAAAACATTAAAATTTTTGACCCTGAGAACAAAACTTGCCTAACGGCATAATCAGCCCCCAACCCCCAATCATGGGGGCTTTTCTTTTTGTAACTTTTGCTGTATAATTGAAACATGAATATTTTACGAAAAATTTTTGCAGACCATTTCCCAAAAACGCTCAAAAACAATGCAAACTTCCGCGATAGAGTGCGAGAGATTGTCATTCATAACGTCGAAAAATTCATCAATTGCGGTGAAAATGGTTACGCTACATTTATTTGCGAACATTGCGACAAAGTTTATCACATAAATTTCCGTTGCAAATCAAGGTTTTGCACCACCTGCGGCAACCGATACAATATCGAACGCGCAGACGTTATGGCGCACAAAATCCTCGATTGTCCGCATAGACACAGCGTTTTCACTATCCCCGACATCCTCCGCCCCTTTTTCCGCCGCGACCGAAAATTGCTCCACTGTCTTTTTCGCCGCCGTTTCCGAGTGCATTTATCGCCAATTTAATGGGCAAGTGCCTGCTTTCATCTGTGTTTTGCACACTTTCGGGCGTGACCTAAAATGGAATCCGCACGTCCATGTCCTGCTCGCGGAAGGCGCGGCAGACGAGCACGGAATTTGGCGCGAGCGTTGTTATTTTAGCTATAATTCACTTCGCAAATCCTTCCAAACCATACTTTTGAAAATGTTACTTGCAAAACTCGGTAAGCCATTCAAAAAAGTTGTCGCCGAATGCTACAAAGCCGCGCCGAACGGCTTTTATATCAACGCTCCAAAATCACAAGGCAAAATCCGCGACCTCATAAAATATATCGGTCGTTACCTCGGTCGTCCCGTCATCGCAAAGTCCCGAATCGACCGCTATGACGGCAAAAATGTCACCTTCCACTACAATCGCCATGACGATGACAAGCTTATCACCGAAACCGTCCCTGCGGAAGAATTTATCAAACGCCTCATTGTCCACATCCCCGACAAAGGCTTCAATATGGTGCGTTTTTACGGATTGTATTGGAGATTTACACCAAAAGTCGAAAAAATTGCCCGAGTCTTGCAAACGAAAAGGCGCAAAATCCTTTTCCGAGAGTTGCTGCTAAAAACTCTCGGCGTCGACCCGCATAAATGCAGAAATTGCGGTAATACGCTCGTTTTCGCTTGGCTTACGCATACGCCTGATAACGAAATACGCCTAGAAAGGTCGCACGACCCTCCTAAGCGTATTTGCTCTGCTATTCCCTAACAACGCTTCCACTCGTTATCAGGCGTTTAAATTTGCATACCTTCGCTGCTTCTTTTTGGTATGCCTTCTATTCGTTATTTTATCCCATTATGCGATTTCCGTCAATATGATTTTTCCTATAAGGGAACAAAGAAAATCACTTTGTTTACGACCCTTTTGTTTTCATAAACGCAAGCAACAATCCCGCGCAGGAAGCCCGCGCAATCGCCCAATCCGTCATCCCCCTGCCCTATGATGTAAAAGAGCCCTTTTGGATCGAGAGTGCACAGATCATACTAACGGGCGCGATTTTACACTATCATCACGCGCACTGTTCATTTATCGAAACGCTCCGCAACATTCAAAGCCAAAACCCCCAAGCCCTAATAAAAAACATCTCCAAAAGCTCAAACGACAAGGCGGCGCTGTGCGTCAAGACCTTTGAGGGCATGGACGGCAAGGTTTTAGCGGGAATCTCCGCCGAAATCAGCAGAGGCATAGTCGCCCTCATAACTGATGATGATATTGTCGCGGCGTTAACACCCGAGGAAGGACGCGAAATCATATCCCCCACGGACTTGGAAAACGGCGCGGATGTGTACATAAAAATTCCCGAACACCTTTTGCGCCAATGGAAAAACCTCCTAACCCTTATGACTAATCAGTTTATCAGTTTTTTTGAGCGGCGCAAAGAAAGCCCCGACAACCGCCCGATTTTGTTTTTGCTTGATGAATTCCCGCGCCTCGGTAAAATCCCTGCAATAACTGACGCTTTAGCCACGCTCCGCAGCAAGAAAATCACCATTTGTATGATTATTCAAAGCCTTGCCCAACTCAAAATGATATACGGACATGACGCGCAGGAAGTCATCGCCGACACATGCGCCTTTAAGGCGGTCTTAGGCGCAACCGACGCCAACACGCAGGAATACTTCTCAAAACTGGTCGGCACTTATGAGAAAATCCGCAGTTCCCAATCGCAAAACTTTGACCCATACATAGGCGCACCCACAGGACATGGCACAAGCACCTCGCAGGACTACGAAAAACGTATCATAAAGCCCGAAGAATTTGCCACTCTGCAGGAAATTATACTTTTATATCCTCTGCCCTTTAACTTTTGCAGGGTACAAAAACAGCCCTATTATTTGAGGTGGACTACATCTTGGACGATAAAGACAAGCGCACCCACATAAACACGCTCCAATCTCTGCAAAGGGACATCAATTTTTTGCGGAAACACGCCGAAAATAATCCCTCGCTTGAAAAAACTATAGAAACTCTGCGAAACTCCCAAACCCAGCTTTACAGCGCGCTCGCCCAACACGGCGTAACAGCCGAAGAAGTGCATAATGTCATAACGGAGAACGCCGACAAAGCTCTTATTGACGAAATTATGAGGCTGCAAGGCGTAAAAGATAAAATCAATAAACAGCTTGAAGAACCTGACCTATCGCCGCAAAAACGCCAAACCTTAGAACATTCCCTTACCCGAACAAAACAAGCTCACGCCGACAGGTGGGATGAAATCATTAACAGTCCCCGCAGACAAGAATTAATGCGTATGACTGAGCAAGCCAACGAAAAACAACTGCAAAAAGAAGAACGCGACCGCGACCGCTCACGATAAAAACAGCTTAAAGGGGAAAATTCCCTCTAAGCCTAATTACGCTGTCGTCTAACCTTTGGAATTACTACCAAAACAAGCAACGGAATCACAACGGCAATCACAAGGCCTATGAGCGCTATAGCAAAATAACCGCTGTTCAACGCATCCATCCCTACCTTCGCGCCTCCGGTCGGATTAAAAGGGGAAGGCTTAACGATATAGTCCCGCGACAAAGCATAAGTCTTATAGAAACCCGCCGCCGCCATCACACTACCCACAGCCGCAAATATCCACACTATCAAATTTCCTGATTTCTTAACCATCTAATCACCTCGCCCTTTTCTTTATAACCACAACAACGGCCGCAACAGCCGCTATTGCAATTAACGCGATACCCGCAAGAACTAAGGGATTGTCAAAAAGGCTTGACCCATCAGGAGACGAACCCTCAGATGAACCACCGGAAGAACCACCGCCCGATGTACCGCCCGATGACCCGCCCGAAGATGACCCGCCGGAGGAGCTTGGATTATTTACCGCTAATCCTCTAAGCGTGGGATAACCGTTATTTACCTTGGCATTAATCGCCCAAACGGTATCAAAATCCCACGTAACAAACGATTGTTGCGTTTTCATCTCCGCGGAAGTAAGCGGCTCACCCAGACTATTTGTCGTGTCGCCTACAACTTTTTGACTCGAAAGGTAATAGCACCGTGTTATGTACGCAAGATTTTCCGTCCCGAATAAACATCCGGCATAAACAGTCTTAGAACCCAACGAAGAGGCGGTTACATCGCCGGTTGCGTAACAATTTGTCGCGGCCACACCATTACCGACTAAACCGCCAACATAACCCGAACCAAAAGAAGAAACCGCCGCATCGCCCAAAGCATAGCAATTCGCCGCCGTTCCGATATAGTCGCCGATTAACCCGCCCGCAGAAACGGAACCGTCCGCGCTGTCCGAAGAAGCGGTCACATCACCGGACGCGTAGCAATACGTCACAGGATAATTGGTATTGCGATGAACATTACCGATTAAACCTCCCGCGTAAGCGGCATAAGAACCAGAAGACGCTACATCACCCACAGCATAACAATAGGTTACAGCGCTGCTGCTATACCCGATTAAGCCGCCCGCGTAAGCGGTAGAACCGGAGGCCGTTACATCGCCGGCAGCATAACAATTCTGTATATTACGGGAAATACCCAGACTGCTAACACTCCAACCGATTAAACCGCCTGCGTAAGCGGTATAATCAGAAATAGCGGCTACGTCGCCGGTAGCATAACAATTCGACACAACAGCAATACCCTTGCCGAGCAAACCTCCCGCACAAGCGGAAATATAGGAATATTCAGGACCCGAACCGACAGCCGTTACACCCTTAGAATTAATGTTCACGCCGACATTTTTTATTGCCACGGTCGCATAGGAATCCACCTGTCCGAATAATCCCGCATACTGCCGGTTACTGCTTTCCAACACGTACAAATTATTTACGCTGTAGCCTTGTCCGTCAAATGTGCCCATAAAATCCTCAATGGGAACCCATTCGTCAACGAGGTTTATGTCGTTATCAAGCACATAGTACTCGCGTGCGCTTTGTACCCCGCCGATAGCCGCAAGTTCCGCCGCCGTCTTGATATGCCGCGCCGTATCAGGCACACTATCCTGACCCTGCGCCGCGCCCATTAACGCCGCCGAGCTCACAAGCAAACCGACAGACAAAACAATCACAAGAAATTTAGACACAATATTGCCGTTTATTTTCATGCCTTTATTTAATTTCACAATATACAGCCTCTCTGCTTTCCCGCAAGCAGGCAGGCATTATTAAATATTTCTTATTATTGTGCTATTTTGTGTTGATAATTCTCATAAAGTGAACTTTTTGATAATATTTTTTTCTCATATTGTATCTTGTCTAAATGTGAAAGTCAACATACTCCGCGAAAATTTAACCGTCATGCAATCGAAAAATATCTTTTTGACCCCCCAAATCCATTGAAACAGGGCATTTTGCGCTTTCTCAAAAAGCTCACCTTTTGATAATGCGCATCAGACGGTTTTTCCTTGTGCCATGCGGTGTTTTGCCCTTCGGCGGTAGAATGTGGCTTGGCTTATGCGGCACTTTTTGAGAATTTCCTCGCGGCTTAGTTTTTTGTTTCCCCATTGCGCCACAAGCTCCGGAAAATTGTCCGGCAGAGGCTTAATCGGCCGTCCCAGTTGAACGCCCCGTACCTTTGCGGCGGCTATGCCTTCGGCTTGGCGTCGGCGTATCGTTTCACGTTCAGACTGCGCAAAAAAAGACAACAAACTCAAAATAATATCGCTAATCAACGTACCGATAAGATCTTTATCGCGCCGAGTGTCAAGCAACGGCAAATCAATAACCACAATATCAACCCCCTTTTCCTTAGTCAATATACGCCACTGCGTTTGAATATCCTCATAATTCCGCCCCAAACGGTCTATGCTTTTAATGTAAACCAAATCCCCGCATCTCAACGTTTTAACAAGCCTCTTATACGCCGGACGCTCAAAATCCTTCCCGCTCTGCTTGTCCACAAACACATTACACGGCAATATACTCAACCCCTCCATCGCCAAAATCTGCCTGTCCTCATTCTGCTCCTTACTCGAAACCCTAACATATCCAAAAGTTCTCATGCTGTACCACACCCCTTTTACTTCCACAATAACACAAAACAGTGGTGTGTCAACACTTTTTTCAAAACTTTCAGGAAAATACCATCAAAACGTACTCTATAACACTTTGAGACAAAAAAAGGAAATTGTTGGGCAGTGATTTATCCGTTAACTCTGCTAACGCTTGATTTTAGCGACGATATATATTGCAGTCAAAATGAACGCATATAGGAGTTGATTCCACGGATTGTTGGACAGTTGCTGTGCAAACGTTCTTATCGCCATCATCACACCTATGTCGGCAATTTTTTGGGCAATTTCACGGTATTTCATTTTTAGTCGCACCTGTCCGCTTAAAAAAAGACCCACGCTTGTGAGATACCCAAAATTTATATGCAAAGCGCACATTGTATCTAAATGCAAATAGCCAAAGTGCGTTGCATTTTGGGTTCAACTGTTAGCTTGTATCAGCAAGCTTTCAGTTGCTCAATTTTTACCTGCCTAAGCCCTCTCGATTAAGCGGTTGCTCACAATATATTTTTAATTACATAAAAAGGTCTATTACCGCCGGAGAATATTCCCATTTTTGAAATACACGAGACAACAGTATTGATACGCGTTTCGATGGTTTTAAGTCGTAACTGATGTGGGATAAGAGCGCAAACAACACTTCAAAAAAATGATTTGAGTAAGTATGCCGCTTTATGTATGTGTAATTTACATGACTAATATTTAATTGTGTCAGACCACCCTATCACTTGTGAAGAAAAAACGCAAATAACCCTTTTTCTCTTTTCTTTTTTTCGTAAAATCACAGTGAAAAAATAATAAAATTCCCTTGACATTTTGGACAAGATAAAATATAATGTTCAATGTGAGTTGAGTAAATATCATGCTCACGGGTAATCAATGCGTCTAATTGAAAAATAATCAATCAGTCATGCAAAGCAAATCCGTATAGTTGTTGAAAATTTCACACCGTCAAATAGACTGGAAGAAAGTGCCAAATCAAAAATCAGAGCGACAAAAAATTAGACCCCTGATGGTGTGCCAATTTTTATGACAAAACGGACAAGCCCGCATGACACAACAACTTGTCCACTTGCATTTTATCAAAAACGGACAAGATTGACAAGCTATTTCTTCAATTTGACTTACTGATTATTTACAAATTTTAAGGGTAATCAGAGCGTCTATTTTGCCGACTCTAGCATACTCTTTTACTATGGAGGCGATAACAATATGAAAGGAATTATCCATCTACAAAAGTCAACCGCAAATTTCACTATTAACGCAGGATTTGAGCAGTTTGTCCGAGTTAAGCGCAACACGAATTTATCCGAGGCAAGTATCAAGTATTATCAAGACGGAATGAGGTATTTCACCGAATTTTTCAGCGGCGAAAAGTTTTGTTACGATATAACTCCTGATGTTATAGAGGATTATATCGCATATCAAAAAAGCAAGGACATCTCATGCGTTTCGGTTAATTCGTATATTCGCAGCCTTCGGACGGTTTTGTATTTTTTCATGGAGCGTGAGTATATGCCGAAGTTTAAGGTTCGGCTCATTCGGGCGGAAAAGACGATTAAAAACACCTATACCGAGGCTGAACTCAAATTGTTGCTTGCAAAGCCCGATGTAAAGAATTGTAATTTTGCGGAGTATCGTAATTGGGTTGTTTCTAATTATTTGTTGGCTACGGGTAATAGGCTTGGTACTATTTGTGAACTCAAAATATCGGATATTGATTTTCAAAATCATGAGATTTTGCTTAGGAAGTTGAAGAG
>JAIRTW010000073.1 GCA_031254875.1 Candidatus Bathycorpusculum termitum
TTTTCTTTCATTCACATCTGCTACTTTTCTTTCATTCACATCTGCTACTTTTCTTTCATTCACATCTGCTCCTTTTCTTTCATTCACATCTGCTACTTTTCTTTCATTCACATCTGCTACTTTTTTTTCATTCACATCTGCAACCTCCCGTAGGAAACCTGAAATCACCTTTGTAACACGTTACGTATAAAAAAATTTTTGCCATCAATTTCTGTCAATAGCACCCAAAATCAACTACTCTATTTTTCAGTTTTAGGCAAACCGACTTTTTAATTCCTATTTACGCACATGACAGCCTTATTATTTCAGACAGAAGCAACCCATTGCTTACTGACAGCTAGTTTTATACAATATAACCAAGAATTATGTCGTTGATGAAGAAACCACGACTAAGAGAAAGAACACACGTTGATACTAAAAAGTCTATACAGACAACCTTTGATAGGTTACCCCAACAGAAACCAGTGAGCTCTGTCAGTAACTCTGGGAAACAAATCGTGATAGCACCTCTTGGACAGGTTATAAAAGAGGATGAGCTAGAGCTTTTGGTGTCTTTCCGGTTGCTTCCCTCACAGAATGCTTTTTCAAATGTAGGATTGGAACTTTATTTTGACGGCAATACCCTTAGCACATATCTTATCAGCATTCCTCCCAGTCAGCTTCTTAGCAGTGAATTAGAATTCCCCATAACACTGGATATGAAAGACATACAACCAGGCGAACATACCATCAAAGTTGAGATGTCGGAACGATGGGGGAGCACAGGAGAAAAACTCATCAGCACTACGCAGTATGTCATCGTGCAGTATGTACCGGTGCGCAGACAAGATCGATATGTTAAGGTTCCAATAGTTCGAAAAATTGAGGGCGACTTTAGAATCATTCTATCCGAAGAAAAAGAACTCTATCAACAATTTCAAAAAAATCGTCATCAAGAGCTAAACAGCAAAAAAGATCACTGGTAAAAACCAGCCTTCACTGTATCATGACCACATGAGCGCCGCACGTATGTTTAGAGCCGACAAGTTGAGGCGCACAGGGAATTTCTATTTAGTGTATAAATACTATTTGTGTCCCGTTATCCATGCCCGCGGACGGAGCCCATGGAGCAGATTCCCTCCTGCTTTAAACGTTGATATAAAAACGTCCCCTGGGGGCATGCGTGGTTTTAACTTATTTTTGCAAACACTCTTTTATCTGCCCAGCCAAGTGTGAAGGTTGGAGATGCACTTGGTTAAACGCTTCACAGATATATGGAAAAGCAAGGAGCCGGAAGAATCCCTTGTCTCCAAAATCAAAAACGTCACTAAACCGGCGGATAATAATTTAAAAGATCAAATAACTCAGGTTACACAGCGGTTGGATATCCAAACAAAAATGCTTGATAACGCAGTTTTGCGGTTTCGAGACCGAGACAAAGAAATTTTCAACCGGATCATTAAGGCCATGGCTCAGCGAGAGACAGCCCGAGCAAACATCCTTGCCACAGAGCTCTCGGAGGTACGTAAAGTTGAAAAGATGCTTTCCAACGCCTCACTTGCGCTACAGAGCGTTTCTATGCGTTTGAACACCGTTTCAGAATTAGGTGATATAGTAACGGTGTTGAGTCCCGCTAAAAATCTGCTGGCAAATATCCGCACAGAAATGTGCAGCATCATGCCGGAGGCAAGCCAAGAATTGGGAAACATTGGCAACCTACTCTCAGACATTGTGACATCAACCAACCAAAACAATGACATGCCAGTGAACACTATAATGGCCAGTGCAGATGCCTTACAAATCCTAGAAGAAGCCGAAACTGCCGCGGAGAACCGGCTCAGAGAGCAACTTCCCGATGCAGCTACAGAGGGCCATATGCCTAAGAGGACCTGCCTGGAGGTTTAACCCAAAACCGGCGGCTCCTTCCCCATTTTATTAGGGCTTAGTTAGAGGGAGTAGCGGTTGTTGTTTTTGTTTTTGTTGAATTTTTCGATAACTTGCATTATAAAATCGTCGGTACAATCATCGGCTTTTTCGCAGGCTCCACAGGAGCGGGGGATAACTAGGATAACAGCAAATTCGTTTAGATAATATTCTATTCGCATTTTTCGAATTCTACATCTTTTTATGGCATGATCCGGCTGAACCGTTGCTATACCGTATATAGAATCACATACAACGTCTTTTATTGACTCCACCAAAAAACTCGCCTTTCCTAATTAGTTAGCTGTCAAAGCATTATTTATATCATTTTTTTATCTGCGGGTCGCCTGTACATTTAGCTACCCAGCGACGGCTAAAGGACTCAAATGAGAGGTGGTTATGCAAATACATTTTTATGGGTGCTCATGTTAAGATGTGTGTGAATTAGATATGTCTTTATGTAAACGGTGTGGTTCGGATCGGATAGTTAAAAGCGGCATGGTTACAGGTAAGCAGAGGTATAAATGTAGAGCGTGTGGGTGTAACTTTCGCCTTGGCGACAATCGCACTAATGAAAAAGTTGCAACAAAGAAAGCGCTTTGCATGTTGCTCTACGCAATGTCAAAAAGCTCTTATCGCACCATAGGACACATTTTAGATATCGATCATTCCTTAGCATACCGCTGGATTAGAGATTTTGGTGAAACGCCCCCCAAATCCAAAGTTTTCGACAACATAACCCAGATGGAATTTAATGAAATGCTACAGTTTATTGGTTCAAACAAAACAAACTTTGATACCTCAAAGCCCTTAACCGTAGCACACGGCGAGTTATGGCAGGGGTGCTTGGCAACCATAATACTGCAACCTTCAAACGTTTCTGCACCAAAGATTGCTTTGACCTTTGACGACGGCCCCAGCTCAGATACAAACAGGATTTTGGATATATTAAACGAAAATAACAGCAAAGCAACTTTCTTCCTTTTAGGGAGTCTTATCAGCAGCAATACTAATTATGCACAAATAGCAAAGAGAGCTTTGTCTAAGGGCTGTGAAGTTTTAGGCCACTCATGGAAGCATGATCAGTTTCAAGATTTTACAGAGGAGGAACTCGAGCAGGATTTACAAAAGACAAACAATGCACTCTTTGAAGTATTAGGCATTCACACTGACAAATACCGAACCCCGTATGGGCAGATAACTGACACTATCAAAAAAGTTTCAAAAAAACTGGGCCTTTCAATTATCATGTGGACGTTTGATCCCAGAGATTTTGAAAGCCTAAACGCAGATGTAGTGTACAACGATATTATGACCAATGCGCATGAAGGCGCAATTATCCTTTGTCATGAGCTCCCCTCGACGGCGGAGGCAATGGAACGGGTTATACCCGCCTTGGTCGCGAGAGGATATAGATTAGTAACTATCTCGGAGCTTTTGGGAAAAACAGAGCCAGGAGAAGTATACACACAAGGCCCAATAGGCGTCCCTCCAACGAGCGTGATTGTATCACCGACAACAGAGACGCTTAACGTGGACATGACTAAGCAACTTACAGCAACGGTGTCACCATCCAACGCATCCGATAAAACAATCACATGGACAAGCAACGACACAACTGTGGTAACGGTGTCTACAACCGGACTGGTGACGGCCAAAGCAACAGGAACAGCGACGATTACAGCAAAGACAATAAACGCTCTGACGGCAAGCTGTACCGTAACGGTAAACGACAGTGGAAAATATACTATAACATATAACGGCAACGACAACACAGATGGAACAAACCCCATCGATAAAAAATTATACAATGACACAGATGTAGTAACAGTGCTTGGTCCAGGCAATCTTGCAAAGGCAGGCCATACATTTGCAGGGTGGAGCACAAAACAGGATGGCAGCGGCACCTATTGCAACATAGGCAAAACCTTCAGCATAATAGATGCAAACATAATCGATTATGTCATAGACTCAAATCTTACACTATACGCACAGTGGGCCTAAACAAACAGTAACATGAGCACCCCCAACACACAAGGTACGACTTTGGGCCAACAACTAAACACGCTATCAATAGACTACACAGAGTAGGGATAAACTTGGACGTACCATTAGGGATAAACGTAAAATTGATAAAGAGCAATGCCCTTGAGATAGCGTTAAGGTGAAAAAAAAATGGCAAGCAACCTCACAGTAAAAGACATCATGCAAAAAGATGTTAAAACTGCAGAAAACAACACCGTAGTTAAAGACGTTATAGCACTCATGAACAAATATGACAAAGATGCAATCCTTGTCATCCAAAGCAACAAACCAACCGGCATCATCACCGTAAAAGACATTCTTATCCGCGCCGTCGAAGCTGAAGTGCCACTAAAAACCGTCATCGCACGCATGGTCTACACAAACCCGCTAGTCGTTATCGATCAAAATGCAACCCTCAAAGAAGCCGCCGAACTCATGCAACACTGGAACATAAAACACCTGCCAGTAGTCGACAAAACCGGCATATTGGTAGGCTTAATTGACCACATACAGATCGCCCACGCAGACCCCAAACTGATCCCCATATTCGAATACGCTCGCCGAAAATAATTCGGCAACACTTTATTTTTTAACAGCCCAAATTAACATTTTTATCAATACAACTAGTCAAAACACCGTTAAATGAGGAAAATGAAAAATCAATTCCACAAATTAGAAAACACCTACAGAACATCCATAAATTCTGCAATTTTTAGCGTCTAATTGCAAAATTATTTTGCCCCTATCAAGGAGTTATCCATCCGTGGCAGAAATATTTTTGTTTACGCTCAAAAATCTGGAAGGAACTGTACTTATAGATATACCACGGCAACATACGATTTCCTCAACCGTGTCAAACTCGTGCTCATAAGGTTCACCCCATTTCCGCCAGATTACACCACAGAGAACGCCGACAAGGTATCGGCTATGAAATAAAACCTTCGGCTTGCCAGCCGTTAGGACATTCCTTGGACAGCCGCTTTATCGCTTTCATTTTTCGAGAGTATTGCAAAAAGGAATGTGGTGGTTTGATCCTTTGTACCTGCGATGATTATGAACGGCCCAAAGTGTGGGAACCAGTGCTGTGTAAAAGCAGGATTTAATCACAATAGACACACTATAAATGCAAAGGTTGTGGGTTGTGGGTATCAATTCACACAAACTACAGACAAAACAACACAAAACACACCTTCACCCTCTACCCCTACGTTGTTGGCTCATCCATGAACACCATTGGACACACACTCAAAGTCGAACCCACACCACCCCATATGGGCAAAGAAGTTTGCCCTAAAAACCTAGAAAAACCCACCCCACAAAACGAAGGCAAATCGAACTCGATAAAATGCGGCACCGTTTACGATCAAAAAACAAAGTCTGGACCTGAAGGCAAACTGTCGAACTACCGACAAACTTGTGGAGGGGAAAGCGGACATAGAAGGCCCAAACACTAAAGAAAACGCTTAACCGGCTACAACAGGTAAATGGGGGGTTTCTTTGCGGATAATTGGGAGACATATACGGAGTTGATTCCTCGGAGCGGCTGGTTCAAACGAAAGCACAAACGCAGGGGTGGAACATAATAATTTTCGACAACAACATGGATGTGACCGGTTTCGCCACAAAACCTGCAGGGTTTCAAGGAGTTTACGATGATTAATTTGGCGGTTTTTTATTTGCCCGTTTTCATGTTAATGGTTCACGAGAAAAATTTGGAACCTTGTACCTAATCCCTTTTGAAATATGCTCCTTTTTTCTAAGCTGTCCCACGAACGGCTTCGGCTTTAGCAAATTAAATTATCAAACCTATCAAGAATATAGGAATTTTGTACCAAAGCCCCGAGATATGCTAAGGGGTTATATAGAGCAGATGTAGTAAAAGAAAATTGTTGTTTGAGCAAACAATCAGGGTTTCTGCTCTTTAGCCCATGCGTCCTTGGCAGCTTTTGATAGTGCGTCGAGATTGGGCTGAGCCTGCAGATCGTAGAGAACGTTTTTGAGCTCGTTATTCACCAACAGGGCAATTTCGCCAGGCCGCAACGGTTCAGGCCTTGTTGATTGGTAGACGCGTAGTGCACGCAACACAAATTTAACCATCACGTCGTTGAGTTGGGTTTGCAATTCGAAGAGTTCATTTTGACCATCTTTCATTTTCTGGGAGTAAGTGGTTGAATCCCAATTTCCTTCGCTTGCCATACTATATCAATCCTTCAGGAGCCATGTCAACGGCATATTATAACTTTTACTGAAAAAAAGAGGACTCACGATGAAGGAGAGAGTTTGGGTTTACCAAGTTTTTTGTTGATACATGCAGATATGAAACCAAAGTATTCAGGTGAAGGACGTCCGGGACGGCTTTTGAATTCGCCGTGAAATTGGGAGGCAAAATAGAAGTAGTTGTCAGGAAGTTCGAGCATTTCCATACGTCTACCGTCACTGCTTTTGCCGGTGAAACACAGACCATTGCGTTTGAGAACGTCGATATAGTCGAGGTTAACTTCAAAACGATGACGATGACGTTCATGGATTTCTTGCTGCCCAAAGAGACTGAAGGCTAAGCTGTTCTTCTCGAGCAGAACTTTGTGGGTACCCAACCGCATGGTTGCACCCTTGATTTCAATGCCGCGCTGCTCAGGCATCAAGTCGATGACTGGATAGGGAGTATCAGGGTTAATCTCAGAGCTGTTAGCATCCGTTAAGCCTGCGACATTGCGCGCAAACTCGATAACTGCCAACTGGAAACCATAGCAAATTCCCAGAAAAGGTATATCATTTTCACGAGTGTATTTAGCCGCAGCGATTTTACCCTCAGTGCCTCGGGGACCAAAACCATAAGGAACAAAGACACCATCAAAGTTTTGGAGATCGTTTATACATTCGGGTTCTCGCTCGAACTTTTCTGCTTCAAGATAACTGATGCAGACTTTGGTTTTACATGCCGCACCACCATGACGAAGTGCTTCGGTCATGCTCACATAGCTGTCGGTTAACCCAGCATATTTGCCTACTAGGGCAATACGTACTTCATGCTCAGGATACATCAAAGCATCAACAAAAGTTTGCCAGGCACCAAAGTCTTTGGTGTCACATTTAAGACCCAACCGTTGACAGATAAAGTCGCCCATACCCTGCTTATCCAAAATCAGCGGAACCTGATAGACAGTTTCAGCGTTACAGGAGCAGAAAACCGAACTCTCAGGGATAGTGCCAAACAATGCGATTTTACGCAGAGTTTCTGCATCAATCATCTTGGGGCTTCGAGCGACAATGGTATCAGGCTGGATACCGATGCGCCGAAGCTCATTGACGCTATGCTGGAGCGGTTTGGTTTTCATTTCGCATGTGACATCTAAAATCGGCACCAAAGCCACATGCACATAGAGTGTGTTTTCGTAGCCTTCTTCCACACGCATCTGACGGATGGCTTCCAAGAAAGGCAGACCTTCGATGTCGCCAACAGTTCCGCCGACTTCAATCAAAACGATATCTGCGTTGACGGAGCGTCCGACATTTTTGATCCGGTTCTTTATTTCGTTAGTGACATGGGGAACAATTTGGACGCAACGACCCAAAAAGTCGCCATGACGTTCCTTCTCGATGACGGAGCGATAGATGGTTCCGGTAGTTAAGTTGTTGTCCTGTTTTAAGCTGAGGTCAAGAAAACGTTCGTACCAACCTAAGTCTAGATCAGTTTCACCGCCATCGTCGGTAACGAAGACTTCACCATGCATGTAGGGATTCATCGTTCCCGCGTCGATATTGACGTAGGGGTCGATTTTGACCACTGTTGGTTTTAAGCCGCGGGCCTGCAACATTTTGCCGATGGAAGAAGTTAAGATGCCCTTGCCAACAGAGCTTAAAACGCCACCTGTTATGAAAATATACTTAACCATTTAGTTCCCCACAATAGCTTACACCTTTCATACAGAGGCCTTTTAACTCTTTTGTGTGCAGAGCTGAAAAAACGTGCAATCCAGCACAATATTTGGATGGATATTTAGGTTAGCGGGACAGCGGTTGCTTGTACCTGCGGCTGCGTCTCAAGCCTAAAACAATAACCCATACACCGATTAAGATTAGTACAATGGGCCAGAAGTAAGTCCAGAACTGGGTGAACCCCACCATTGCCGCTGCCCCTATGAGTATGATGATTAGTCCCGCGATAAGCAGACCTATCCCGCTACTACGGTGACCGTTTGTGTTGGTGTAGTAGCGGGAATGGTCGTATCGGTTATAGGGTCGGCTTTCAGCTTTTTCAGTAACAAACGGTGCACCGCAGTTTAAACAGTTTAAGCTATCTTCAGGGTTGAGGGCTCCGCATCGTGTACAATAAGCCAAACGTTAATTTCTCCGCTAATCACTTAGAAGGTGAGGCACATAAAATTTTTGGTTAAACGTTGAATTGCCGGCTTATGAAGAAAGAAGTTTATTTGGCATAAAAACTATTAAGTTGCAGTTGCACTATGCTTAAACGGAGAGGTGTAAATGCCACAAGCCTTTGTATTAATCAACGTTGAATCCGGCGCAGAAGAAGAAGTTGTTAATCAACTCAAGAAAATCGAGGGTGTCGAAGAAGCTTACTACTCTTATGGTGTTTATGATATAATCACCAAAGTGAAAGCAGATACGATGGAAAAACTCAAGGAAATGGTTACTCACAAACTACGGACACTTACTCGGGTCCGCTCAACCTTAACTTTGATTATGACGGAAGAATAATCACGGTATAAGCTACCAAGACAGGTTATTTGTATTCAGAAGCATGTTTGGGCACTCCAAGTGCATATGAGGTTGCAAAATTTGGATTCAACTATCCTTGCGTGCAAAGTCAAATAGAAATACCATATGCCCATACCAGCATGCATGGGTTGGTGTAGAGTTCATTAATTTCTTATTATAGTGGACTAGCTTAAGTTTTAGAAAAGAGCTATGTGTTTAAGATGGAAATTTATGGCTTTTATGAATCTAAATTTTAAGCTAATCCACTATAATGCTGAGCGTTAGATAATTGTGAAGTAAATACTTTTCAGCACCTATATATGGTGCTTATGAACACATGGGAAAATATACAAAGAAAGCCTACACAGTTCTACCAACAAACCAAAAATAGCTCAAATCTTTTTGCCCAAGGTTAGAAGCCTTTTAATTCCTTGAAGGTATATATCTCAGCGGTTAATGAAATGAGTGTAACTGGATTCGGTGTTTTCGGTATAGTTATCGTACTACTTCTTGTTATGGCTGGCTTTCTTTTGAAGGGCAAGGGCAGTTTTTTAATTGCTGGATATAATACCATGAGCAAAGAGGAAAAGGAAAAGTATGACACCAAAGGTCTATGCCGTTTTGTTGGTTGGTTATTGATTGTTTGTTCCCTTGCTATGGCGCTTTTTCCTGTTGGGATATATTTTGAAATATATTGGTTGACATATTGTGGAAGTGCGCTTATGCTTGTAGGAACTATTGGAGCGGTTATTTACGCAAATACTGGCAAACGTTTTCGTAAAGATGATAATTCAAAGGTATCAAATGTTTTTGAAAATGAAAAATCAAAAAATACTCCCAAAACAAATAAAATTATCCTTATTGGCTTTTCTATAATAGTGCTTCTCGCAATTAGCGGAACGCTACTTTATGGTGCAAAAGAGCCTACTGTAAATGTCTTTGAGGATAGTATACAAATTAAGGCCATGTATGGATTAGACATTGACTTTTCTGATGTAACTAAGGTAACTCTTATAGAGAAAAGTATGAGCGCGATTGGTGTTGGTATGAGGGTTAATGGGTTTGACGGTTTTGGAGAATCCTTAAAAGGGCATTTCAAATCAGATAGTTCAGGAGAAAGTTTGCTTTTTGTTCATGCAAACGCTTCACCTACAATACGAATTGAGCGCAGTAATGAAAAAGACATCTACATAAGTTTCCGTAACGGCGGAAAAACCCAGAGTCTATTTAATGAATTTAACACAGTAATGAATAGAAACAGCAACAGCAAAGAATAATCTGCGAGACTTTAGATAGATTTTTGGATCTTTATTTTACTTCCGACATTACTGGCCCCATAAAGATGTTAAATTTAACAGTTATTTGTCAAAAGCCCGCTAAAAGTAACTTTATTTGGAATAAGGCGAAATTATGCATGCTGAAGATTAAGTTTAGAGCCAAGTTGGGCCACAACTCAGATAAACTAAGCTAAGGGAATACGTTGTTTCTGCTCCAGAATAGTCACATCTCCCGAAAACAGCAAAGAAATCGGATTTGTTAGTAACCGGTATAATATCTGCGTCGCCGCTTAGGCTTTGATTTTCTTAGCCGTTCGCCACATCGAGGACAAAAAGCCACCCCGTTAGATACAGGAAGTGTTTTGCCCTCCGGCCAGAAATGCCCATATGGGCATCGGAGGTCAAACTCAAAAGACTGCTTCTCATAGTCCTGGGGGTTAGTGATGATGTCTTCTCCAATGGAGAGGTTACTTTTTATGATTTCATGCGGCGGATAAACTATAGCAGAAACCACAGGCTTAGCAGGTACCACAGAAATCACCGCCTTTGGAAGGCGTGCCGATTTAGCTTTAATCACGACCTTCCTGCTTGGCGAGATAACTTTAACAGAAATTATCGAGTCAACAGAGATAGCAGCAGTCTTTGCCAGCTGGGGTTGGGTAGACGCACGAAAGAGACGGTTCGACGAAGATTTTTTAATATTGATAAGTACTGCGGTGGTCGAAATTCCACATTCAGGACATTTCTCACTATATTCGCGGAGGCGGCGCCCACATTTTCGGCAAAACGGCATAAAATCCACTTAACTTTTTATAACCATGTTGTAACAGCACCCTTTAAACTTTGATGCCCCTGCATAAAATACCTGAACATTTAAAGACTTACAGCGCTGTTTTTGAGTGGGTGGGCGATGACGAGTCTGGCCCCGCAGACATAAAGATGATGTGGATCTTGAGTGTGACGTAGCAACAACATTAACCTTCAAGCAGAAGCTTCAGGTTAGTTGCTACATGAGCCCCCTACTCAATTACGATATGTTAGTTAACACTACAACGAACGATTACCTCAAATTGTATCCACTGCCCCTGCGACAAACCATTTTTAGGTATTTCTACCCGCCACTAAGTTGTGGGTCAAGTTAAGATTCAAGCCCTGTTCGTTGTAGTATTAAAGTTAAAATGAGCTCCAAAAAAGTATGGTATGGCCTTGTCAGGTTATTGCTTCAAGTGTACATCCAGACTTTCAAAGAAATCATTGAATTCCACTCGTAGTTGTTTGACGATAACAAGACTGGACTCGTTTTATTTTAGCCCATAAAAGATAGCCAATCAGCATACCGCACTCAAATTTTTTGTAGGTAAAAAAAGAAGAAGGGAAAATAGATGGTAGAGATGTTAGACCCGTTTCTTTAGCAAAAGCATCGCCAGCAGCACGCCGACGACAATTATAGCTATAAGAATACCAGCAGTCGCAGGAACAAAGAACTGATCAGCAACAGACGTCGTAGGCTCAGGCGCAACAACCGTGGGAGCCGGCTCAAC
>JAIRTW010000076.1 GCA_031254875.1 Candidatus Bathycorpusculum termitum
GTTGAGCCGGCTCCCACGGTTGTTGCGCCTGAGCCTACGACGTCTGTTGCTGATCAGTTCTTTGTTCCTGCGACTGCTGGTATTCTTATAGCTATAATTGTCGTCGGCGTGCTGCTGGCAATGCTTTTGCTAAAGAAACGGGTCTAACATCTCTACCATCTATTTTCCCTTCTTCTTTTTTTACCTACAAAAATTTGGCGTTATCTGTGCTCAGATAGTTTTATCCTGTCCCCCGCGATATATACAATGTTTTCTTTGATGTTGTGTTTCATTTGTGTATGGCGATTTATTTCAAAAGCCTAATTTCCTAAATTCCCGCATCTTTGGGCACTAAGTGTTAACATTTTTTGTTAATTCTGTAAAATAAACTTTAATTGCAAAAATCGTGTAATTAATTGGCTGAAAGTATTGCAAAAAGGATTATGAAATGTTTTAGTCCTTTGTACTTGCGATAGTTATGGAATGTTCCAAGTGTGGTAGCCAGCGTTGTGTAAAAGCAGGCTTTAATCACAATAGACAACGCTACAAATGCAAAGACTGCAAACGTCAATTCACACAAACAAAGGATAAAAACGCCACCAAACGCGCCTTTGCCCTCTATCTCTACGTTGTTGGTTTATCCGTGAATGCCATTGGTCGCATGCTAAAAGTCGAATCCTCCACCATACTGTATTGGGTGAAGAATTTTGCTCTAAAAACCTATGAAAAGCCCATCCCGCAAGGCGAGGTCATTATTGAGCTTGATGAGGTGTGGTGTTTTTTACGATCAAAAAGACAAAGTCTGGGTGTGGAAGGTATATTGTCGAACTACCGGTGAGCTTGTGGTTTGGGAATGTGGAAGCTGAAGTGCTCAAACGCTAAAGAAAATGCTTGATAGGTTGTTGCAGTTGGTGGTTGGGGTTTTCTTTGCTGATAATTGGGGGGCTTATGTGGAGTTGATTTTTGTCTGGGTTGTTGGTTTTAGATTAAGGCTCAGATGTGTGGGGTGGGGTGGAGTAATTTTTGGCAGCGGTATTGGTGTGGGTGGTTTCGTTGGAAAACTTGTATGGTTTCGTGTAGTTTGTGTATGATTGATTTGTCGGTTTTTCTGTTTGCTCGTTTTCATGTCAACGGCTTACGAGAGGAAATCTGGAACCTTGTTCATAATCCTTTTGAAATACTCTCAATTGGCTTTTTGAGATATGATTACGGAATGATTGTAGTGCCCAATGAGCACTACAGAAAGCATTATGAAAAAACGAATAAAAAAGTGTGTTTCACCAATAGGGGTTAAAATTTAAGAGATGACTGGACATTTTCCGTGTGTAGTGCCTAACTTTTAGGGAATTTAGGGCTTTCCGTGGTAATGGCGATTTATGTAAGCCGCAAGGTTATGCGGAACTGGTGAAACAATGGCGCTTATTTAGTTGCTGGTTGAAGTTTTTGAAGGGTACCTTTGGCTTAGATGGTTTTTTGGTTGATAAACGCACCAGGGGTCTTCTGTTAGGTAATCCTTTGTTTGTTCTGATGGTATGTTGAGGTCGCCGCAGTAATCGATAAAGTCGCTGGATAACCCATACGCGCGGGCTCGGCAACCGCCACAGGGTATTTTGTATTCGCAGACACCGCATTTACCTTTGAGACTGTTGGGGTTGCGGAGGTTTTTAAAGATCTCTGAGCTAAACCAGATATCTTTGAAGCTCTGCTCACGTATGTTGCCCAGTTTGATTGGTAGATAGGGGCAGGGGGTTATGTCGCCGTTGGGGTAGATGCGGCAGTAATACATGCCTGCAATACAGCCTCGAATCCATTGTCTCATATCCAAGTTCATGCCTTGGGCAATACGCATAAACTGTGGTGCGCATGAAGGCCGTACGTTTAGGCGGTGGCGGTGGACTTTGGCGAACGTGGTGGTTATCATGTCTTCGTATTTTTGGGGTGAAATATCGGTGAGTTTAGTACCCCGTCCTGTGGGTACCAAGAAGAATAGATGAAAATTTTCAACCCCAAGAGATTCGGATAGACTCATGATGTCATCTATTTGATTATAGTTTTCGTGCGTAAGTGTGGTGTTGACTTGGACAAGTACATTGTTTTTCTGCAAAACTTTGCAGGCATTGACTGCTCGCTCCCAGGCATCTTTTACTCCGCGAAAATCATCATGTTGGGCGGGAATATGTGAATCGAGGCTAATAGAAACCGTTGCAATACCTGCGGTTTTAAGCTTTTTTGCCATGATATTATCGATGAGATACCCATTGCTTCCCAACCCCATCTTGATCCCCTTCTTGGAACCATATTCGATGAGTTCTAAAATGTCGGGACGCAACAGAGGTTCACCCCCGCTGAGCACAAGCAGGGGCCGGCTGACTTTATAGATTTGATCCATCAACTGCTTGCCCTCCTGAGTGGATAATTCGTTGCCCAGCTTCTTTTCATCAGCATTTATGTAGCAATGACCGCATTTGAGATTGCATTCACGAGTAACATTCCAAGACATAATTAGTGGTACAAACCGCTCTGGTTTCTGAGCTTGAGGTGAGTAGGCCAATTTGAGATAATATTCACACACACCATCACTGGCGAGACGTTTGGATTGCCAGAGCGTGAAGGGAAACGGCAAAACCGTATCAAGCATCGCTTTGGCGTGGGCAAAACAGAAGTGTTTACAGAATAGCGCCGTAGTTTTGGGGTCAACACCATATTTTTCCTCTGCTATCTGATGACTTCCATAGATGGGACAGTTGAGAAACTCCATTTTGCCATCCAGATTTTCCATACCCATGTTCATGTTGATGAAATGATCGCTTAACATGACCGATTGGAGTTTTTCTCGGCGCATGCCGACTTTGAGCGTCACATCAAGGGCAATGTTGACGGTTTCCTGCCCAAACTTGTCTTGCACCCGTTCCATTGCTGCTTCCACGGTCTCTAAACTTTGTGTCTTCACAAGTTCAGATAGAACCAGCAACCCCCGAATGGTTTCGTACTCTTGGAGAAGCCGCATCAAGATAACCTGTTCTGCCCAGGCCCCAAACAGCTCCTCCAGTGCCTGCGCGGCTTGGGCGTCTTTGTTTGTTAGTAACATCTCGGTCTTTTTCTGTTGTTCCTTTAGCTTGTTGAACAGGGCGATTTTTTCTTCACTGCTGGGATGCTTAATTAAAGCAATTTTTTTTGGGTCAAAGTTGAGAACCATAAATTCCTTAACAAAATCTTGGGCATCAGCGTAGAATTCTCCATAAATCTTGGTAAGTGTGGCCAAAACATCTGGCTGGTTGGCAACTAGCTCATCGAGGAGCACTTGGGTTTCAGACTCCATCTTGGTAACCATTGCCATGTGATAGAGCAACGAACCCGCCATGCCTGGATCTGCTTGTCTGCCACCCATAAAACCGGCGAAAATCTGTACAGCCAGCTTTTTGGCTAAATCAAAATCTTGTTTTTCAATGTTGTAGAGTGCTTGGTCAAGTTTTGTTTTTCGCTCAATGAGTAACTGTGCCCATTTATGGCATTGCCTAATGTCAAAGTTTGCCATCTGTTCACCCAAACGCATAGAGATTGAGGGTTGAACCTAAAAAAGGTTAGCAAACTTGCTTAGCCCTGTTGTATGTCTGTTTTAGTGTCCGCATTGGCAACAATTGAATATGTTTTCGAGGTGAAATTGAATTTATGGTTACCGCAAGCGGCAACCGGTGAAATCGACGTGGTCAACACACGCAACCTTTGTTTCAAACTATAGCTTTTCGAATTTTAATTCGGGGGCGTCTTTGGTCATACCAATATTGAGGGTAGTTTTCCTGATGGCACCTGCGGGTTACAAGGCGGAAGTTGCTGAAATGAAAAACAATTTTAAGTTGAAATACCAACGTAAGTCTGCATTTATCGATGAATTGAATAAAGTAGGTGTTTGGTCTCTATGAAACTCCCTCAATCTGAAATCGAACTGTTCTACAAATTGTGGGGGACTCTGATTTGGACTATAAATCAAAAACATAAAATTGTACCTGCGTTTAAAAAGCCTGTCTACGGTGAACGCATAAATGAAACGCCATTTATCGTCATCCGCCCGAAGCTGTGGGAAAATCCGCAGTGGATAGATGATTTTTTGTGCGAAAATGAATTTAACAAATTAAACGAAATCGAGTGTGAAATATTAAAAGACTGGCGTAAAAACTTTATAAAAGATCGATTTATAGTGGTGAAACACTTAAAGCCATATTCTGTTTTTATGACATTTGAAGACTCCGCGAAACTTTATGGCGTATGCGGTATAAGCACCTCTATCAAAGAAACCGTGCTTTACGATGTTCCTTATATAGTTGACGCAGTATTACTGCCTTTTAAGGGCAAAATTATTTATGACAGCTTTCTTGGACCTCATTCCGTTTCTTTCGGTAAAGGTCTAAGAGACAGCATAAAAGACTCCTATGAAAAAGCAAAAGAAACGACTGGAATAATTGAGGCTATAGGCGTACCTCCCATCCCTATCAAACCGCAATCTGTTGCAAAGAAACCTAAGTCTTCCCAGCTCACTCCGCCGGTTGGTGACACCAAAGGTGCAAACGTGCCGCAATCAATATCTGCGCGATATGTGGAAGTTGCGAATATAATCGAAAAATTCTGCGATGAAAAATTGAACGAAGAATACAAGGGAATATGCTTGAGGGCGCTTGCAAAGTTATGCCGCAAACGGCCGTCACCTCTTGTGTCGGGAAGGGTGCAAACATGGGCTTGCGGGATTGTTTACGCTATCGGCTCCAATAATTTCATCTTTGACAAATCCCAATCCATAAACATGACCGCGGATGAAATCGCAGAATGGTTTAGCTTGTCAAAAAGCACAGCGGGCAATAAGGCCGCTGAAGTAAACAAACTTTTGGATTTATCGTACTTCAACACGGAATTTCAGTTGAAAAGTCGTATCGATAGAAATCCCCTGATATGGTATCTAAAGGTAAATGGATTTATCGTTGATATTCGCACTATGCCGCGTGAAGTGCAGGAGGAAGCTTTCTGTAAGGGATTGATTCCATATATTCCGGCGGATGAAGACGCTGATGTTTGATGTGAAAATAAAACGTAGGTTAGTAGAGTTTTACACGCAGTCACCTTTTCCGGAAATTATTTCACTGTAAAATAATTTTCGAAAAGTCAAAGCTTGTTGACCCAATAGCCTAATTAAGACCTATAGGAACATAGCCTGAGAAACGGGTGAACCATTTGGAATTCAGCTTCAACCTAATCTATGCATTAGTCGGCTTCTTAATCATGCTGGGTCTGCTGGGTGGTATAGGCATCAACAAGCCCCGCGGTATGAGTGTTAAAATGTGGTGTGTTGGCTATCTTGTTGTCGCCATAGGTTTTGACATCCTTGTCGTGCTGGCTTTATTGGGCCAGTACGCATGGCTAAACAATCTGCTTATCGGATTGTCCGCAGGGGCCGCAACAGGTTTAGCCATTCATGTTATGCACCACATCAACGAAGAAGGCGAACATGAACATAGCATGATGGGCCTATAGACCGCTTTTACTTTCAGCAAGCTGTGAAGGCCTATATATTACCGGAACTTTCCATTTTGTACCGCAGATCCTTGTTAGGCTTATTTTGCCACCGCTTAATACTTAAGCGGCAAATTTTGGAGTTTGGTGTGCCCTATTTGTACCATATGCAACGGTGCCACAACCAGCGTTTAAAACCTCCAAAAGAGTGTTCCACCTTTTTTATGCCTGAAATATTTTCAAACCTAATACCTATGGCACAAAACTAACAAGTTCCAGATAAAAAATACAGTTTGGTTGCTGACTTTTCTGTATGAAAAGCCTGCGCTTTCCCAAAGACAGGTTGGGACAAAATATTATTAGTTCGTCTCCAATAATACTGCTAATGAAGTTTTAACGGTTAAAAGACTAGCATCTTGTTTTCCAAATAGTTGATGCCGTATCCGTTAAATTTTCACTAAAAAATTTTGGGGATAAACCATTTGCATGTGGGCGCGGATTTTCAAGATGGAACCTGCCGTTTTATAGTGTGGGCTCCAAACCAAAGTCATCTTAAGCTTGTGTTGCCAAAAGAAAATCAGCATTTCTCCATGGACAAATCTGCAGGAGGATATTGGACCCATACCACAGATGGCCTTGAAGCAGACACCCCTTATCTCTACGAGTTAGATGATAAAACCCAAAAGCCAGATCCCGCCTCACACTATCAGCCAAAGGGCGTCTTTGGGGTCTCACAGGTTATCGATCATGATGCATTTCGCTGGAGTGATCACAAATGGCGCGGTTTAGACATCAAAGATCTGGTATTCTACGAGTTACACGTGGGAACATTTACGCCAGAAGGCACTCTCAAAGCAGTTCAAGGCAAAATTAAGGCGCTTCACGAATTTGGTATAAATGCCGTGGAACTCATGCCCATCACACAATTTAGCGGCATACGCAACTGGGGATATGATGGTGTCTTTCCTTATGCAGTGCACAACAGCTACGGTAAACCCGACGATCTCAAAGCACTAGCTAATGAATGCCACAATCAAGGCATCGCGCTGTTTGTAGATTGCGTCTACAATCATCTGGGACCTGAAGGCAATTGCCTAAACAGCTACGGCCCATATTTCCCCCCCACGCACCTCGGTCGCTGGGGTGCAAACTTAAATCTCGACGGCCCCCAAAATGACGGGGTACGCAACTACTTTCTCGAAAATATCATCCACTGGCTAAGTAACTACCACCTCGACGGTATACGCCTCGACGCCGTTCTCTCCATGCATGACAAAAGTCCCCGCCACTTTCTAGCGGAACTCAACGAAAAATTCCACAACTACCTCGAAACCACCAGCAGAAAAGCCTATCTCATCGCTGAAAGCGGTCGCAATGTTCCGTGTGTCCTCACTCCTCTAAGCGAGGGGGGTTTTGGCTTTGATGCCCAGTGGCTTGATGATTTTCAGCATACAGTTTTCGCCCTTCTCACTGGTGAGCGGGAAGGCTACTACAGTGGCTATGACGGCATCCAAGACATAGTCGAAACCTTAACTGAGAGCTTTATCTTTGTTGGCGATGAACCCAACTGCAAACGTAAACGCCTCGGAGAATCCTACAGCTGGATACCCGCAGACCGATTCATCGTCTTTAGCCAAAACCATGATCAAGTGGGCAATCGACTCTTAGGTGACCGTTTAGCGGCGCTCTTAGGGTTTGAAGCGGCGAAGATAGCTGCCGGTATTGTGTTGCTCTCACCCTATGTCCCTCTACTGTTTATGGGTGAAGAGTATGGCGAGACGGTGCCGTTTCAGTTTTTTGTCGACTACCAAAGCAGAGAACTCGCTGAGGCCGTCAGGGCAGGGCGGAAAAAGGAATTTGCTGCTTTTCACTGGCAAGGCGAGGTGCCTGACCCTCAGAGCCCCAAAACCTTTGAGAAGTCCAAACTTAACTGGCAAACCCGTAACAGTGAGCATGGACAAAAGATCCTCTCATATTATCGTGCATTGATTACGTTACGAAGAAATCACTCGATTTTTCATCCCCAGACCAAGCGGCAAATAAAACATATCCACACACAAAATAACATCCTGTTTGTACATAAACAAAACAACAAAACAGAAGCAGGCATAATCGCAAACTGCACAAAAACCCCCGAGCACTACGATTTCCCTCTCGAAGGCGGACCATACACAAAAGTGCTGGATTCCGCAGATTTCGCCTATGCTGGTTTGGGATCAACGCTTCCAACTTTAGCAATCAAAGGCGACTCCCATACCCTAAATGCCTTCCATTTGGCAGTGTTTCTCAAAGAATCCCAGGATGGCAAACAGCTTGACTGAACGTTATCTATGCATCCATGGGCACTTCTATCAGCCGCCCCGCGAAAACCCCTGGCTTGAGGAAGTCGAATTCCAAGACTCCGCCCAACCCTACCACGATTGGAACGAACGAGTCACCGCTGAATGTTACGCCCCCAACGCCGTCAGCCGCGTTATGGACTCAGAGTGGCGCATTATCGGCTTAATCAATAACTATAGCCGCATAAGCTTCAACTTTGGTCCAACCCTGCTCTATTGGCTGGCTAAGCATAACCCTCCAGTCTACCAATCTATCCTCAACGCTGACAAAGAAAGTATGACTAACTTTGGAGGACACGGCTCTGCTATAGCCCAGATCTATAATCATCTGATAATGCCCATAGCTAACCGCCACGACAAAGAGACCCAGGTAAAGTGGGCTATCAAAGATTTTGAGGTCCGCTTTGGCAGATTTCCTGAGGGCATGTGGTTGCCTGAGACAGCGGTGGATACAGAATCCCTTGAAGTTTTAGCGGAAAACAACATTAAATTCACCATACTCTCCCCCCATCAAGCCTCAAAGATGCGCAAAATCGGCGAAGAAAACTGGACTGACATCTCTGATAGCAAAATCGACCCCCGATATCCATACTTGTGTTGTTTGCCCTCAGGAAAAACAATTACTTTGTTTTTCTTTGACCGACGTACAGCCACCGACATCTCTTTTGGACATCTGCTGGAAAACGGTGAAGCCTTCGCCAAACGCCTCATCGACGCTCTAAACACCAAAGAAAACGAAGCACTACTAGAAAGCGTTGCCAGCGACGGAGAACTCTATGGACATCACCACCCTCATGGTGACATGACACTAGCATACTGCATTTACTACATTGTCTCCAACGAAACCGCCGAACTCACAAACTATGCCGAATTCCTCGAAAAACATCCACCCCTGCACGAAGTACAGATAATCGAGAACACCTCTTGGAGTTGCAACCATGGCGTGGAACGATGGAGAAACGACTGCGGCGATAACATGGGCAAAGCCGGTTGGCACCAAGCCTGGCGCAAACCCCTCCGAGAAGCCATGGACTGGCTCAGAGATACACTCATACCCCAATTTGAACAGGACATCTCCCAATACCTAAACGACCCCTGGGGTAGCCGAAACGACTACATAACTATAGTCCTAAACCGCTCAAGAGAAAACATTGAAGCATTTTTCACAACCCACTCAAAACGACCGCTAAAGGAGAATGAAAAACGCCGAATTATCAAACTCTTAGAGATGCAACGCCATGCTATGCTTATGTACACGAGTTGCGGCTGGTTCTTTGACGAAATCAGCGGCATCGAAGCCGTACAGGTCATGATGTACGCCGCGCGGGTAATGCAGTTAGCCAAAGAACTTTTCGATCTCGACTTAGAAACTAAATACCTCCAAATACTTGAAGGCGCACCCAGCAACATTGCTGAATTTGGCAATGGTGCCAAAATTTATGGGATATTTGTAAAACCCGCCGTAGTGGATTTTGCCAAGATAAGCGCCCAAAATACCATGCGAGAACTTTTCTCTGGGGACATAGAAACCACTGCTGTGGTTTCCAAGATACCTAGTAGCTGTTTTAGCATAAAAATGGAAAATGTTGCAAGATGTGATGACGGAAAATTCCGTCTCATCCTCAACCGCTCCACTGTTTTCTCCTCCATAACCCTTGACGAGCAAGCCTTTAGTTGTGCGGCTATCTGGATGGGTGATCACAATGTCACCTGTGGCGTCCAACTGGATATGCCCAAAAAGCAGTTTCTGTCCTTGTCTGCCAAGTTAACTGATTCGTTTGAGAAGGGGCAGATTAATGAGATAATTGTGGATTTATCAAAATATTTTGGGCAGAACTATTCACTAAATGATCTCTTCAGAGATGACCAGCGCCATATCCTTGAATATATCGTAGCAGGCGGTTTAAAGAAAGCCAAGGAACTCAACGATATCATCTACCACGACAACTCTGCGATGCTTCGTTTCATGAAGGAAAACCGCATCCTTCCACCCAAGCCCCTGCAGTTAGCCGCCGAAGCTGTTCTTAATATGGATATAGAACAGTTACTCTCTGCTCAAACCCTGGATTTGGAGAAACTTAGAAAACTCATCAACGACTCCAAACACCTTGCTGTCACTTTTGACTCTCAGCTTTTAGGTTTCCAAGCCAGCGAAAAAATCGCCAAAGAATTCAATAAACTCGCCGAGGCACCCGAAAACCTCGAAACAATAACCGACATAACCCTCCTAATCCGCATGATCCGCGAGCTTCCTCTACAACTTGATCTTTGGCAATCTCAAAATATCTCCTTTAAAATCGCACAGAACCAATATCAAACCCTAAAAACCAAAAAAGACACGACCTCACAGGTTTGGGTTGCAGCGTTTGCCACTCTGTGCGAGTTAATCGGCATACGGTTGGCATAACCCTTGAAGACACCCACCGCGACCTACCGCATACAACTAAATCAAAACTTTACTTTTAGCCACCTAAAAGCCATCGTGCCCTACCTAAACAAACTAGGAATATCCCATATCTATGCATCACCAATTTTCCAAGCTGAAGCAGAAAGCCTGCATGGCTATAACATAACCGATCCAGCAGTCATAAACTCCGAGCTCGGCGGAAGAGCCGGTTTTGAAGATCTCATAAAGGAAGTCCAGACTTACGGTCTGGAATGGCTACAAGACATTGTCCCAAACCACGCCTCCTACACAACACAAAACAAACGAATCTGCGACGTTTTAGCAAAGGGTGCCAACTCAACAGGTGCTCGTTTCTTTGACATAGACTGGAACCATCCCTCAGAGAAGCTATCTGGGAAGCTGTTACTGCCCATCCTTGCAGAACCCTACAAACAGTGCCTAAAAAAAAGACAAATAAAACTAATCCATAACCATGGCTTCAAAATAGCATATGGTAGTCTCGAGTTTCCAATAAACACAAACACCCAACATCATCTGGAACTATCCCACTCAGTTCAGCAGGAACTTGACAAATATAATAACAACCCCAGATTCCTCACAGAGTTGCTATCACGACAACATTACTGTCTGGCCCATTGGCGGACAGCATTTAAAAGCATCAACTACCGCCGTTTCTTTGATATCAACAGCTTAATCGGTATCTGCATGGAAAACCCCGCCGCCTTCACAGAATGGCACCGCCTCATTTTTGAACTGATACAGTCCGGCAAAATTAGCGGCCTAAGAGTGGACCACATCGACGGACTCTACGAACCCAAATCATACCTCAAAAAGCTACGTACCAGATGTCCTGACGCTTACATAGTTGTGGAAAAAATCCTCACAGACAAAGAACAGCTTCCAAAAACCTGGCCCATCAAAGGCACCACAGGCTACGACTTTCTCAACTATGTCAACAAACTCTTAGTTCAAACCGATCATGAACCCGCATTTAACACCCTGTACCAAAACTCTACTGGTAACATACAAAACTTTGATGCTCTTCTATACGAAGCAAAAAAAGTTTTTGTGGAGACTTATTTTTTGGGGGATGCACAGAATCTATCAAGATTGTTTGATGATGCCCTGTGTGAATCTGCTTGTTGCAAACCGCTTGACCAAGAGACGCTTGCCGCGGTTGTGGCACTTATGGCTTGTTTTCCCCTATATCGTACTTATCTCGACGAATCAAACGATGGCGATGACTCGGAGTTTAGAGCGGCGCTTGAGTTAGCTGAACAACAAAACCCCCTGCTTGCCAACAAATTCTCTGCCATAGCTCGTCTGCTAAAAGAACGCCAAACATCCTCTGGCGCGTTCTTTGCGCTGAAGCGGTTTCAGCAGTTCACTGGGGCGGTCATGGCAAAAGGCCTCGAGGACACCGTGCTCTATCGCTATGTGAGATTGCTATCGCTAAATGAGGTGGGTTCCAGTCCTGCTCAGTTTGGCGTATCCACCGGGCAGTTCCATGAGTTTAACCAGTTACGCCAGCAGAACTGGCCGCTGACGCTCAACGCCACCAGTACCCATGACGTCAAACGGGGTGAAGACGTGCGAGCAAGACTCAACGTGCTAAGTGAAATTCCCGATGAATTCCAAGCGAACGTGAAGCAGTGGAAAAAAATCAGTGCCTCAAAAAAAATACAAATCAACAATACCATTGCCCCCGACGACAGTGAAACGTATTATCTTTACCAGACCCTCCTTGGTACTTACCCCTGGGATGATATGGAAAAAGAGTTTCCAGATCGCATAGCTCAGCACATGGTTAAGGCGTTGCGGGAAGCTAAAGTGCATTCATGCTGGCTTGACCCCAACTTGCCCTATGAAGAGGCGGTAGTTACTTTTGTTGCATCAATTCTATCCGACGCTGAGTTTATGGATACCTTTTTGTCTTTCCAAAGAAAAATCGCTAGCTATGGTTTTTTTAATTCACTATCACAGACTCTGCTTAAAGCCGCCTGCCCCGGCATCCCAGACTTCTACTGGGGTAGCGAGCTGTGGGACCTAACCCTTGTTGACCCCGACAACCGCCGCCCCGTAAACTTTACGCTGAGACAAAAATTGTTAACTAAAGTTGCCGAACTAAACCCCAAAAGAGCCGACGCTCTTTTGGATGCTCCACAGGATGGAAAAGCCAAACTCTACACAATCTACAAAACACTCCAGTTCCGAAAGAGTCAACAGTTACTCTTCGAGCAAGGACAGTATCTGCCGCTAACCGTCAAGGGTGCACAAGCCAAGAATGTGGTGGCTTTCTGTCGAAGAAACGGCGGCGCCTATGCACTGGTTGTTGTGCCCCGATTTCCTGCTAACTTGCTCTATATACGGGCGGATGAACCCAAAAAGAGCAACACAAAACGCCCAGTAACTTGGGGCGATGCTAACTGGGCAGATACCTCCATCCACCTCCCCCAAGCCGCACCCACAAGATGGACCGAGATATTCACTGAGAAAACCCTGTCCTCCAGCTCTGGGCATCTGCCCATCAGAGACATCTTGAACAATTTCCCCGTTGCCCTGCTCTATGGTGATGAACATGGCTAAACCTCCACGCGCCAGTGGCATTTTACTTCACATAACCTCTCTTCCCTCGGCGTTTGGCATCGGCGATTTGGGCCCTGAGAGCTATCGGTTTGTTGATTTGCTCGCCGATAGCAAGCAACAATATTGGAGCATCCTTCCGTTATCGCCAATCCGGCTTAAAGACGGCAACTCACCCTACCAAACAAGCTCCGTCTTCGCCGGGAACCCGCTCTTAATCAGTCCCCAACAGCTCACTAAAGACGGGTTCCTGCCCAAGCTGAATGCCAAACAGATATCAAAGTTTGGATCCCAAGTGGCTTTTGCCGCAATCTATCCCCAAAAGAAGGTTATGCTCCAAGAGGCATACCAAAACTTTAAAAAATCAAGGATTAAAACCTCCGAGTTTGATACCTTCTGTAGCCAAAATGAGCGTTGGCTATGTGACTATGCCCTCTATGCTGCATTGAGACAAAAAACAGATACCCCCTGGTATGAATGGCTTCCATCCATCCGGAACCGAGAACCCAAAATAATCAACCAAAAACAACAACAATTAAAAGAAGAAATCGAAGCCGAAAAATTCTTCCAATACCTTTTCTTCAGCCAATGGAGTCGTCTCAAAGAATATTGCAAAACAAAGCAGATCAGAATCCTCGGAGACATGCCATTCTATGTTGCCCACGACAGCGCCGATGTCTGGGTGCACCCTGAGCTCTTCAACCTCTGCCAAAACGGTAAACCCCACTACGTCGGAGGGGTACCGCCGGATTACTTTAGCACGACAGGACAACTGTGGGGCAATCCTGTCTATGATTGGCAAAAACACGAAAAAACTGGATTTGAATGGTGGATAAACCGCATAAAACACAACCTATTACTCTGCGACCGGTTGCGGCTGGATCATTTCCGTGGGCTGGTGGCCTACTGGCAAGTGTCCGCAAGAGCAAAAACCGCCAAGAGAGGTCACTGGATTAAAACACCCTCCCAAACATTTTTTGAGACACTGAAACAGGCTTTTCCTTCTTTGCCCTTCATAGCAGAGGATTTGGGCTACATCGATGCCCCTGTCAAGCAGATAATCGAGCAACTGGGGATTCCCGGCATGAGGATATTGCTCTTCGGCCTAGACGGCTCCAAAACCAATCTCCACACTCCAGAGAACTATGTTAAAAATTCGGTAGCATACACCGGTACCCATGATACCAACACAGTACGTGGCTGGTTCACAACAGAAGCCAATACTAAACAGCGCCAAACCCTCTCCAAACTAATCGGCAAGCCACTTTCTAAGAGAGATGTCAGTTTTGAGGCTATCAAACTCGTTACCTCCTCATTGGCGGGTTTGTGTATTCTTCCCCTTCAAGACGTTTTGGGCTTAGGTGCTGAGGCACGAATGAATAATCCCAGTCACCCATTGGGCAACTGGCAGTGGCGCGTCACAGAAAAACAATTCTCAAGTATGAACCTCGATAAACTTCAGCCAAAATGTAATCTCGCATAGGTATGCATGAGGGTCACCTACGCTTAGGTCTCTAATCTAATCAGTTTTTGTGAGGAAAAATACTCTCTAAACAAACGGCCCCGATTAGAGGGGAGGGCTAATTTAGCTAAAACTTAACTTAAAGGGGTGCCTATACCCTCATGGGAGTTGCAAAAGTGCCAAAGAAAGACAGTATAGACGTGAGTGAATCAGAGACTTTTGAATCCTACAACGAGAAGTTGAAATGCAAGTATGGTGATAACTGGCTGGGCAGGGGTAAGTGTACCGGTTTAGAGTTTAAACGCTGGTTAGCGTTGCGTGACAATCTGACAGAAGTTCCCTAATCACTGCTTGAGTTGTTTAATCCCTAATTAATCTGTTATGATGCCCTATAAATGGCGGCATGCTCATTTTATCTGCGATGAATAACTTGGAAGGCCCATTTTGGTATGTTACCCCGTGTCGGACATGCCCTAATAACAATCCTGGTTATGTGTGCAGAAATATGGCCACACATACAAGCAGCGCAAATTTCTATAACATGCTCAATATTTGTTCGAATATAACATCGCAAAAATATGATGGTCAAAACGTATGTATTCAGCTCACGTGTTTTTAGGGCCGTTTCATCGAGCACAGGTGCATAAATATGTATAAACAAACATGCCTGCAGAATAAAAATGACACGAAAAACTAAATCCTGACGAAAAGTGAACTATCTAAAGACATATTTTCGTTGAGAGCTGAATACATACGTCAAAACAATACGTCATTTATAAAGCGTTCAAATTTGGCTGAAATTCAAAAAATACCTCAAATATTGCCGCAATAACGTGAAAATTTTTAATATCGATATTACCAATATTGACAATATCGTCCTTAGAGATTTTTGTATGGTTCTGACATGTTTTAAGATTGTTTTTGGATTTTGATCAAATTTGACTGAGATATGAAACGTTAAAAAACATTGTCAAAAAATTGCAAAGTTAGCGCTAAAAGCTTGAGGAAGGGCACATACTCATTCAAGTGGGGCCGGGGAAGAGAGTTACTTGTTTGAGTGTTATGCCTTTCCTCAAAATCATAGTTTTGATTCTGAGGTTCCATATTTAACACTAAAAAAAGTAATCGTTTTATCCCTAATAAGTTTAGAGATTTAAGTGTGGGCTACCGTTGTTGGTTTGCATGTGAATTTCTTGGGGTGAAAAAGAAACAGTGGAACCTGGAAACACGTTTTTGTCACGTTAAAGATGTCTTGTGTATAATTTTAATTGGTATAACTGTTCCGAAAAGAGAAACATTCCTCTCTGCCGTATAATTTATTCGCCATCTGACGCGCCTCTGTGTCTATTTATGAAGAGTGCGGAGGTTAACTCATTCGGGTCGTTTACAGGATAATTTTGAGATACAATACAAAGCACAAAGGAGCGAAAATGCTTTAAAGAATGATCAAGCATCAATAATGGGGAAAGATATGCAATCGCTAACTCTGAGAGTGCCAAGAAGCGAAGAAACAGAATTGATGAAAAGACTTGATGAAGGAAAGGTTCAATACAAGGCAGATAATCAAAAAGGGTTTCTTCCGCTTGAAGTTTTGGAATTTACTATAACGGTTGCGGGGGCTGTAATTGTTGCATTGGTAACATATTTAGAAAGCAGAACGGCGCCGTCTGAAATTATAATCGAGACGCCTGACGGGGAATTAGCGCTTACAGCAGATAATATCAAAAAACTTCGCCTTAATTTTAAAAAATCGTAAAGGAAACGAAAAAAGAATTAGATGACCATGCTTACAGATAACGAAATCTTTAGTAAACTGAATTCTATCGACCGTGCAGATCCCTTGATAGTGCATCCTTTGCTGGATAAAAACCAGATCTACGGTGCTAGACTAGACTTAAGAATAGATAATGAACTATTCCGACTTAAACAAGGTCGTCATAATACGCTTGATGTCGATGCGGAGATTGTTCTAAATACAATCACTGATAGGATTATCTGTCCCTACGGAAAAGATCTTGTCATAATACCGGGGGAGCTTCTATTTGCTTACACATTTGAGTATGTTAAAATGCCTAAAAATATGGTTGGCCGAATAGAAGCAAGGGCGCGATTGGCAAAATTGGGGCTAATTGTCAGTTCCGGCGTTATTGATCCGGGTTTCTCAGATCACATATTCTTATCGTTATTTAACGCTGGGAACTTTCCTTTAGCGATTCGTCCACTAACTAGGGTCGTTTCTTTGTCACTTGAGAAAATAAACTCCGTTCTTCAAGATTTCCAGCGTAGACCCGTTGTTAGAGACAAATTGGATTCGGATCACCTGGTAGTCAGCGTTCCAGATTATGACTCTGAAGCGTTAAAGACTTTTACAAACATTTCTTCAGACAGCATCTAAAACACAGTCTCACACCACATTAACTATTTTGTTTATAAAATGAATAAATTCATGTAGCTATTTTAACATTTAAATCTAAATTAGAAATCTCGATTCTCGCCGAATTGCATAATTTGTGCCGAAGATATACATTCGGCGAAATAGCAAAACATAAGTACCCAAATGACAACGTATCTTTTACATGGCAAGGTGCGATGAGTTTTGTCCGAAAAATTTTCAGCCGAAACGAGCGTTCTCAGAGAAGAAATGCGTTTAGTATCAGCAATTACAGCACTTAATCTCATTCAAGAAAAGCGTTATGAAGAAGCCGAGCCGTTCAGGTCATCATTTATTGAAATCAAAGATTCATCGGTTGAAACGTTAGCGAAAGATTTAGGCTCACACTTTCTACCAAACGGCAACGCAACGGAAAGAATTGCTGCAAAGATGCTTGAGGTAGCTGCAACATTGTCTAAGACACCGGAGACAATTGAGGAAAATGAAGCTAAAGTGTGTGCTTCTATTCTAATGGAGTTGTTAGATGCCGTCACTGTCAGTTCTAGATGAAGAAACAGTAAACGAAATCAATGCAAACTTTTCGGTAATAACTTCAACTTTGGATGACTTAAGTGAAGGGCTAACGTTTGCTGATTTCGTCACATCTTATATTTTTATTAGCAAGAACATTGAAAACACTCTGAATTATTTGCAGGATGGAATAGTTAGTTTAACAGCGCAGGCTGATAAATTAGAGAAAATTTTTACAAGTAGCCCGTTACAAGTCTCGTTCTACCGAGCACACCCGCAAACAATCTTTGTCTATCGTGATGCGATACGAAAGTTTAGTGATATGATACGCGCAATTGTTAACAATCTTTATTCAAATGTGAGTACTACCTTAGCGGCTTACATCTTTGTATACGAAACACTCGAAAAATTCAAATTAAAAACCCCGTTTATTCTAATTGAAAGTAACGATTTCATAGCAAATGATTTGAATAATTTTATTTTTAGTATTTTTGATAAGCTTGGCGAAAAACCAAAATATAGAGAATCAAATGCCCAAGTTATAACTTATTCAGGCATCGATATTAAAAACCCCTTATCATTGCTCATCATGGGGCATGAAACCTTTCATGTAATTGATAAACAACTGAAAGTGTTTGAATCTTTCTGTAAGGCGACTGGTTTCACTTCCAGTAACTGCTGTGAAGATGCCTTTATCGACATAATGAGTTTTATTTATTTTGGACCTGCTTACACCTACGCAGTTCAAAACCATTTTCAAAAAAGATATCCTCTGTCAGGCAACAGTCATTTAGAAATGAACATACGAATGTCTATCTTGGAAACACTTATCAGCACTTTAAACTCAAGCCGGAAGTCCGAAGAAAAAATATCCGGCTTTATTAAAACCCTCGAAGGTCGAATGGATGAAGCGTCTAAGGCAAAAGCTAAAGGAGATAAGCAACTGCTCGACAAGATGATGGATAAAGATGCCGTTGGTTTTATCACTAATTTTTTTAAAAGTATGGGAATTGCTCCATACAATGAATTTACAGAAAACATTGAAAAACGAGATGTTCAAAGGAAAACTGAATATATTGATAGAAAAAAAATAATTTATATGCTTAAAAATGATATTCCAGTTGCCGTCAGACCCGTAACTCTTCTCAATACTTTATGCGAGACTGGGTATATTGATAAGATTGATAGTGGTCTGTTTGTCTCTTCCCTGAAAAAGTGGTACGTTTGGCGTTACTATGAGAAAAGCAAAGAAAGGCAGGGTACGCCAGACTGTTAGCAAGTAAACCCGAAAAAAAGATTTGGTGCTGTCTGCTGACTGGTTATCTTTTATGGATTGAAGTGAGTTCATTCTATGTTATCGCCAAATAACGAAAGGAGGGGAACTTTTTTTATGGGGTGAAATTATTTTGGGAAATGACAAATGTCCGCAAATTCCGGCTTTGGGACAAAATTATCAGTCTTCTTTGTTTAGGGTTTTTTCATCTTCAAGGGTTAGTACGATGTCTCGTGTGTAGACCTCTGCATTATACTCTGCCAAAAAATGCAACACCTGC
>JAIRTW010000021.1 GCA_031254875.1 Candidatus Bathycorpusculum termitum
GAGGCGAACATACGCAAACAGGCCTTCAATAATGTTTGTTGAACAAAAACAGCAAAAAAACTAAATTTCATGAAAACGAGGTGCTAAAGTCTAACAAACCATACTGCTGAATACATACCGCCTCTTTACTAACCAAGCACATAAGCAGTTAAAATGTTTGGATAAGCAAACGAGTTAGGATTTTAAAGGCGTACCGTCACTCATAACACAGGTCGATTGATTGGTTATCATACCTTTAGAGGGCTTTTTAGGAATTTAAAAGGCAGAAACGCTTCCTGACCCGTTAAACCCAAAAATTGAGGAACAGAACTATACTTAACTAGATGGTGCGGAGGGTGGGATTTGAACCCACGAACCCCTGCGGGATAAGAGCCTCAGTCTTACGCCTTTGACCATGCTTGGCGACCTCCGCTTAGATTACACCTTCATCTGAGGCTTGCGGAGATATAGAAACACCCAGCCCATTTAAAGGCTTTACGGGAAACAGTAAACAAGCCTCAAGTGCCAACATGGGCAAACAGAAAATATCCAATACCAGCACAGCTTAGACAGCCCAAAAGTTGTTTTTGAATATAGAAACCATCAACTCGACTATACTTGTCTCCAGCAGTCTAAACGATTGACATTAACAAATCGTAGATGAAATTTTTAGAAGGATTACTATCTGCTGATGAAACGCAAGAGAAAAAAATTTACTCGTTTTTAGTGTGTTATTACATCTTTTCGGGTGCGACCACACCGATGAGATTTAGTGCATTTTTCATGACGGTTTGGATGGCTTTCACCAGTGTTAAGCGGGCGTCGATGAGATCTTGTGAGTCAGCTTTGAGTACGGGGTAGGCGTTGTAGAAGGTATTGAATTTGTCGGCTAGACTGTTGACGTAGTCAGCTACCATGTTGGGTTTGAGGTATTCGGTTGCTTCGATAAATGTGTCGGGGAATCCTGCTAGAGTCAAAACCAGTTCTTTTTCTATCCGTTCGGAGAGTAGCCCAAATTGTGGGGGTTGGGGTTTAATGGTTGCTTTTCGTAGGATACTGCTAGCTCGGGCGTGTGTGTATTGTACGTAGGGGGCGCTGTTGGTTTCAAAGTTGAGGACACGTTCCCAGGTGAATACTACGGGTTTGCTTGGGTCTATGTCGATGAGCGTATATCTAACGGCCCCTAATCCGACAAAGTTGGCAATGTTGTGTTTTTCTTCTTCATTTAGTGTGGGAGAGCGTTTAGAGACTTCTTCATAGGCACGTTGGATGGCTTCGTTGAGCACTTCGTCGAGGGTTATGTAGTGACCGCGCCGGCTACTCATTTTGTATCCGGGTAGGGTGATGAGGTTGTAGGCGAAGTGGGTTAGGTTTTCAGCTTCTTTGTTGTAGCCCATGGCATAGAGGGCGAGTTTAAGTTGGAGTTGGGCTAGGGATTGTTCCATGCCGATGATGTTTATGACTTTGTCGGCGTGTTTAAATTTCCAGATGGTGTAGGCTATGTCGCGGGTGGTGTAGAGGGTGGTGCCGTCGGCGCGGACGAGTGTTAGGGGAGGGATTTCGTTGTTTTGGCTCAAACCGAGTTTGGGTTTGAGGTTGAGTGTTTGGGTGACTTGGTCGGCGTTAAATTGTAATACCCCCTTTTCGTTGGAGATATAGGGGGTTGTTTTGAGTTTAGTCATGACTTCACTGACTTGGGGGGTCCATACAAAATCGCTTTCCCAATCCCACGAATCATAGGTGACGTTTATGCGGTTCATGGTAGCACGAAAACCGTCAAGGCAGAGGTTGCTGACTTCACGGACAAGGTCTTTTGCTACGGGTTGTCCGTTTTCGTATGCGTGATTGAGGCGGTTAATTTCTTCTTCAGGGTTTGAGTCTTCGCTGACTTTTGCCAGCAGGACCTCAAAGAGTATGGGGTATTTCTCTTTGAGTTCAGCGGCAATAGACATCCAGTCATCGATGTCTTTGTTTATTTTGACTAAGTCATCGGCATTGTGTAATGCAACAGCTTTATCGCGAGCTCTTTTGAGCCGGTTGATTTCGACAATACAGGAGGTCACGGTGTAGATTTTGCCCACAAACAAGTCAGGTTTTTCGGTGGGTTTGGGCCGGCCTAGCTTTGAATAACCATATGCCACAACAGATGATTGGCGTCCAACATCATCGATATAGTAGTGGCGAGAAACATCATGACCTCGGTATTGGAGGATACGAGCTAAAGTGTCACCCAGCATGGGATTGCGGGCCTGCCCGATATGGATGGAGTGCAAGGGATTAACACTGGTGTGTTCCACGATGATTTTTTGGGGCGTGTCCGTTTTTACAAAACCATATTGACTGGTTAGTTCTTTGATGGATTGTAAAGTGAGCAAGGTAAATTTGGCAAAGTTTACATGAAAGTTTATGTATCCGCCGCCTGCAGACGTAACCTTGTCGAGGAGATTAAATTTAGATTTGTCAACTGCCCCAACCAGATGCTCAGCTAAGTCCAGCGGTCTCTGGTTTAGCTTTTTGGCTAACTCAAAACACAACGATGTTGCCAGTTGCCCATAGTCGACGTTGGGGGTTTTTTTGAGACTGATAAGGGGTAGCTTGATTTCAGGAAGAGATTTCTCCAGGGCATCTGCTAAGACAAGTTGACATTCTTGACGGAACAACTCGAAAGGATTTGAAGCAATCATCACTTGCACTTCCTATCTGATGTAGAGTTAACCTTTACACGCTAGATTTTAAATGCGCTGGCACACTTATGTGTCTAATGGATATCATCCATGAAGTATCTACAAAGCAGGATATAGCAACATACAGTATAGAAGAACGGCATTACAAGTTGCGTAAAAAATTAATAAAAAAGATTGGCACACGCTTTGATGGCTACAAGAAAACGTTAACCTATGGAAAGTTGGGTTAGGAAGTTGATTTTTTGTGTTTTTTTGCGTTTGCACGTTGGTTGAGGGCGTCGAGTTTTTCTGCCACCCGTTCAGATCGTTGTTCTGCTAAGGCAATGAGGGGTTTCCAGTCTTTTTGTGCAACGATGGCGGTTAGCTGGTCGGCTTGTTGGGGTAATTTTGTCAATGCATCATTGAAGCGTTTATCTGCGGCTTCGTCGGATTCCACGATTTCAAGCGCTTCTTCGGGGCAGGTCTTGATACATTGAGGGTCACCTTCGCAGAGGTTGCAGGCGATGGCCTTGCCAGTTTCTGCGTGGATGGTTATTCCACCATGCGGACAGGCTTGGACGCACCAGTCACAGCCTTTGCATTTTTTGTCGTCTATGATTAGGAGGCTATTAACTTCTGATTGGGTGATTGCACGTTCGGGGCAGGCTTTTACACATCGAGCATCTATGCATCCACGACAAGTTAAAGCAAAATTGAAGACAGGCACCATACGGACAACACGGATTCGGCTACGAATCGGATTCCAATTACCTTCACCTTTTTCGGTGGTGCAGGCATATTCACAGATGCCACAGCCGATACATTTGCTTGGGTCCACTGAGACGAAATTTCTAGGCAAGGTTTTAGCGGACATTGGATTATCAAACCTTTTGATGTTTGCTTATGAGTGTGTGCATTATTTGCTTTTATGCCTTACCCAAGAAAAACCGCTTTTTCAAGGCAAAAGCACACAGAGACCAAAATTACACTACCAACTCCGCCTCACCAAAACAATTAGAGCTGGGATTACAATTTTGTAATGGAGGTTAGTTTCTAAGAGACAAAGTTTATGCATCCACCTGCTCAATCTCTGCCTATGGGACGATATTTTAGTTGGGCGAAGGATCAGTAGTTTTGGCGGGTTTTTGTGGAAGAATTACGTTTTTTTCTCCGGATAATTCTTTTTCTAGGGCTATGGCTCTGTTTGCTACCATCTGGGCTTCGGCTTTTATTTTGGGGTCGTTCATTTCTTCTTTGCGCTTTTCGTTGGATGCTAAAATTAGGCGCAAGAAATCAGAATTATAGACTTTGAATAAGAGTTCGGTGTTTGGGATAAGGCAATGACCGCCAATGTAGCCAGGAAACATTACGGGACGGTCGTAACGTTGACGGTGAGTGTCTTCGAGGAAATCAACAGTGTCATTAAAATCGGCGTTAAATGCACGAGAGATGCGATGCATTTCTTGGAAACAAGTAATCATCCAGGCGCGGTAGGTGGTTTCAAAAAGTTTGGCCAGTTCGGTTTCGTTGCAACTCTTTAATACTTTAACTTTGAGGCCTAGTTTTTCGAAGTGGGTTTTGGCGGCTTTTGCAGCTTGGAGGGTGGCGCCACCGATGTATTTGGACCAGCGTTTCATTTCCCAAACCATGTGCTCGGCGCTTATGTGGACGCCGCGGGCGGGGGAGTGCACAACTTGGCAACCGCATTTTTCTGCGACTTTGAGGGTTGTTCCCGGCGGCACGGTACTGTTAACTATAACCAGCACAGGTTGATACTGTTTGGCATAGTCAGCGATGATTGCGGCGAATTTTTCTGGGCTTTCGCAGGGTAGTGCAACCTGTAAAATGTCAATTTTGTTTGGAATTTTGTTTTTGTCTTGGTTGAGTTTTTGCATTTTAGTTTGGTCTAGGTCTAAACCGTAAACTGCAAATTCAGATTTTTTCTCAGCATATAGTGAGAAGAGAGTGTGACCTATTTCGCCTAAACCAACTATGAGGATTGCTTCTTGAGTCATGCCGATTCATCGTATAGAACCCATGAGTTTAAAACTATTTAAATCTGGAGCACAAAAAGACGGTATGCAGAATTCAAAGCGAGGCGTCGGTATAGTTATGGGCGCTAACGTAGAAATCGGCGAAGGATGTGCGATTTGGAACTATGTTATCATAGGGGAAAATACCAAAATCGGTGCAGGTACCAATGTTGGCAGTTTTGTTGATCTGGGCAAAAACGTCATTGTGGGCAAAAACTGTAACATACAAGCCCATGTCACCATCTCAAATGGCTGTATCCTTGGTGATAATGTCTTCATCGCGCCCAACAGTAGTCTTTTAAACGACAAATATCCCCCAAGCACTCACATGACACCCCCCGTCATTAAAGACGGCGCCACCATAGGCGGTGGAGCGACCGTCCTGCCCAACGTTACAGTTGGTGAGAAAGCTGTGGTTGGCGGCGGAAGTGTTGTTGCCAAAGATGTGCAGGCCAGAACCGTTGTCGCTGGTTGCCCGGCTAAAAAGGTTATGCACCTTGAGGAATTTGAAGTTAAACGGGAAGAATTCTTGGCGCAAAAACGAAAGGTGTCACAATGAGAGTCTGGTATGATGCCTGCACAGGAAAACAAGTCCGCTATGCAGCGGCCATAGCTAAAAAATTCAGATCCGTTGGACACGAACTCATCTTTACCACCCGGGAGCACCCCGATACGATTCCACTGGCAAAAATGCTTGGTGAAGACCCCCGGGTCGTTGGAAAATATGCACCCACAACCCTTGCTTCAAGACTTGAAGAAAGCTCCAAACGCATCATCGAGTTCTCAAGAATGTTTAAAGATAAAAAGCCTGATGTGGCGGTTACGCACCAGTCAGTGGAGCTTTGTCGAGCGGCCTTTGGCTTGGGCATACCCATCATAACAACCGCCGATACCCCCTACGCATACGCTGTTAATCGCTTAACGCTACCATTTGCTCACACCGTGGTTGTTTCTGAGGCTCTGCCCAAGAGCTTCACAGAAGCTAACTGTGTCAACAAGGTCGTGGTCTTTAAAGGGGTTGACGAGGTTGCATGGATTAGAGAGGTTAAGCCCAAAAAAACAGTCGACACAAAAAAACCACTAATTGTAGTCAGACAGATAGAAAACAGAGCTATCTATGCAGAAAAAAAGCAAGATAACGTCAAAACATTGACGCAACAGCTCGCTGAACTGGGAAACGTCTTGGTCATTCAGAGATACAATGAAAATAAAGAGGTGTTTAGAGGAAAACAGGGTTTTGAGGACACAGCCGATTTGGTGGCAAACGCGGATTTGGCAGTCAGCTATGGCGGTACCATCACAAGAGAAGCTGCCCTACAAGGAGTGCCCAGTATTGGCATCTCAGATATGGCAAAAACCTACGTCAACACCTATCTCACCCAAAAGGGCTTTCCACTGTTTGCAACAACAGAGGACAGAGTGGTTGAGGTTGCCAAGCAGTATTTGGGCAAACGGTTTGACGTCACTGACAAACTTGCAGCACTTGAAAACCCTGTGGATATCATAGTAGACATAGCTGAGAACATAACCATTTGAGAAGGCCTTTTGAAAAGGTGGGAGCGTGGGCGGGAGTATTTGTGTGCTTTGCCGAAGAAAACTGGGGAGATTTATGAGGTTTTTTCCGACCTAATTAAAATGCCATGGGGGTAACTTTGAAAAGTTATGGATATAAGTATATAAACGTCAACTTTATTTACAGACATTTCCTAAGCAAAGTTCGGGTTACAACGATAAGACTATATTGCTTTAAAACAGGAATTGCATGTAAGAATAACTATGAAAAAAGCACTCGCAGCGTTGCTGATATTACTTTTCATAGTTATACCCCTATATAGCCTATCATCAGCCTCCGCCAGTACCAACACAGACTGGCCCATGTTTCGCCATGACCTAAGCCGCAACGGCAACACAAACAACAACAGTAGTCAAGCCAACTCGGCCCAACTCTTCTGGCGCTTTCCCACAAGCGCCTCAATCATGTCCTCACCAGCAATCAGCGAAAACTTGATTTTCTTTGGCTGCAAAGACTGCAACATCTACTGCATCAACGCTACCACCGGCACAGAGATTTGGCATTTCCCAACCG
>JAIRTW010000049.1 GCA_031254875.1 Candidatus Bathycorpusculum termitum
TATTGAATGGGTCTTGATTCATCGATTTACAAACCTACAATAACTCCAACTGTGAAAAAACATTTTTCAAAACTGTATGTTAATTGTATGTATGGAAAACAGAAAGAGGCTGTATTGCGATAGCTATTGATCTTAGTCTAAAACGTAAACATTTCACGATACACTAATAACCCGGCAAGTTATCGGAAATCATGTATGGAACTTTGTTGAGGTGTGTTTGTGTTTAATGAGATTTGTATCTAGGAGGCGAAAATTGAGAAGCAGGATGAAATTGAGACATTGATGAGGGAGGTGGCCGAGTTTTATCTGTCGCAACCAGGTGTTATTGATGTTAAGTATATCAAGCGTACGCATCGTCAAGAGGACTTTAACGCTGTAAAAGAAGGCAAACCACCCATCAGACTAACTCGCTATGTTGGAAAAGTTACCTATATGCTCTATTTGGTTTTGGAAAACGAAGAGGCACATGCAAAGTTAGCTGTAGTGGGATTAGAAAAGTTCTACAAACGGTGGACGCGGTGCCTACTTGCGATGCCTAAAATATTGCTTGGCGAAAATATAGTGTAACCGTTCCTTCAAAACAACTTGTCCAAGACAAATACACACCTATAAACGGTCTGCTCAGAACTATTGGACATACTGAAAGATGTGATTCTGCACTTGAAAAACGTGTAACCTTCCTGTCGATGGTTTACTATAGCATGTTCTGCAGGTGTTTCAGGTCATACATCAGAGTTGCTTGATAATTGATGCCAAGTACCTATCACGCCATCATCATAATTTGCACAAAATTCGACGTGAAATAAATACACTGTGAAAAAGAAAATATCCAACATATAAGCTCTATTTTTTTACAATCCATTTGCCCTTCTTTTTTGCTCCCTCACGCTCAATAATGCCATTATCTTTTAAGAAACTTACTGTTACGCCGTGCCGCAACCACCACCCCTGACTGACTACCCACTATATCTTGGATATTCTCCTCAGAAAACATACCGCGATCCAAAATAAGGGTCACATTTGAAAGCCCCAATCCTGCAAGGGCAGTCTTGATTGTGGAAACATCCCATACACTACCTGGAACTACCCGAATCATAACGGGCAGATGCTGCTTAGCAGAGACCAGCATCACAAGATTAACTTGGGGCACATGACGTTTTTGACTATTATAGCCCAGTTCAGCCAGATTTAGGGTGGATCGGGTGAATATGGCGCTAAGGTCGTAAGCGTAGCTGTCTCCGTTTATGAGTTGGGCAAATACGGTGTCTTGGGCTTTTTGGTCGGTGCCTATGTTTTTTAGGATTTGGGAGAGGTGTTTGGGGTCGAGGTTGGGGTTTATTTTTGGTTGGTTGTAGTATTTTTTCCATCGGGTGTTTATGCGTTTTAGGGGGACGTTGCCGGTTATGCGGGTTAGGGTCATGGCGTAGATTTCTTGCCAGTTTTCTTTGAAGGTGGTTTTTAGGGTTGGGGAGGGGTTGGAGGGCTTTGTGTAGGAGTAGGGCGTCGCCGTAGTGGTAGTAGTGGTTGTTTGGTGTGGTTTGGGGTTTGTTGGTGGGGTTGCTTTTTATGAGGCCTTTTTGGGGGTCGAGTTTTCCGATGTAGGGGAGTGTTTTCTTCTTTTTTTGGTTTGTTTGTCCCAGTAGGTTGTGGATTTGTAGAGGTAGTGTGTGTTGTGTTGTGTTTTTATTTCGAGGCATTTTTGGCCTTGGTTTTTTTGTTGTTTTATCCAGTCGGTTACCCATTGCGGTAGTTCTCGTTTGGCTGCGGGACTCATGTATTCCCTATAGGGAATACGCGCTATTTTGGTTTTGTGTTATGGAAAACTTTAATTTCGATTTAAAATCGGAAAAGCATTCATAAAACAGCTTCTTTTTAAAAAGTTATTCCCTAAAAACGCCCGAGTTAGGGATTAAGATTAAACGCCGCCGTCTTATCCAACACCCGACAAGCATCCTCCCCAAACAAAACATCTAAACACCAATGCATCGCCTCCACCCGCCAATGACCCCAAATAACCCCCGCCAGCCCCTCCACATCAAGCGGCAAACTACTAATAAAATAACGCCGCTGCACAACCACCTCTCCACCCGGCTTAGCCACAGTACTACAAACCATAGCAACGGAGCATAAACCCGCCCAATCCTTCTTTTGAGGCAAAAAACCAATCCGGGTGCTTTGCCAATACTCCGCACCTCCAAACACCCCCTATGCCTCTCCACACGCCTACAATACTGACATTTAGCTAAGACCTGGGAATCATCGAAAAACAGCTCGATCTCCGCGTACAACTTTTCTTGATTATTCTTTAGAGCCAAAACATAATCGGCTTTTTTCGCCCAAATCTTTTGGGCGATTGCACGCTGTGTTCCTATAGCATCGATAGTTACTGTAGCGCCTTTCAAATTCAAGTTATCTAACAATTTTGGCACTGCAGTTATCTCGTTTGACTTCTCATCTACTAGTTTTTGTCCTATGCAAAATCCGTTTTCGTTTACGGCGCTGACTATGTGGTTGGGTTTTTGGGTTTTGGTTTTGTTGCCTTTTTGGGTTTTGCCGTCTATGTGGAAGAGTTTTTTGATTTTTTCGCCTTGTTTTGGTTTAGCATTTCGTTGAATTGGGTTTGGTAGGTTTGGAGGTAGGTTGGGTCGAGCATGGCGAAGGCGTGTTGGATGGTGTCGTGGCTGGGGTGTCGTGTTGTAGGGTGAGGTATTGTTTTAGTTGTTGTTTGTGTTCTTTGGTGAAGAGGGCGATTTCTACAAAGTCGTTGGCGTTGGCTGTTATGGCGAAAAATGAGATGCCGATTATTTCGTTTAGGGGGTATTTGGTTTTTTCTTGTTGACGCAGGTCGGCTTGGTTGATTATTTTGAGGTTTTCTAGCAGGTTGTTCATGGCTGTTGTTTCCAGTATCGTGTGCAATTGTAGGTGGTTGATGTGTATAAGTTTAACACAATATGGTCTAGTGATACACTAGATTTTCAAAACTATATTAGTGGTATTTTTGTTTGTTTATTCAGTTATCGGTTGAAGCTATTTGTTGTTAAAGCGGTCTGCTCAATTTTCATGCGTTTGTCGTGGCCTCATCCCGATGGTCAGGAGATCGCCATGTCCGATGATACGGCGCACTTGGTGTTTAGATGTTTTGTTTGGGGAGGATGCGTGTCGGGTGCTAGATAAGGCGGCGGCTTTTAATTTGAATATTTTACGCAAGTTGGTGTTAAACACTCTTCGGTTGCTTGTTGTTGGTTATAGGGGTGCGGGTAGTTTGGTTAAGAAGCGGTTTGTTGTTGGCTGTGATCCGGTAAAGCATCTGGAGCAAATCTTAACCCTTTAAAATTCTGTTTTTTACAGTTATCTCTTAAAATCTGATGGTGAAAAAATTTTCATGCGTTTGCCGTGCATGCTTCACAGCATAGCAGGCATCCCCACATTGTTAATGTTATTTTTAGACAGCCCCTTAACCACAGCTCCAATCGCTTGCGCAGGTTAAGCAAATTAACAATTTTAAGAGGCATTACGCCGGTAAATAATAGAGAAAAAAGGGTTTATTTTGAGTTTATGGTAATTTAGCGTAAGCAGACAGAGATTGAAACCCACAATTAAGACAAAAGATATCAATTTCGGCTTTTGCGCTTACTTTGTTATAGGAGGAACCACTATTATCTGAACCACTATAACTGCCCCCATCTACATAAGCTTCCATGTTCCAACCATCAGCCACGGCTGTAAAGTATATCTTACCATACCATACCACCGGAGCACTATTTGCTCTTACACAGCTCCACGTACAACTCGAATATGGTGCTGATGAAGAGGAGGATTTAACCGTTGTAGTCATAGATACCTTATAACAAGCAAAGGTACACGGATCTACTTTACTCGCAGTCGCCGCGTAGGCTACGGGAATAAAGGCCACAACCATAATGGCCATCACCACTACTGAAATCAACAGCGTTCTAACGATTATTGATTTTTTCATATGATTCACATCATGTCTAATATCTAACATAGCTAAAAATGTTTCGTAAATTTCAAGCTTTGTGTCTTCACACAAAACAATTTATCTTTTGGACTACTCACTATTCACGAGTTCACCAACCGAGTTGTTTAGCCGCTATACCTAATGCTCCAGGCCACAACTTTTGGTGCTATCCTGCTATGAGCCGTTTTTTATGGGATGAATGATCCCGCATAGTTAGAGCGCTAACAAACAAAGAGCGGGTGCGCCCAGATATGGCGTTATGCGAAGTAGCCCAAATGCCCCTTTATACCCGTACGATAACACGGGACACAACATATCCAACTGAAAAGCGAAATCTGAAACAGGACAAGCACATAATAGGAAAGCAATAAATCACCTAAAGGTAATCGGGCGCGACTTAGCAATGAAAAAGAGATACGAGGTTCGAGCTAAGTTCGCTGAACGCAAAAAGTTGCAGTGCGGGCATAAAAAATTAACTCAAAATTGCACATGCACTAGCATATTGTTACTTATAGCGAAGTGAATACATTGACATTTTTCACGTAGTAACAAGTTCAATCATGAAAGATTATGTGAAAATGACCTTATTTTCAAGCGACAACCAAGGGCACACATGCCAATGCCATTTTGACTTGCTATATAGTCGCATGATTTTTGAGGTTTCCTTAATTTTTCTTTCGCATACGTTTGACTATTAAAGCAACAGCTACCAAAATAATCGCTGACACCAGTGCAACATATGGCAACATCTGTTGCCAATTTATCACTGAACGCGCTGGCCCTAAATCAATATTGGTATCAGAAAACACTGAGGGGTTATCAATACTTCGTGTAAAGACACAAGTACTAACACCTACAGCCGCCAAGAGAGGATCCCAACTAAAAGCACTCTCCACACCAAGACCCGTATTCAAATCATAGACTATAGAAAGACGAATATTTGGTTGCCCATTTATTGTAAGGTTTTCTCCTAACACCCAAAAACAGTCTTGTTTACCTTGAATAGTTGTAGTCCAAGTCATATCGTTAATTGATGCAGGTATAGTGATTGTTTCAAAATCAGACGCCCAAACAGTTATCTCTTGACCATCACGCGGATCAGCAGGAGCCCACAAATGCGTAGTACCCAAAAACACGCCCTCAACATTATACACCGCCCTAGTGTAAAGATCAACAAAAACATCACCAGATCGTGACAAGACATAATCACTATCGTCAATACAGTCAAAAGTAATTTGAATTTTTGCCATAGTAGCATTAACACTAACGCATTTCCACATAAAAATAACCTTCGAATAATAAACAGTGTCAAATTGCTGACTACGTTGTATGTAATTAATTCCTTCGAAGCGTGAATCAGTCACGTCAAAAACACCCGCTTCACCTTCACTACCAACATATTTTACGTACACACCTTCTTTTAACCATGAAGGCGCAAAAGCATCTCTTGCAGTAACAATTGGAACAAAAACACTAAAAATACACAAGCTCATCAGCAACACTGAAAATGCAAACCTATATTTACCTTCAATCATTCATATGCACCAAATAATACGTATTGAGTCTTTGTTCAAGCAGTTAAAGGTTTTCTGTCGTTTCAGCTTTGTATTGTATCCAGAAATTATTTCCATGAAAGCATCCAGTAGCTATTTACCATTAATGTAACCCGCTTTAACCAGCAAACCCAAAGCTTCCTAAAACGGAACCAACAAATCCCTAGCCCTAATCATATGCTGCCTCCGTTTAGACTTCAAACCCTCCTCAAAAAAAGATTCACCCCTAACAAGCAAATGATACATAACCCCCAACATCTTTC
>JAIRTW010000094.1 GCA_031254875.1 Candidatus Bathycorpusculum termitum
ATCCTTGCATGGTTATGTTCATGGGTTTTTTGGCGAGGGATTGGTTTTCTGTCATTTTAGTTCGTTTGCAATATTATTGCAAAGTTGTTTATAAACTTAACGTTGAGCTGAATACGTACGTTGTTTGGTTGCAGAAAAAAGTAATCATGCATATGTGCGCGTATTGAGGCGCTATTGGCTGCTACTCAGTAGCATCTGTCATATTCTACGGTTCTATCCGTAGCGTTCACATAGACATTATAGTAATGGCTATGATTTTCTAATTCACCGTTTGGAGACGCACTGCCCCAAAGTAGAAAAACTGTCCAAGTTCCGTCACTATTAGACTGCACATTTTTGACTTCATAATTTGTCTGGTTCATATTAACCTCATAGAGACATCTTGCCACCTTTTCAGCTTCGTCAGCATTCATTCCATCGCTTAGATCAACCTTTACAGGAAAAGCAAACTCATACTCACAGCCTGCATAACAAGTAAAATTAACCGCTTCACGGTCTGATTTTTCGACATCACCAAGTACCCTTGGACCTGAACCTGTCATATTGGCCGGCGCTTCAACACCTGCCTTTTCGCCGCTGATAAACGAGTTGGCAACAACAACCCCCAGGAGGCCAGTTATCAATATTAGAGAAAAAACCAAAATCCCCCACTGCCTTTTTATCATTTTCTGACCAACTCCAAAAAGCCATCTTGAAACCAATATAAAAACGTTTAATCCGTAGCCGTTACGGTATGTGTTGTATCCTTTCCAAAATTATTTCACCCCTCCAACCGTAGTTTGATGGCTAAATTAGTGCATCAGCACAACTGAAACGATGTTTACTCACCACCTGCCGTGCAGATAAAACCCGCTGGACCGCAAATATCTGTTTCTCGAGACGCTCAACATTCTACAAACAATATCAAATGACAGGAAAAATACCTGACAGACTCATAGATCGATCGTCCTTTGATATCGATTAGGCACATCAAATATTTGTTCCCTGTTGCTATATTCGTCGGTAGCGCAGAATTTCAACATCTCCGTTAGTATGATGCTGGCTACTTTTTTATCTAAAGGTTCATTTTCATTACCGCATTTTGGTGAATATATGCATGAGGGGCAACCCTCTCTACATTCACAGTTATCTATGAGTTCTAAGGTTTTTTCCCATAGTGACCTTATTTTTGAATACAGTGTTTCTGAGATACCAATACCCTCCTCAAAACCATCGTAGATAAAAATTGTCGGCTTTTTGGTGTCTGGATGTAGCGGTGTTGATAATCCCCCAATATCCCACCGATCACACATTGCAAAAATAGGCGACATCGCTATCATAGCATGCTCAACGGCATGAAGACCGCCACCAAAATCAAGGCCTTGACCTTCTATATCTTCTTTAACCTTATCTGGGATGATAAACCATAACCCGACAGTTGAGAAAGTCAACGGCGGCAAATTAAGCGGGGTCCTTTTAACAACCCGGTCATATGTTTTTGTGCTGTAGGTATGATATATTTCAGTGATTAATAGTTCGCCTAAACCTGCCTTTGCACCCTCACCGCTTTTTTCATATGTTTTACTGATTGTTACCTCAACATCTTTTAGTGCTTCGGTATGGTAGTTGACGTTTTCCTGCTTTACTTTGGCTACTAATTGGTCAAGATCAAAACTCTCACAGATATAGGTTTCACCCTGATGCAGTAAAACTGCTCCGGTGTGGGCTTCTTCATAGGCCTTGTTTAACGTTAGCGTTTCAAGCAGGTTCCCATTGCAAAAAACGGTGACGGTCTTATCGGAAATATTTTTAAGACTCACCACTTCGGTAGTTCTTGCCGTTCCTGAGTAAACCCAACCGCGAGGCGTTTTTGTAACTAATTTTTCTTGTTCTAGGGCTTGAATGCTTGTTGCGAATAATTCGGGGAAAAATTGTTTATCACACTCATTTATGGGTAACTCACTGGCTGCGCACATGATGTGGCCTAAAGAGATGTATCGATTGTGCAGATCTATAATTGCTTGTTCATGCGGTCTTCCAAAGAAGTCACTTGGATGTTTCATAAAATATTGGTCAAGGGGGTTTTGGTATGCAACTAGCGTTACAAGTGAATCCAGGTTGCTTCTGCCTGCTCTTCCTGCCTGTTGCCAAGTTGAAATGACCGTTCCAGGATATCCCGAGATTATGACTGAATCAAGAGACCCTATGTCTATGCCAAGTTCGAGGGCATTAGTTGAGACTACACCAATTAAATTTTTGTTTTTCAGTTTGTTTTCTATGTCTCGTCGTTCTTGAGGCAGATAGCCTGCACGATATGCTGTAACGACCTTGGCCGGCTTAGACTTTGTTGTGAGTTCCTCTTTGGTCCATCGGGTAATTAGTTCAGCCAGCTGTCTTGAGGTTGTGAAACAAAGCGTTTGCAGATTTTGTAACACATTAAGGGTCAGGAGGTCTTTGGTTTCTTGGTGAGTTGACCTTCGAAGGGTGTTGGTTGAGTCTACAAAGGGTGGGTTCCAAAAAACAAATGCTTTCTTTCCTCGGGGGGAACCATCGTTTGATACTATCTCAAAGTCTTTTCCGGTGAGTCTTTTGGCGTGTTCTTTTGGATTGGCAATGGTTGCTGAGGAAAGGATGATTTGAGGGATTGTATGATAATGATTGCAGATTCGTAGCAATCGTCTGATTACCATAGCCACATTTGAGCCAAACACTCCTCGGTAAATGTGTGCTTCATCGATTACGATGAATTTAAGATTTGAAAGAAAAGGGCGCCATTTGTAATGCCAGGGAAGATATTGATGTAGACCATAGGGGTTGGTGAGTATGATTCGCGAGTTTTCTCTTATGCTTGTTCGTTGATGCTGAGGGGTATCTCCATCGTAGATATTAGCGTCCGCTTTTATCCCGCTCTCTTTTTCTAGTTCTTTTAAAACCTTCAGTTGATCATTTGTTAGTGCCTTTGTTGGATAGATGTAGAGGGCCGTTGCTTTTTTATCCCTCGTTAGGGCTTCTAAAACTGGAATATTGAATGCTAAGGTTTTACCCGAAGCTGTTGGTGTGGCTATAACTATATTTTTTCCAGACCTTACTTGATTAATCGCTTGAGCTTGATGTGAATAGAATTGAATTTTTTGATTTAGTAAAATTTTCTGCAGATTTTCCGGCAACGGCTTTTCAAGTTCGCCAAAGATGGCACTGCGTGCTGGCAATTCTTCTATATGCACAATCTGTTTTTTATATGAGCGAGACTGTTTGATGCGTTTAATGAATTCCTCTATCAAATTGCCATTCCTCATAAAGCTTGGAAAATAAGGTTCCAAGTGTTAGTAAATCTTGTCTGTTATGCTCAACTATTGGTGTAAGGGGGCCAACATTTTTTGTTCTTAAATAGGTGTCATAGAAGTGAGGGACCAATGCTCCTGGTATGTTGATCTCTCTTTTTATTCCCAGATATTTTTCTACTGTTTCCAATCTGCAATCGACAAGTTTGGGTTTTAATGCGCGCCTTGTAAAATGGAGAATATCAAAGTTGGGATTGTCTATACACGCATTCAGGCCATAGTAGGCTAATCTTTGCTTAATGTAGGGAATGTCAAAACTTTTTCCATTGTAGGTGATGAGTGATAGGGTTGGGTTCAATTGAGAAATTAATGCCCATATAGCGCTGGCTTCATCTTGGATATCTCTTAGGAGAAACTGGGTTGTACAAATGTGGTCTTTTGTTGGTTTGGCCATACCCAGTAAAATTATAGGGCGCTCTGATAACCCCAAGGTTTCAATGTCGACAATGGCAAAGTCGTGATCTTGACAGAACCCCGCTAAATAGTGTAGTAGCGGATGAGATTTTGGAAGACGGTGCCATAGCCATTGCTGAGTTGCGTCAACTTTTTTTGCATCAATCAGCTCCATATAACCGTGTGCGTGTGTCTTCCAGCGAGGATGGTGCTCTAAGTCTTCTATTGTCTTATAGCCCTGTTTTTTTAGCAAACCCTCGCTCACTGGTCCTATCCCTGGAAGCACTTTAAGGTCTGATATCATGACTTGTCTGCTTTTTTCATAAGTTACCTTTTTGAATTTAGCAAAGCAAGACGACGATATCTCATAGCATTCCCCCTGCTCATTTGAAACTATCCTGCCCGGCAAGGCTTCCTCAAGGGACTTATCTTGGTACTGCTTGAGCAGCAGTTTCTCAAACTTTAGAGCTTTCTCATATTCAGAGTTCCATATCCAGTCTCTTTCAAATACTAAAGATTTTTGTGGTTCAGATTCCTTTTCAGACACCACATCAAATTCTTTTGATCGACCAATTCTTTCACACAGACCCTCCGCCGCTCTATACAAAGCATTTTTTTCTTTATGAGCCCTTCCAACTTGACTTTTTCCCTGGCTGGTCGGTAACCCTGGCACTTCTACATTGAATGTCTGTAACAGAAAAGAGCCGCAGGATGTGCAGAATCTACTTTGGGTATACTCGATTTTTGAGTGATTCTTTTCACATTTCCTGCAAACGTAGCTAGTTGACAATTATCGGTCAAACTACAATCCGCTCATTATTATAAAAGCTCTAGGCATCAAGTAAATGACCCTCGAAATCTCCAAACGACCATAGTCGAGAGCGAATTGATGGTATGTTTTTGAGGGCGTTTGTTTGGCTGACATCAAAGGGCGCCCAGTAGTGTGGAGGAGGGGCCTCTTCTTTATCGATGCGCAAAGCAACAATAAACAATATGCTGTCTCTGAAACGAAATTATCTTGCTGTTCTAAAAAGAACGCTTTAAGAAAAAAGCGTTCTATGCCAAATAGTATATGTCGCCCTGCAAATTATGGAGTGTGAAAAAATATGCAAATCGATAAAAAACTTGTAGCTTTATGCATGCTTACCTTAGCAATCCTTAGCTTGACCCACAATTTTTTGTGCTAAGCTAAAGAGGGAGTTTGTGATTGGTAGGGTGGTTGTGGGTTTGTCTTGCATGGGGATGTCAGTAATTGGGTGAAAAAAGAGTTTCAAACAGTTGATTTTGGATCCAAACGCTTGGAGAAGCGCTTTTTGCGTGTAATGAGCGACCTATCCGAAGAACCAGAAAAATCCATATGGCTAGCCACCGGAAGCCGTGCAAACGCCAAAGCCGCCTACCGCATGATAGGCAACCAAGAATTCACCAAAGAAAACATACTAACCGCCCACCAAACCGCCACCAACAACCGCAACCAAGACAACACCCTAATAGCCATTCAAGACTCTACCTCAGTTGAGAGTATTTCAAAAGGGATTATGTACAAGGTTCCAGATTTCCTCTCGAGAGCCGTTGACATGAAAACGTGCAAACAGAAAGACCGCTAAATCAATCATACGCAAACTACGCGAAACTATGCCGGTTTTCCGACGAAACCGCCCA
>JAIRTW010000095.1 GCA_031254875.1 Candidatus Bathycorpusculum termitum
ATCCTTGCATGGTTATGTTCATGGGTTTTTTGGCGAGGGATTGGTTTTCTGTCATTTTAGTTCGTTTGCAATATTATTGCAAAGTTGTTTATAAACTTAACGTTGAGCTGAATACGTACATCTGTTCTAATAGTTAGAATTATATTTCAAACTCCTGCATTATATGTTCAACGTATGTATCGAGAAGAGATGTGTGATGCATAAAAATCAGATGCAAATATCAAAAAAACATGTTATCCTGCTACTTTGCACGGTTGCGATATTAGCTGTTATATTTACAGGTGTCTTATTCACTTTCGGAACTGGGCGAGATGGTGCAGTAGTAATGAGCATACAAGACGTAACACCAAACGGTCTTTCCTTCACCATTAAAAACACCACTCTAAAAGAGTATACCTGGGGAGAATCGTATAGCTTGTATATATTCAAAGACGATTCATGGGAACCTTTAGAGCCGATTATTGACAATGGAGTGTTTATTTCTATAGGATATCGTCTTGCTCCATGTGCTAAAACAGATTTGACATCTGTTGGCTGGACATGGTTATATGGTGAATTAACGGATGGAGATTATAAATTTCAAAAAGACGATTTATCGTGCGAGTTCTCTATTTCATAAAAATTCATTAGATGATGAGCTTTCATAAAAAAGGGGGAGGGGCGTTTAAGGTTAAACCAAGTTTGCTAACCTTCGATTAGATTTTTCTGAAAAATTAGCAGTGAGATGATGGTTTCTTCGATTTTTTGTATTCGGCTATTCATTGTTGTGGTTCTTGTATGTAGTATTGTTTCTTTTTGCTTTTCTACGTCTTCAAAGCGTAGTGCTGTTTCTTTGTCTAGTATTATACCACATGTGGTGCATCGTATGTCTCCAAACGAGTTTTGTTGCTACATCTTGGGCAGTCTACTAGTTTAGCTATGCCTTCAACCTTTGAAGAGGCCTTTAACCCCTGTAACTCTAACAGGGCGTCTTCTAGGTCGCGTGCGGAGAAGTGTACGTATCGTCTTGTCATTTTGCTTCCGTATGTCCAGCCTGCAAACTGTTCAAGTCTACTTTCAGTAAACACTTTTGCCATGGCGGTTAGGGATGAGTGGCGGTATAGGTATGGCCATATGTTTCGTTTTAGACCTGCTGTTTTGGCTAATCTCTTTATTATTTGGTTGAAGTGGGTGTAGCTTAGGCGTTCGCCTTGGTGGTTGTGGTCTATGGCGCACCATAGGGGTGCTTGTGGGTCGGTTTTGTAGGGGTGTTCTTCTAGCCATTGAAGTAAAGGTTTACTTGAGGTAACTAGGGGTATGCGTTTTATGCCTGTTTTTCCGTTGGCGGTTATGAGGCAGTATTCGTCTTTGAATATTACACTGCTGGTGCGCATGGTTAAAAGTTCACTTGGACGTAACGCCGCTTCGAAGAGTACGTAGATGATGGCTCGGTCGCGTTTGTTGGTGGTTGCTTTTAGGATGGTGACTATTTCTTCTTGTGTGAGTAGGTTTTCTGGGGTGACTTTTGGGTTTTTCTCTTTTACGGAAGGCTTATCCAGCTTACTTCGGGTGGTATGGGTGTGCCTTTGGCGCATGTTCCTTGTTTGGCGTATTGTACTATTTTTCGTAGGAGGAGTTTGTTGTCTGCTTTGGTTGATTCTTTGTTTGGTCGGTTGTTTATTTGGGCTACTATGCGTTCTATGTCTGTTTTGGTCATGGCTTTAATGTCTGCGCCATTTATTATGCGAAATAGCACGGGTATGTGGGCGCTACATTTGGAGATTCTTCCAAGTGAAAGCCCAAGAGCGCTTAGGTGGTCTAGGAATTGTAGTCCTAATGTGCCGTTTGGGAGTTGTTGTATGTTGTGTCGGTTTCGTTTTATGCGTTGGGCGTAGTTGTGTATTGGTTTATTTATGCTCATGTCTTTTGTATGTTTGGGGGTTTTAAAAGGCAGGGATTTTTCTTTTGGTTTGGTTGGTTTTTGAGCTGAAATTTGAGGAACAGAACCAGACACATCTGCGTGGTGCAGGGGGTTAACTTCACGGGGTCGTTTAGAGGGTCGAACACAATTAACATTTTTATGTCAATTTTCGCGCGATTTTTCCGGCGTCTTGTTTGCCCCAAACAGATACTGCAAAACTCAAAGACAAGAAACTTAAGTATGCTTAAGACTAACACACGGACAAGGCGCGCTATGATGACGCACACCATGCAATTTGTGGCAGAATTACAAGAATATAAACCACGTATTTGGCGAAGATTTCAAATAAGGGGTAACACAGATTTAGCAGATTTTTGCTATGCCCTTATGGAGATGTTTCATATGGGGGGTCACCTATTTGACTTCAACATAAAAGACGACCGATATGTCTTGCCCCTGCCAGCTGGTTTGGATGATTGGGATGACCCAGTTAAAAATGTAAAAGGCATCACCATTAACAAACTGTTTACAAAAGAAGGCGATAGCGGTGAGATGTGGTATGATTTTGGCGATAGCTGGTATGTTAAAGTGAAACTGGAAACATTAAACATATCTGAAATAATTCCTGCGGATGAATTGCCCCGTGTAATTAAGGGTAAAGGGTTTGGTATTGTGGAGGATTGTGGCGGTGTTTGGGGTTTAGAAGAGATTGCCGAAGGGTTGCGAACTGGAAAGGGCGAGGATTGGGAAGACCGGAAAAGTTGGCTTGAAGAAATCTGCCCTGAAGTCTTAGAGAAAGGACTGGATTTCTTTGATATTGACGAAGTAAATGCCACTCTTAAAGCAGGCTATGTAGCAACTATCTATAAGAAAATGTCCAAATAAACCTCTCAAAAAACTTTTCATGCGTACGTCGTGCCACAACTGTGCTTAACCTACAAATAATCCAACAATAATATTGTCGCAAAGCCCCAAAGCAACCATCATATATAGCGGTTACACTAGATGATGCCGAGAAAAGTGTTTATGGCTTTTAAGGTAAACCCGTAAACATATACTCACGATTACTACAAACACTACCGAGGCCACTATTAACACAGTTAACAGAGATATGGGTTCCTCATCGACCGTGGATAATGTTGGAAGCAGTGTTGGTACGGCGTTGATCTCGGGAGCCCCCGCACCAACTATGGGGTTAACTAAGGGGTTAAAATCAACAAGGGAATCAGACCAGCCAGGCCTATCAAGGGCATAGCGTTTGTAGGGTGTGTCCCAAATACCTGTGTGCCCTATTTCCTTAGCCTCAGGATACAATGTTTCATAATCACTCCAATAATTTCCATCAAGTCTAACAGCAAGACCATATATTCCAATAAATAGACTATAATTGATGAAATTATTTTCAATTACAACAGTTCTGCCCGAATAATCGGCAGATATTGCCGCTCCGCTATCAATAAAAACGTTATGTTTAATTATATTTTCAGTACCATTAATCCCTCCCCTGATTTCTATACCGCCGCCTTCAAAAGTATTGTTAAGAAAACTATTACCCTGCGTGGAAGCAAATATGTGGCTCCGATTACAAAACCGCACATTCCTCACCACCACCTCCCCATAAGAAGGCGGCATAACCATATCCGCAGGATTTTTTTTCAACATCACCCCACCATACCAATCAGCCCTAATAGCA
>JAIRTW010000028.1 GCA_031254875.1 Candidatus Bathycorpusculum termitum
ATTGTGAAGACGTCTGATTTGGACAAAGTTCTGCAGTTTTTAGAAGGGTATGATGCTGAGGTCTTCATAAGAGATATCCTATTAACTCCTGAGGATGAGAAAACTCTGCAAAAAGAAGACGAATAATTTTGTCCCAAAGCCGACCATTGCATATAAAGAAGACCGGGTAAACGACCCGCTACATCACTTTTTTGGTTTTTAGCTGATTGGTTTGATTTCTATTTGATAGAGATACGACCAGTTTTTCCCCGTTACAAAGAGTCTGCCAGTTTCTTGGTCGTAGGCGATGCCGTTTAACACCGAGTCAGGATTTGTAATTGGTTGCGGGTTAATGCCGGTTAGGTCTAACCAGCCTTTCACTTGTCCTGTTTGAGGGTTAATTATAGCGATTTTTTGCGACATCCAGATGTTGGCATAGATATCCCCGTTTATGTATTCCAGTTCGTTGATGTTGGTTATCGGTTTGTCGCCGTCTAAAACGTTAACTTCGCCGGTTTTTTGATACGTTAGAGGATCAAGAAAAAGCAGTTTTGAGCTACCGTCGCTCATGATAAGCCTGTTACCGTCAAAGGTTAAACCCCACCCCTCAGTTGGATAACTAAAGTTTCCAATAAGGGTAAACGTTTCTTTATCGTAGACAAAACCGATTTGACTCTGCCAAGTTAGCTGTATAAGTGTATCACCCACAAGCGTTAAGCCCTCACAGAAGTAATTTGGTAAATTATATTGTTGCAGAACGGTTCCGGTTTCTAAATCAACACGGCGCAGAGAGGAAACTCCAAACCCCCCGGTGCTCTCAAACAAGAAACCGTTATCGTAGATTAAGCCTTGAGTGAAGGCGGCGGTGTCATGAGGATAAGTTTTCACAACAATGTATGTGTACTGAACAGGACTGCTTGGGGTCGGCTCCGGGGTTGGGGAGGCAACTGTTGGGTTTGGTGTGGTGGTTGGGGGGTTTATAGTTGTTGGATTTGCTGTGGGGGTTGCGGTTGGTGTTGGAGTCTGTGGAGGTGGAGTTATCTGTGTTTGATGAATAACTACAGTGATTATGCCTGCTGTCAGAATTACCGTAAGGAAAATTACCACATAAACGCAACATATTCGGTTCATATAAAACCAAAAGTATAGCCGTCCTTATATACGCAACGCTAATATCCGACAACCGATAAAGCGAAACACTTAAGTGCAGAGAAAATCTACATATGTCTCAGACTATAAAAACAGGTGTTGAAATCAATTGGCTGTAGAAGGTTTTTTCGAAAACAAAAAGGAACCAGTAGAAGCTAAAGTCGGCGACTTAACACCACAATCAAAGGCTGTTAACGTTACTGCTAAAGTTGTATCTAAAACGGAAATGCGCGAAATTCCCATGGGTAGAGACGGCTCTCCCCACAAGGTCAGCGATGCACTCATCGGCGACGAAACCGGTGTTGTCTACCTCACACTCTGGGATGACAACATTGAGAAAGTCAACGATGGCGACACAGTCCGCATCGAAAACGGCTATGTAACCCTCTTCAAAGGCAACATACGCCTAAACATCGGCAAATACGGCAAACTCGAACCCGCACCAGCACCACTGGAAACAGAAGTTAACACAGAAAACAATGTATCAAGCAAAACTTACGAACAAGAACGCAGACCATACAGAGGCGGCGGACGCGGATTCGGCGGTGGCGGCGGCTATGGCGGCCGGGATAGACGCGGCGGTGGCGGCGGCTATGGCGGCGGTGGCGGCGGCTATGGCGGCGGCGGACGCGACAGAGGCGACCGGCGCGGTGGCGGCGGTTACAGGCCAAGATACTAAATTTCCAATCGATTAAGAAAAAAATTTTCTTTTTTTGCTTTTTATTTATTTTTCTTCAACTCAGCCTGGATGTATTCTTTAAACGGAGTTATCCTGAATGGTTACCAAAGAGACCGAAACTAAACCAACAGTCGACAAACTGCTTGCAAAAGCCAAAAAACCGTCCCAGCTTTCACCCCCTATGCACCAATTCTATGAGGGCAAAATGCAGGTTATTCCCAAATGCGCAATTAGAAACCTCGATGACTTTGCCATCTGGTACACGCCCGGCGTTGCCGCAACCTGCCGCCAAATTGAAGCAGATCCCGACAAATCATTTGAGTTAACCAACCGATGGAACTCTGTCGCAATCGTAACTGATGGCACCCGCGTCTTAGGCTTAGGCGATATCGGACCTGAAGCAGCCATGCCAGTTATGGAAGGCAAAGCGCTACTTTTTAAATACTTAGGCGGAGTAGACGCTTTTCCCATATGTCTGCGCACCAAAGATCCTGATGAAATCGTTAAAATCTGCAAGACGATAGAACCCACTTTTGGTGGTATCAACCTCGAAGACATTGAGAAACCCAAATGCTTTCAAATACTTGAGCAAACGCGTTCAGAGATGCAGATACCGGTTTGGCATGATGACCAGCAGGGTACCGCAACAGTAATTTTGGCGGGGCTGATAAACGCTTTCAAATTGGTAGGCAAAAAACCCAAAGAAAGCCTCATTACATTGATAGGTTCAGGAGCCGCCAACATCCGAACCGCTTATGTGCTTATGCGCTGGGGCGTTAAACCCGACAACATTATTCTATCAGACACTAAAGGTGTGATTTACCGAGGCAGACCCGACATTAACAAAAACGATGACCCATGGAAGTATGACGTTAGCCAAAAAACTAACGGTGAAAACAGAACCGGCGGTATAGAAGAGGCCTTCAAAGACATCGATGCAGTAGTTGCCGCTTCAAAGCCGGACCCAGGCACCATAAAAAAGGAATGGATCAAAAGTATGGCCTCTGATGCGATTGTTTTTGCATGTGCTAATCCGATTCCTGAGATTTGGCCTTGGGAAGCAGAGGAAGCAGGCGCAAAAATCATTGCCACAGGCAGAAGCGATTTTCCCAATCAAGTCAACAACAGCATGGGATTTCCCGCGATTTTCCGCGGTGTTCTAGATGTGAAAGCCAAAACCATAACTGACGATATGTGCATAGCTGCTGCGTCTGAGCTTGCGTCCTATGCGGAAGAGCGAGGCATAGATGAGAGGAATATCCTGCCGCGGATGGATGAGTGGGAAGTGTTTCCTCGGGAAGCTGTTGCTTGTGCACTTAAATCTATCGAGCAAGGTGTTGCCCGTATCAAGCGCAGTCGTCAAGAACTCTATGAACGTGCTTCAGCAATCATTAGGAACGCAAGGGTAACAACTGAGCTTTTAATGAAGCAAGGGTTGATTAAACCACCGCCAGACGAGGTGGAGCTTCTTAAATAAGTGTTTTTATTAGGGCAGTTAGAAGCCGTTGGGCAAGTTTTTCTTTGGGTCATACTTTGGCGGTATTATGCGCCATATCGGCAGGTGTTGGGGTAATTTAAACTGAGGCCCAAAACAGTAGGGAATCGGTGAAAACGTGCAACAGTTCAACAGCATCGAAATATCGACGGTGAAGGTGCGTAGCTCAATCAAAAGGATCTAAAAATCTTGGTGTTGTCTTAAATGAGCTTTCCGAAGGGTACAAAAGCAAGCTCTATAAAAGTTAAAGCGGTGTTATTGTCACAATGTTTCTTTTTTCAAGTCTGCGCAGGGCGTCGATACAACTGTCTGTCTTTTCGCCAGTAAGATTGAGGTTTAGCATGATGTCTTTGATGGATTCACTGGGTCTGCCAAAATTTTTATACCGCTTATAGAGATGGTTAACGATGGATTTCTCCAGTTTACCGCAACGCCAAGTAGTGTTGCGGTTAAGAACTACGATAGTTTGAACAGGAGTCTTTTCACTCGATTTTTTTCCGCGTGCTTCTCCCATATCGCCCCCCCACCATCATTTTTACCACAACAGGTCATTTAAACGTTTGTTCAGCATGAAACAGAAGTTATCAAGGATTAGAGAGGTTTTTTGAAGTAGAGCCCATGTTTGCTGTCATAGTATCGTTCGAGTTTGCCTATTCTTTGGTAGCCGAGCTTCTGGTAGAGGTTTATAGCGGCATGGTTGTCTTCTCGGACTTCGAGACGACATTCATTTGCACCACGTTGTTTTAGGAGCCGCTCGATTTCTTCAAGCAGGCAGGTAGCGACTTTTCTGCCGCGGTATTTTTGGGCTACGTTTATGGTTATTATATGCCCAAATCCGAGGTCATCAGTTTCCACTTGGACAATTATAAACCCCGCAATATTTGGACCGTCTTTGGCAACAAGCGCAATGATGTTATAATCTGTAAGCAAGTAGGCTATTTGACGTTTCGTGAAGGCTTCCGCATCAAAACATTGCTCTTCAATTCGGTAGAGTGCATCAAGAAGTCTGAGGTTTGCATTTTCAATTTTAATTTCCACAAATGGTCAATCTAATTAGGTTGCAGATCGTTTTTAGTTTTTCCGTATCGGCCGTCGGCTATCACGGGTTTGAATTCAAGATACTGCTGAGCAGCAAAGCCGATGAAGAAACGGAACCACAGCGTAATTATTCTTGTAAGGATAGTGGCGGTGGCACTTAGTGCCGCATCGACACCCATGGCAAAGAAAAGCGTGGTCATGACTGCTTCTGGAATACCCACCTCAAAAGGCACCCCAACTGGGATAGATTTAACCGCTAAAACAATCGCGGAAGTAACGAGAATAACACTCCATGACACAGGGTGTCCAAGGGCCTGAAAAACCAAATAGGGCACGCTTAAGCTGAAAAACCATGAAGCCGCCAGATGAACCAGTGATTCTGTGAGCGGCTGTGCGGTGCGGCGGTACTGTACCATGGATTCGTGGAAGTTGTTGGCGATTTCGGCCGCCTGCGTTTTAAGTCCAAGTTTCCATCTTCCTCTTGAGATTTTATCGATAAAGCGTGTGACCCAATCGATTGTTTTTAGCAACCAGTTTTTTTTGAAAACAAAAACCATCATGATAACGATTATGGCCGCTATGCCTGCAGCGATGAATGTTATAAAGTTGAAAACAAAGCTGGACCCCAGTCCCTCAAATGAGAGTAACACAATACCCAAGACCAAAACGACAACGTTTAATGCCATGCCTAAGAGGCGGTGAGTGAACAGAGAGGCAAAGACTTTACCAAATGAGCCACAATGATCACGGGTAAGCAGATAGGCACGGGTAACTTCGCCGCTAACTGATTCCGCAGGCACCAATATATCGACATATATGCCATACCAAACGTAGAGACAGGCTTTTTTTAGGGTCATCTTGATGTCAAGCGGGCGGGTCAATGCACGCCAGGAAATGGTGAAGAAAAAGACTTCAAGCAAACCGCATACGGCGGCTAACCCAAAAAGCAACGGGTTGACAGTTTGCACTGTGGCGATGATGCTTGCGAGGTCAACTTGGAAGAGATAGATGTAGAAGAAAAAACCCGCTAAACCCAAAAGTGGAAACAGTACTGTTTTGTAGGTGAATTTTGGTTTAGGCGGCTCCATATCGACCGCTAACCGGCACTTAGCCAATATATATGTTATCTACATTAACCCAAGTTTCTACCTCAACGTTTGATTTCCACAAGCAGAGAATAAATACTACGTCTTAGCGAAAAGATGCGTATGCTACATTTGTATAAACGGCTCGTTTCCCCACCGCTTGCATCTTTGCCTCTTATATGAAAATGGATTTGATGAAGTAGCTTTATTGGAAACGCAGTATATTTTCTGTTGGGCTGGTGAGTTGGTGTGTGGCCATCGGTCCCGTAAGGGACTGAGGAAACTCCGCTCACACGCAGAAATGCAGTCCTCTGGACAAACCGAGAGGTTTGGCAACGGAGCAGAAACGAAACGTCCACCCGGAATTGGCTATGACGCATTTGTGATGCCGAGTCCGCTGGGCTGGAAACGGTGAAACGGCCGTCCTGCATGTGGAAAGGGCAAACGGTCGCCGATGACGACTCTGCCGGAAGGCGCGGGTAGCCCGATTAGCCGAATGCCACAGATAACAGAAAGCGGGTTACGGCCAAAACACCAGCCCATAATATATATGCGCTCAAGGGATGGTCTTGGCAAGGGATTCTGTATAGTTGATTGTCATCATAAACACCATGAAATGAAGACCCTGTGCTTATGGGACTGAAGAGTTAAGTATACCCAAGTCAGAAGAATGGTGAAGAACCATGGCTTATCTGCGCAGCGAAAACGAAAAACTTGAAATTGACTATTCCGCTGAGGAGATTTGGACAGTTATTCCCCCGGCAGTTGAAACATTGCAATGGAAAATCCAAGAAAAAGACGAGACAAATTATCGTCTAAAAATCAAAACCAAAGGTGCCTTTCTCTCATATGGCTCAATGCTCATTGTTGAGATAGTGTCAGTAGATGAAAGAAAATGCCGCATGACTATAACAGGGGAAACACCTGTAACTACCATAACGGCTATGGCGGATTTCGGCAGAACCCGAGATCGCATTGACTCTTTTATCGAAGCCATAGTCAAAGCAATCGAAACAAAAAAGAAATCTACCGAGCCTACTCAAGAATCTGCCAGCGTTTAAAGGCAAACCATGCAACAAACAGAAAAACGGCAGTATAGAGAACCGCTACCCCAATTGAACGCAAAGCAATCAGACCGATGGGTTCGGTGTAGAGTAACCGAGCGGGTGCGGTCAAATTAAAGATGTTTTGATGATAGAAACCCACCTCAGAATTAGGGTACAGCACGGCCTTTATGAGGTTGTTGCCGATGCTATCCGTTCCTGTGGCTACAGCCGAAAGAGTATTGATAGATATGTTGCCAATTGTGATATTCTCGCCACCTATGATGTTAAGAGTTCCTGTAGCACCCGTGCCGGGAATGTAGTTTAATGCTTGAGGGTTATCGGATAATTGACCAATGATTCCGCCGCCGAGGACTAAGGCAATAAACAAACCAAAGGCAGTCAAGATAGCAATTAGCGAGTTCTTTGAAATAGCACCTGCGGCTAAAACTACACTTACCCAAATGAAGGTGCTTATGACGTCGCCGATTAAGGAAAGAGGCGCCAGATAGAGACTGTTTTGGGGACCATAAACAATTATGCTACCTATGATGGTGTAGGTGAAAAGCACCGTGTAGGTGACAAGGATAACGAGAAATATAGCGAAGAGTTTACCTAAGAAAACCATCGTGCGTGACACGGGTTTAGTTAGCAGGGGAACAACTGTGCCCTTCTCGTACTCACCTGAGATACTGTGCATACCGGTTACAATAGCAAACAGTATAAAAGTTAGGTTTCCGGCGCTAAAAGTTATGACAAAGTAGGGGTTTTCAGAGAGACCAAAATAGCCCGGCAGTGCCAAATTGAGGGTGGCAAAAACAAAGGCAAAAAGTAAGGCACCTAAGAACATTTTCTTACGTATGTTCCAAAGCATTTCATAGCGAACGACTGCCCAAAACCTGCCCAGCCAGCTGGGATGCTCCTTATTCACTGTGCACTACCTTCCTGTCGTTTATTGATTAACTGGATAAACACGTCTTCTAAACTATGACCCTTCTGCGTCATCCCCACAATGATGCCGCCGGATTTTGTTATCGCCTGAGAAACCTCTGCACGTACGTCCTCACGGGTGCTTAACGAAACGTTTAGCATATTACCACTTTTGGTAGCCTCCTTTACTGGAGACAACGCTTTCACGGCAGCAACTGTGGCACCGCTGAGGTTTACAACTTCAACCTGCATGACTGTTGGCCCCGAAATCATCTGCGATACAGTCTCTAGCGTGTCAGAAACCAAAGCTTGCCCACGGTTGATGATGGTTACATGGCTACATATCTGCTCGACTTCATAGAGCAAATGAGAGGATACAAAAACAGTCATGCCTTCTTTGCTGATGGCTTTAACGAGTTCACGGACTTCAACCATACCCACAGGGTCTAAACCGATACTGGGTTCATCTAGAATCACCAGCTGGGGGTTATTGAGAAGTGCCTGTGCAATGCCGATACGTTGTTGCATGCCCTTGCTATACTTGCCGATAAGATCATTTTCCCGTCCTTTTAAACCAACCAAGTCGATTAGCCGGGGAATCTGAGTTTGGCGTTCCTGCGGGTTCATGCCATACATCCGTCCATAAACATCGAGCAATTCAGCGCCTTTGAGGTGATTGGGGAATCGCGGCAACTCGGGCATATAACCGATGCTCAGCCGTGCGTCGGCTTGGTCAACGTGAACTTCCTGTCCCAAGACCTTAGCAGAACCCTGTGTGGCCTTGAGAAGTCCAACCAGAATCTTGATAGTAGTGCTTTTACCTGCACCGTTTGGACCTAAAAAGCCATGGATTGAACCGCATTCAACCCTTAGATTGAGTTTGTTCACTGCAGTTAATGACCCATACTGTTTAGTCAGATCAATGGTTTCAATGGCTAAATCCACAGCGACGCACCAAAACGGCATTGTATAGCTAGCTATATAAGGTTAACCCGAATCTACCTCGAAAAGTTTATTGAAACGACTCGCCAAAGTTTTCAATACATTTTTAAAATAACAGGCAGACTACGCAAAAACACTAAAACAGCAGTAATAAACACTGTGTGTAATATATGTGCATTTATGTGCCGCTATATGTTGTGGTCTCGGGAAGTTTTGCCAGGGTTATTGCGCAGTCTGAGGACCCATTTTAAACGTTAACTATCCGCATCAGGCGGCTTGTTTGCAGGTTAAATTTTTAGGCGGTGCACGAGAGGTTGGCAGAATCGGGATAAGTATAAGGTCAGCAAAGACTCAAGTGATTACAGACTATGGCGTCATGCTAGATAACGAACCGGGGTTTCCTATGCGGGGCTTCTTAGAGGTGGGGGAGTATTGGCAAAGTTCCAAGCTTGGCGGGCTGCCTCAAAGGGATGCTTGGGCGGGTTTACGGTCGGCAACTATGGTTTGTAGTACTGTGACTAAGCCGATGGAGAGGTGGTTGTGCAGCAGCGTTACTTTATTAGCAGTTTGCCGCTTGATGTGGAGGGGATTGCTAGGGTTATTCGGGGTCATTGGCGGGTGGAGGCAATGCCCGGGTGTCTAGATGTTTTGTTTGGGGAGGATGCTTGCCGGGTGCTGGATAAGACGGCCGTGTTTAATCTTAATATTTTGCGTAAGTTGGTGTTGAGCGTGCGTCGGTTGTTGGAGGTTAACTGCAGAGGCATACATAGTTTAGTTAAGAAGCGGTTTGTTGTTGGCTGCGATCCGATAACATATTTAGCACAGATTTTAACCCTCTAACTCTCTATCCCTTGTTCATCGCTTAAAGTTCGATTACAAAAAACTTTTCATGCGTACGTCGTGGGCAATCATAGTGTTGGTTTGTATTTTAACAACAGTTTAGTGTGCTAAACGTAACTATGTTTATTATGTATTTTCATAATTGGGGCTTTGGGACAAAATTATCAGTCTTCTTTGTTTAGGGTTTTTTCATCTTCAAGGGTTAGTACGATGTCTCGTGTGTAGACCTCTGCATTATACTCTGCCAAAAAATGCAACACCTGCT
>JAIRTW010000046.1 GCA_031254875.1 Candidatus Bathycorpusculum termitum
CACTTATAGGAAGTGTAAATTTGATGAAGATGGAGAAACGTGCTTGCCACTTTATAGACAATGTACCTCGTATCTCTGATGTAGAACTGGTCACAGCCCACATAAACAAGTTAGTAAAAATGCTTGAGAACCATTTTGTTATTGACACTTATTACTCCCACATCCTTGGTAAATATGCTATTGAGATCGTTAACACAAAGCCGAATCTTGTGAAGGGTCGTAACTCTGATTTGATTGCGGCGTCTGCAGTGTTTGCTGCTGATAGGTTGATTGCGGAATATTTTACTCTTCGAGTGTTTGCAGAGTTTACAAATGTTGGTGCAGGTAATTTATCGTCCTTTGCTGAGATTTTTAAGCGATCTGCGCCTCCAGTGCCTAAAGAAAGTGCCGCTATCCATTTTATTGAAAATTTGTTTAGGGGGATTTTTTGGTGAAGCTTTTGTTGGATCAGATTAGGGCGAATTCGTGGAACTGCAACTATATGGACGAGCCTGAACGTGAAGCTCTTAAACAACGTCTAATCGCCCAAGATCCCGAGACGATGGAGCCGCTTATTGTCAGGTTGATGCCTGATGGTGGTTACGAGTTGGTGGATGGTGAGCACAGGTGGAGGATTGCCCAAGAACTGGGCTGGCACGAGATAGAAGTGTTTGTTTTAGAAGCCGATGATTTGACCGCAAAAGCACGCTGTGTTAGCTCCAGCCTACTTCGAGGGCATGTTAACTGGTTCAAACTCGCTGAGGTAGTGAAAAAAGATTTGGAAGATGGCGTAAATTTGGCTGAAGCCTACAAGGATATATTGTCTGATAAGGCGCTTAAAGAGTTGTTTTCACTGGATGCTTTAGTACCTAAGGCACGGTTAGATCTTGAAGAAGCAGTAAAAAAATTCGCAACAATCACCCTCTACGACCTACACATAATCTCCCAATTCCCTATCCATCTACAAGAAGAACTATCAGAAGAATACAAAAACCACTCCATAGCATCCCACTCCCTAGCCCACACACTAAACAAATACACAAAACAAAACCAACCCCCTTCATTTACCCCAACAGCTAACCCATATCTGCTCGGAGAAGTCAAAAATCAAAATAGTGTTCTACCAGAAAAATTTGATAGACCAATGGGTCCAAATGATGCTCTTCGCATATTAAATGCTCTAAAACAGCAACAAAAAACCGATACAACCCAAGAAACAACCCAAACCAAAACACTCGACAGATTTGCTTTGGACCCCTCAGTTAGTTCAGAGGGCGAGACTGCGTCTAATGAGGGGGTAGATGAGTCAGTTATTGCGGGTATAGTTCAGAAGGCTTTGATGTTAACAGCTAATTATTGTTGTGAATGTGGGCGTTTGTTTCGGGCTCATTTCAAGGATCGTGTACATGTTAAGAATTTTGATGTTGTGGTGCAGAAGGAGAATCAGATTTTTGAACATGTAGACGTTAAGCCGTATATCTTTTTGGTACACTGTGATAATTGCAATAGTGACACTGAAGTTAGGGTAGATAACATTGCGGAGACAAGGATGCCGATTTTGTGTCGGCATTGTACACCTGCAAGAGGTGGAGTATTGGATGTGTCTACTGGGGATGCGGTGTGGTTTGGCTAAAAATTGGCAGGTGTCCAAAAACGTCTCCTTTTTTTACTATTAAAGGAGGACAACCCTCAGGGTAGACGTATTCTTATTTGGATTGCTATACATCGAGAGTTCAAAATAGATTATAAACTCTTTTTTCCAAAGAAGAAACAGAAGTCCTTTAAGGAAGAGCAAAAAATCAAACAGGCGTTTGATCGTTTAGTTAGGCAAAAGTTTGTTTTGCCCCTGTGGTCAACTCCTGATGGGTTTTCTCTAGTTTCGCCCAATGGGAGTGAGTGTGATTTGTGTATTTTAACTGAGGAGGGGCGGTTGGTTGCGGAGCGGTTGAAGCGTCAGGAGCAGTTTTTGGAGGTTGATTCCGAAGCGTCTATGCAACGGGTTTTGGGTCAGCTTCGTTCTTTGGGTTATGTTTATGTTACAGCCGAGCAGATTCTCGAAGGTTTGTGGATGGACTCTTTTCACGAATTCGCTGATAGAGGGATGTTTGATAAGTATTGGAATAGGGTTAAATTTGGTTTAACGTTGCAAAAGTGTGGGGTTGTTCGAAATCGAATTAGTAAATCGGATAATCGAAGAAAATATTGTTTAACGCAACATCAATAATTTGATATAAGATAAGGTGTTTAGGGTTAGACGTATTTTGTAGAGGCGAGTTTGTTTGAAGTACTATGTATATTTATGATGTAGTTGTGGTCGTTTTTTTGGTTTGTAGTGGGTGTTGTGCTTTTTTTGGGTGACATGATTGGGGCAATACGTGTTCTTTTGGTACACGTATTGGTTAACTTATGTCACCTTTTGATTGTGGGTAGGGTATTTTCTGTGAGGATTATCTGTTAACGCATGGAAAAGTAGTCATTAACGCATTTTTATCAATGGAAAAACTTTTGGGTAGCCAAAAAACTAATACCTGCATGTCTATTTATGTTTGTAAGGAGGAAGAGGAATGTCAAAAGATAGATTTATTATAAGTGATAAAGATGGTCGTCTAACTGGAACAAGGATAATTACGGATTCTGAAACTGGGGTGCAGTATCTTTTTGCGTTTGATGGTTACGCTGGAGGTTTAACTGTATTGGTGGATAGAGAGGGAAAGCCGTTAGTGGCTAAGGATCAAGAGAACTCTACAAGAAAGTAAGTTTCATAGTTTGGTGTTCATACAGCTGTATTTTTCACCCTTTTTGTGGAGTTATGGTTGTAGGGTTTGTTGTTGTACTGATTGTTTTTTATGGCTGCTTGTAGGTGGCCTATAGCAGATATGCCAAAACTTGCTGTTATACATGCCAGATTGTTTGGTATATTTGGGAACATGTATGTGTGTAGGGTTTGTAGGGGTAGGAACGCAAAGAATAGTAGCAGTGGAATTTCGATTGCTATGGGGAAGAGTAGGGCGGCTTTTTTGAAACCAAACTTTTTTGTAAGCCATACGAAAAGTTTGTTGCGTTCATTATTTTGAAATTGATTGGGGTCTTCAAGGTAAAACGTGTAGGTGGAATGTACATCAAAGCTTAAACAACAAATCCACAATACCATAAATAATGAGTGGATTTGTGGGAAAAGGCTTGATAGGAAAAGAAAAGTGGGAATGACTACTATAATTGATAGTAGCTCTTTTAACGACATTTTGGTTTAGTTGCAGGTAGCAGAGTTTGTTTTTGGGTTGGTGTGGCTTAGTTGGATTCCGCCATAAATGAGTCCGGCGATGACGACTACGACGCCGATGTACATGAGCAGTTGTAAGAGATTATCAACTGCAGAGATCAATTCTGTAGGCAGACCGGCTTGCATCGTTGTCACATTCCAGCCTGTGACCCAAAACGCCACGGGCTTTGCCACAGCCATGAGCACCCCCGCGATAACACATCCAACCAGGACTTTTTGTGCCCGTGCTTGCTCTTCAGGACCCTCAGCCCTAACAAGAGGCAAAGACCGATACACAACCAAAGAAGTAAAGAATAGCAACACCAGAGACGACAACACATTTAGGTTCAAGTTGGAAAAAAACAAGAGCAGTGTTTCAAT
>JAIRTW010000122.1 GCA_031254875.1 Candidatus Bathycorpusculum termitum
TGTTGAGGTGGGTGGGCGGGAGTATTTGTGTGCTTTGCCGAAGAAAACTGAGGAGATTTATGAGGTTTTTTCCGACCTAATTAAAATGCCATGGGGGTAACTTTGAAAAGTTACGGTTAAAAATTGGATTTTGGCTGATTTGATGAAAGAATGTGTATGGCAAGCCTTATAGCGTATGTTAACTGCGTTATGTTGGTGTGGGGCGGGGAATTCGCATACATGATGGCGTTAGTCATCGTTTCCCGCTCTGCGCTATCCCCTAAATCTTGGAGCACAAAACATATTGTTGCTTTGTGGCATGTCTGGGTTTTGTTGGTGTCTTACCTTGTGTTTCACTATACCGCAAGTCATATAACACAATTATGTTGATATGCTATTGGTGCAGGACGGGAGTCCCCGTAAACCAACAATCTTACCACCGCTTCCGTTCTGCACTAAACAGTAAACATTATAGCGGCTAAGCCGTTCTTATTTTGCGGTGCAGAGCAGGCCGTCCTCACACATACCCTACACAATTCTCTTCATTTCTCCTGCTCTGCACTACCCCTGAATTGCGTAAATGTTATAACGCAAGTCCGCAGGCATTACATTGTGCAGAACGGAAAACAATTGACCACATGCTCCCATTCATGTTCGTTGATTCTTTCCGTTCTGTACTTTTCCAGCAAAAACACAACTCATCGTTAACATTTAAAAAAATATGTAAATTAAATGGGAAAGAAGGGGGAAATAAAAATTTTGTGTTATTTTAGCGAAGCGAGGTACTTGAGATGGAATGGCTTGATGAGTGTTCCGCCTTTGAGGTCAGCACTAAAGGTTTGGCTCTCAACCACCCAATCCGACAACTCAGAATCATGAGACCTGATAAATTCAGCGAAACCGGCAAAATTCTCATGGAGCGATATGCATACTGCATCCCAACCCATGCCTCTGCCCTCTGAAACCAGAATAACATTAGTCTGCTTCATGTACCACTCTTTCATCTTTTGAATCGCTTTTGTCTTTTCGTCGCCTGTTTGGTACTTTAGTTTACTCTTCAGAAAGGTTATCGCTGTAATTTCAAATCCAATTTGACCGAATTTAGGAATAACAGTATAGCCCTCGATATAGTTCTCCTCTAACATAGCACGTCTTCTAGTCACAGTCGGCTGAGAAACACCCAACGCTTTGGCTAGTTGTCTATCGCTTCTATGTGAGTCCTTCATGAGTTCGAATAGAATTTTGTAGTCTATAGGTTTTAGCTCTTTCATTTGCATTCTACTCACAATTTTTGTTAACTAATGCATTTTTCAACTGATATATAAATCATGCTATTGTGTTTAGACGAAAGTTACGGCATATCATGTTAATAAGCAAAGAAATTGTTTTGATTCGGCGCATGTTTTTGCCTCGGGATAACAAATCCAAACCAAACCTCAAACAAACATAACCAATAATAAGCCAACATTACCCTTTTTGCATTCAACACACCAACCAAACCCCACCCCACTCCAAAAAACAACCAGCAACAACGATACTTTTAAGAGAAAAAACCTCTAACCCCTTATAGGCGCCACCCATGACCCTACAAATCCAAAATAACATCCAAGAAGAAATCACCAACTTTCTCTCCCACCTAATCCAAATAAACACCACCAACCCCCCCGGAAATGAAACCCAAGCCGCCCACTTCATCGCAACATACCTAGCCAAAGAAGGTCTCACATCCGAAATCTTTGAATCCGCACCCGGCCGAGGCAGTCTAATCACCCGATTAAAAGGAACCGGAGAAAAACCCAGCCTGCTTCTGCTCTCACACCTAGACGTTGTCACCGCAAACCCCAAAGAGTGGACCATAGACCCCTTTGCAGGAACCGTTAAAGACGGTTTTGTCTACGGCAGAGGTGCCATAGACATGAAAGGCATGACCGCCATCGAAGTCATAACCCTAAAACTCCTCAAACAAAACAACATTCCCCTAAAAGGCGACATAGTCTTAGCCGCAACTGCTGATGAAGAACGCGGCGGCGAAAGAGGCGCAGGCTACCTGCTCCACAACCACAAAGACAAAATCTGGTGCCCCTACGTACTAAACGAAGGCGGCGGAACAGCCTTTCCCCAAAACGGCAAAAACGTTTACCCCATCCAAACCGCCGAAAAAGGCATTCTGTGGTTTAAAATAAAAGCCAAAGGCACCCCCGGCCACGGCTCAACACCCAACATGGCAGACAACGCCATTGAGCGTATGAATAAAATCCTCACAAAACTGGGCAACTACCAACCCCAAACAATCTATGTCCCAACACTAAAAGAATTCCTCACCCAAATCACACAAACAAACCCCCCACTCAAAGACACCATAGACCACCTCCTTGCCAACCCCCCCCAAAGTGAACAAATACTCAACGAACTCGCCCAAAAAGACCCCGCCCTAGCAGAAGAAATCCGTCCTCGAACCAAAACCACCCTAACCCCAACCATAATCCAGGGTGGTATGAAAGAAAACATTATTCCCTCTGAATGCGAAGCCGTTTTTGACTGCCGTGTATTGCCGGGTCAAAGCGTAACCGAAACGCTTGATTTAATCAAAAATCTGCTAAAAGATATCGGAGACCAAAAACTCAGCTACGAAATCATCCAAATACACAACGGCAGCGAATCCACCACACAAACCCCCCTCTATGAGGCAATCAAAAGTACCCTCCATGAGGCCGACCCCGGATGCGTCATAACCCCCACCCTAACAACCGGCGGCACAGATTCGCGCTTCTTTAGAGAAACCGGCAGTGTCTGCTATGGTTTCCATCCCGTACGACCCGAAGAACCAAACGACAAATACGAAAAACGCGTACACGGTATTGACGAGCGGTTAAGCATAGAAAACCTCGTCTGGGGCACAAGCGTCTTTTATGAAACTGTTAAAAAATTCCTAACATAGCATACCCCTTGTTTTTATAAGCTTATTTCATTCAGATAGCATAATAGTGGTTGTCTGAGAGAAGTCTATGATTAGTGGAACAGCAAAAGTTGCCGACCAAAAACCGTTCGATCTTGAGGCCGCAAAAACTATTGGGTTAATCTCTGATACCCATGTCCCCAAAAGGGCTCTCTGTCTTCCCAAGCGGGTGTTTGCGCTTTTTGAGAAGGTTGACTATATTATTCATGCAGGGGATTTGGTAGAGTTAGCCGTGGTGGAGGAGCTGGAGCAGATTGCGCCTGTTTTGGCTGTTCATGGCAACATGGATGGTGTGGATGTTGTGGCTGCTTTGGCGCGGCTTAACTCGCTTAGGTTGTTTGATTGGAAAATCGGTGTTATGCATGATCCTGATATTCTTTTTGGGTTAGACAAAATGCGCGAGCTTGCCCAACAGAACGGCTTTAATGTGTTTGTTTATGGGCATACACATGTGGCAAATATTACCTGGGAAGGCAAAACCCTCTACATCAATCCCGGCAGTCCCACCGCTCCCTCCTCGGTTCTAAGCAGGCCCTCAGTTGGGTTGCTTAAAATAACCTCGGAAGTCATATCACCGCAGATTCTAGAGTTTTAGCTACAGTGCTGGTCCATATAGGACTAATCCACTATATGTGCCCGTTATGCTCTGGATTGTGCTTTCTGCAGAGATGAGGCGTTTGGTTTAGTAGATGAGTCTGTGGTTGAGGATAATAACGAGGCGTGTGTCATGACTAGAAAATTTAATCCTGCACGCTTGTAGCGGGTTTGTCATGATTTTTCTTGTGTTTGGTTTGGTGTTTGGTTTGGTGTTTGGTTTTTTGGTTATAGTATAGGCGAGTGTAAGGAGGGACTATGGGTTGGTGTGAGTGTTATTGTGTGATAAGCACTTGGATCTATCCTAAACAAGCCGATGTTTGATGTGTATGTTTACTTTTAGTTACCCCTCCCCTGGTGTTGGTAGTTGTTTTGGGGTTTGGCTTAAAAGCAAAAATGCTGAAACGTTTCTTGGAGGTAAATGTATGGAACATTGTAAAAATCCTTGGAAGCATGTTTGTGTAAGTGAGGATATAAAGCTCTACATTCAAGTTAGGGGTGAAAATTTGCCCATTTGTCAGCAGTGCTGGGGCCAAATTGCCGACCAAGACGAGGTATGGTGAAATGGAGAGTTTTAGCCTCAACAGCGCCAAATCCTACATTGGAAAAAATGTCAATCTGTATCTAAAAGACGGTGCTGTAATCGTTAATGTGCAGCTTATCCGGCTTCACAGGGGCGTGGGTAAAAACAGTAAACAGCTTGAGTATTATTTGGCGGATCGGAAAAGTACTCGAATACCGCTAAAATCAGTTGCATATGCAAAACCACTCAACCCGACCCTCATAAAAAACTTCGGCTAGTTCCCTGCTAAAGGCACAAATAGTGCCAGGGTACTTGAGTTTTATGCGTTGCTCAAACTGTGGCGTATGCTGTACTGAAACTGAAATGTTGCTTTCAAAAAAAGACATCAAACGTCTCGAACACAAAGGATATCCCCAAAGTAGGTTTGTTCACTACGACAAACAAGGCTATGCAACGCTAAAGAACCATGAAGGCTACTGCGTCTTCTACAGCCTAAAAACCCGTCAGTGTAGTGTATATATTGACCGCCCGCAAGGATGCAGGGTCTACCCCGTAATAGTTGATGAAGAAAATAACATTATTTTAGATACTATATGTGACTCCCGAAACTCAATTTCAGAGACAGAAAAAAGTCTCAAGGGAAACCGTGTAATTAGACTCCTTGACGTAATTGATTCTGAGGCCCAAAAACGCTCCCACAACCCCAAATAGCACTCCAGATAATTTTGTGCGTGTTAGGATGTGAATTCGTCAAGCAAATCATTTAGCTGCGCAAACAGTTCAAGAAAGCGGTAACCTTTATCGGTGGTGGCGTATTTGTTGAGTTTTTTAATCAGCAAACCCTGCGCTGTAAGTGCGTCCATGTGCGTTTTTAGCTGGGCATAGTTGAGATTGGTGTTATACATTATGCTAGTTTTGGTTTTATGTTGTTCACAAAACAGCAAAATTTCAGCAATTATGTCCAGTTTGCCCCGTCTAAAACCCTTAAAGCAACTTCTCTCATGTTCACGCCTAAGCAACGCAAACTGGAGCTCATGCGAATTCAGCTTTGTTACTCCCACCGCAGAACTTGTCAAACAGACGCCTCGTTTTAATTCTGAATAGATGCTCTTTAACTCTTAAACGAATGTGATTGTGAACTGGCAATAACAGACCAACACACACCCTCAAAAACGCATCAATTAATTAATTGATTAACTCTAAATAACCCCAGAATAAGTGAACCCTATGAGCCCAAAACTGATGCTTTATTCGGATGGCGGCGCAAGAGGCAACCCCGGACCAGCCGCCGCCGCTTATATAGCCCTAAACGAGACGGGTGTAACAGTGAAAACCGATGCCCGTAGCTTAGGAACCAGCACCAACAATCAAGCCGAATACGCGGCATTATTGATGGCCCTCCAATTCGCCGCTGAGTCTGGCACCGAGGAAGTTATCTGCTACCTCGACAGCGAACTAGTTGTCAAACAACTAACCGGAGAGTACGCCGTAAAAAATCTCGCCCTCCAAAAACTGTGGCACCAAGTACAAAAGCTCAGAGGCGAATTCAAAAACATCAGCTTCCAAAACGTCCGGCGAAGCAACCCCTGCATCGCAAGAGCGGATGCGCTTGTTAACCAGGTGCTAGATGCGCAAAGACAACCTACCCCAACCTCCTTCTCTCTTTGCAATAAAACGCAACCTGCCCTGTTTGTTCATGCATGCATCCGCACAAGCAACTTGGAGCGCTCTGTTGATTTCTACAGCCGCTTTCTGGGCTTAGAGGTTAAGAACCGACTTGAAATCAAAAAAACCAACGCCGAGATCGTTTTTCTCCAAAACCCCCAACACAAAGGATGTGCCCTCGAGATAGTCTTCTACCGAAACCAACCAAAACAACAACAACAGCTGCCCTCCCCGTCGGTTGATTGTTATGCGAATCACATTTTTGATCATCTGTGCTTTGAAGTAGCTGACATCCAAAAAACCCTTGCCGCTATGAAAGAGGCGAGCCTACCCCTTAGCATCACCGATGTGTCCTGTCGATTTAATGAAACCCCCTCCTCCTCTTCTGTCATTGTATTTGTTAAAGATCCCGACGGAACGCCCATCGAATTAGTTGAGTGCGATCACGGGGGTTACTCATAGAATTTGGGTCTAGCGCGTTTGCTGTATTCCTCTATGGCTTTTGTGCGTTCTTCTTCCGCTTTATCTTTCTCTTCGGCTTCTTGTTCTGCTGGTTGGGCCACGGCCTTCTCGAAGTCAACATCCATATTTTTGTAGCTGCCTTCTAGGGCGGTTATGTAGATTTTGAAGTCATCTATGGCGTTTTCTGCTTGCCGATGTGACGAATGGACTTGTTCTGAGAGTAAAATGATGAGATCTAGCATGCTGCGCAGGGTTTGTTTGTCGCTTTCGGGGGCATGGTCATAGTAGCGTTGAAAAACACTCATTAAATCTATGAACATCTCATCCACTTCTCTGACTTCTCGTTTGTAATGGTTCTCTGAGGTCAGAGATTTTGTTTTGAGTGTTAGCATGAGATTTTTAAGAATAGCTGTATCGGCGTGAGACAAAATAAAAACCTAGTCTAGCATTGGTGTTGATGGAGTTATATTTTTTGGTTTATGTTTTGTGGTTTGGGTTTTTGGTTGATGGTTTGTTTGTGTGGGGTGTTTTTTTGGTTGAATATTTGTTGGTTGTTTGGGGAATAGTCTTTAGTGAGAGAAAAGTTTAAGGGTAAATGTTTGTTTTAGGTTGCGTGTATTCTACTTTGAGGTTTGTGGTTTGAGTACCAAGATGGAATCTATTGAGGAACGTAAAGCGGAAGTTCTTATTAAACTCCGAAAGTACAAGCTTGTTGAGAAGCAAAAGTATGAAGGCGCGTATGCCTATATTATTGATATTCCGTTGGATAAGGAGCGTGCTATTGTTTGGTGTATTCTTGGTGAGGCCACGGTGGGTATAGCTGCTATGAATACTCTCTACAAGTTGATGAAGGAAAAGGAGCTTGAGCGTGCTATTGTGATTACTGAGGGTCGTTATACTCATGCTGTCAAGTTGGGTGCGAAGAAGAAGAATGTAGAGTTGTTGCCTAAGTCTTTCCCGGTTTTTGATATTTTTGAGCATGCGTTGGTTCCGTTTCATGAGATTCTTAGTGAAAAGGAAAAGGCTCAGTTGCTTGCTCAGTTTAAGGTGCGGCCTTATCAGATGCCGCAGATAAGGTCGGGTGATCCGGCGGTTAAGGTGATTGGTGCTCAGCCGGGTAATGTGCTTAGGATTACTCGGAAGAGTATGACTGCTGGTGAGCATGTAACTTATAGATATGTTGTTGAATAGTCTTTCTTCTTCTTTTTGTTTTTGTTTTCTACTGTGGGGTCTTTATTTTAGTTGTCTCTGTTTTGGGTGATGGTTGGTGGATAGTGCGCAATTTTTGTTCTGTATCTGTAGTCGTGTCTGTTAGGTGTATTTTGGTGTATTGTGTTTCTGTTTTTAGTTGTCTCCTTTTGTGGACCGTTGGTTGTTTTAGGCGGTTTTTGTTTTGTTCTAATATTTGTGGTCTTTTTTTGTAATTGTGTATTGGTATTGTTGGTGGTGGTGTGTTTTTAGAGGGGTCTGTTTTGGTTTGTGGGGTTTTTGGTTGTGGTTGTGTGTTGGTGTTTGACTTATGTTATCTGTTTTAGTATTTCACATGACGCAGCATATATATGTTAGTTTATGAACTGACAATACATCATATACTGAGGTTGTTTATATGACCCCTAACACAAAAAACACCCCATTTAAACCCCACAAACTCAAAAAAACCCTACTACTCAGCTCGCTACTAATCATACTATTCACATCCACATTCACCTGCCTACTCACCACAGAAGCCGCAAGCCCCTACTTATTTGCCAAAACCGAAACCGAACTCAGAGACATCATCAACAACGCCATGGAACATACAGCCATAGCCCTCACAACAGACATCGAACTTACACACGCACTCACCATCCCCAAAGGCAAAAACATCACCCTAACAAGCATCAACACCGAATTCTTCAAACTAACCAACACCTACACCGGAACCAACCTCAACGACGGAAACACCATAAACATAGAAGGCGGAGGAACACTAGAAATTGCCAACATCAACATCACCCGCCACCCAGAAACATTTGGCACCGGAGTAGCTATTTGGTATGGCAGCACCCTCACCATGACCAGCGGCGCAATTTGCGGCCACAACGACCAAGGCGTATACATCCTCCATAGCAACTTCCACATGTCCGGAGGTATAATCTCAGACAACACCGCTAGCGATGGCGCCGGCGTATTCAACTACGAAGGCAACTTTAGCATGTCAGGAGGCACAATCTCAGACAACACCGCTAGCAACAATGGCGGAGGCATATACAACCTAGCAGGCAATCTTAGCATAACCGGCGGTATAATCTCTAACAACATAGCCACCAGCGGCAACGGCGGCGGCATATACAACTTGGGCAACAACAGCCACCTTAGTCTATTAAACGGTGTAATTTCAAACAATAACGCTAGAAACGGCGGCGGTGTATACATAAACGCCGGCAATTTTACAGCAACAGACAGCGCGATTTCCAACAACACAGCTAACAATGGCGGCGGCATATACCTCAACACCGGTAGCTTTACTGTGTTTGACAGTGCAATTTCGGGCAATAGGGCTAGAAATGGCGGCGGGGTGTATATTGTCAACAGTCATTGCGAGTTGTTTGGCGGCGAACTTTTTGCTAACACGGCTTCAAATGACGGCGGCGGAGTTTGGATTGCTATTGAGCAGCTTAACCGCCTTGTGGTTCATGACCGGGTGGTATTTTCAGATAATATTGCTTCTGTGGCATATGATAGAGCGCCCCTTCATGATGCTGTGTACCTTGATTGCATAAGTGCTGAAGTGACTTGGTCTGCTCCTTTTATTCAGGGTTATAACAACTATGACATCAGCTACACAAACGGGACCTCCTTTACGTTCTATACTGTAACTGTAAACGGCAGCCATACCGAATCAACAGGTGCAGGTAGCTATCAAGCGGGTGTGCTTGTTACTGTTAATGCTGGAACCCAACCAGGCTATCACTTCTTGAACTGGACAGTCAATGCGGGCGGTGTTGCGTTGCCAAACACAGCCACCGCGGCCTTCATCATGCCCGCAAATAATGTCACGGTCACCGCAAACTGGGCGATCATACCTGCTAAATATAGCATCGTCTACGTGTTAAATGATGGCATCAATGCAGCTGCTAACCCCGCAGTCTATACGGCCAACGATCTGCCCCTTGGTATTATTGATCCCTCCAAATCAAATTGTACCTTTGCCGGTTGGACTGTAACCATTGATGGAGTTATCGTGGAAACTATGGTTAAATCATTTATAATCTCTGCAGGTACCACAGGTAATATCGCCCTAAGTGCAACTTGGACTCACCTGTCCCCTAAACCCATAGACGCCTACAACACTATACATGCTGAATTCAATTCATACTACAATCCTGTAACGGGGCAGTTCCGTTGGGATTTGTTTGATGGGTATACTGATGAATCGATTTTAGAGGCTGAACAGATTATGGCTGCTGCCGGCTATGTACATACCTACCTCTTGGCGGCGTATGGACGACTTGGTGATGGCTGTTTTAGTGCCGATGATACGGTGGAGGTCATTAAGGTGGCAACCCATATACTCACACAAGCAATTGCTGACATGAACACAGTTCTCAAACCTAAGGCCCCCGCACTCTTTGCAGATGTGTATGATATGGGCAACTTGATTCGTGTGTGGTTCTCCTATCCGATTGAGATTGAACATATCGCCGCTACGGTGGATGGGCAAGCCGCAAAATTTGATGGAACAATTTTGAGCGGAACAAAAATCTGGCTGCCTGGCGTTGGCTACATCGATGCATATTCCAACATTGCTGTTGCCAAGATAAATAACTGGCAGTCGATAACCCTCACATTAACCGCCAACGGCCAGACGCTTATGATTGAACTTATCAATGATCGCTATGAGCCGCCAATTGAATGGACAACAACTGTTATAGAGCCAACTTGCACCCTTGAAGGCTACACTGAACTCTGCTATCTGCCCACCGGCGAAATATGGCGCTCCGATTATGTGCCTGCCCTTGGACATGACTTTGAGGTCCTCTATCGCGAAGGTGACTACTTGCATGTTTCATGCATAGTTTGTGGATGGCAAGATTATGTCTATGACCCTGTTGTTAACAATTCCTTAGCGGTTCTTTGGCAACAATTAATAGTGTTGCTCCAACAACTTTGGTCACGTATGGCTTTGGCGGCAAAATAATTTAGTCGCCCTCCGCCACCGAAACCCGCTCGTTAGCAAATACTCTTTTAGTGTCAACATCAGTTACCCTTTTTCTTTTGGGCAGGGTTGAAAAGCGCCAAAACGGCAAAGATGGTAAGACGGCTTCACGTCTAAACATGGTTTGGGCCTCTCTGGAGCGGTAAAGTTATCTTCTTCTTGGTAGTTGCCCGTAAACGATGGCGATAGCCGCGCCATATCCATAACCGCGGCGTCAATATTTTTCCTTGTAAAGGCGTTGTGGGTCTTAATGTTTGCATAATCAATATTTGATGTGCGTGGGTCTCCTGTTTAGTTTGCTTGTTGGTGTCTATAGTTTGTTGTTGTTTTGTGTGTGTTTTAGGGATTGCTGAACCTTTTTGCCTTAGCCGTTAATTGTGTGTACCATGTTTTTTGTTGTTCTATGCTAAAGTGTTTGTATGGGGCTGTAAGTTTTTATTCTTCAAGTCTGTTTCAGCTTTGAGTTTAAGCGAATATGAAGACTTACGTTAACGTGTTGGCGGTTGCTTTAATGCTCTTAGTCAGTATTCCTCTTGTCAACGCCCAGCCCACCGAAACCAAAACCACCCAAATAGCACCAACACTAGCAGACACCATAAACGCAGTCCTAAGCAACATCCAAGAAAAAAATTCACCCTGGAACGTCATTTACGATCAAATTTTCTGCCGCCAAAACACCACCATCTATGATAACACCATCACCAAAGCCCTAAACAACAAAGACTACAAAGAAGTCCTCTTTATAGCCCGCCTCGCCGAACTCAACAACTATAGCTCCCAAACCATAACCAACAGCGTAAAAACCACATTGGAAAATATGCCAATGACCGGTAGTTTTCCAGTAACCTACAATGGCACAGACTTCCCAAACAGTTTCATCGTCTACGACCGATACATAATAAACAGCTACCGCTACGCCCAAACTCTCAACATAACCCGCTGGAACATAACCACCGCCTACACCGACTTCACAAAAGCATACAATACTCCGCCCAGCGGAAGCGTAAGTGGTGAAATGCTTTGGATAAACCCCCAACAAAACACAGCCCGGTCCTTCTCCTCCCGCTACTATGACGAGTACGCAGAAACTCTGAGCATGTTTCTACACTTTGCCCTAAACGGCGTCCCTAGTGCCACAACCTACGCGGAGGACGCTTGGGAAAAAACCCAAAAACTTTGGAACGGCAAATTTTATGTCTACACAAGCAGAACTCCTAATGTAGAGTGTGAAGTGGGTAATTTCGCCCAGATAATCACCCAATACCAAAACACCCAAGGTAGTATCCCCTATTTTGATCGGGTGATTTCAGATTTAGAGAACAAACTGTTAACTAACCAATATGGTTCTCCTGGCTGGGGGCGGGTGGGTGTTATTAGGCATGCTGAGAGTAATAATCAGTTGCGTCTCTATGAGACTTTGGGTAATTTAATTGCGTTGCAGATGCTCTATGCAGAGTTTTCTGAGGGTAATCAGACAAACTTTCAAAATATGTTACCCCAAGGCTGGCAGGGGCTCATAAATAGCAGTTTGTTTAGCAATAACAAGTTTAGTTTTATGGATGTTCGTGTGGGGGTGGCGGGTAGCTATAATGATGAGGCTTCTTTGCTTGGGGCTATGGCTCTTTTTCTCTATGGTATGGTGCCGCAGTCAGGAAGTTTAGTAATACCTGCTAGTGAGGAGAGATTTCATGATTATCGCACCTGTTTTCAAACGTCGCAGTGGCAATTCAACTATGCCGCTCACTCGATTCGGGTTCCCCTAACCAAGGGTAATTTGACCTTTATTTTTGGATCACAGCCAGTTGCCCAAAATTTCCCTGAAACTGCAGTATATGACATCCAATTTAGCAACGACTGGAACAGCATAACATCCATCTCAACAGCCAACGCCATCACCCCACCACTACCAACTCCCCCACCAGTTGCGACTCCTACTCCCGCTCCTGCGCCTGTTGTGACTCCCGCTCCTGCGCCTGTTGTGACTCCCGCTCCTGCGCCTGTTGTGACTCCCCCTCCCGCTCCCCCACCTGTTGTAACTCCCACTCAAGTCTCCTCTGTTCCAATTCCAACACCTGTTTTGCCTTCTCCGAGTTTGCCAGTTAAATCTACGCCTGATTATTCCGTTGAGCCTAGCATAACAGCAACTCTGACCGATGATGGCGCTGCTAGGGGGGCGCCGTTTATGCCGTATTTGGCGGCTGGTTTAGTTGCGTTGGTTGCTTTGTTTTTAGTGGGTATTCTCCGTTATCTTAGAGGTCATCCGAAATAGTGTGCTCCAGCGATCGATCGATCGATCGATCGATCGATCGATCCATCCATCTCTCTGTCTGTTGTTGCTCAAAAAAAGGTCATTGAGTAGCACGTTGTTATATTGACAAATCAGCCAACACCACACGGAGCAGTACTTATTGGGCAAACTGTGAGTTTTTATGTCGAGGGCGCAAATGAACTGCTGATAACTTGTCAGCAGTTGAAAAGGCAAGCATTGTAAACCTACTGCCGTGATGAAATTGCTTACCCTCTTTCATCTGCTAGTTTCTGCTACTGGTATGGACTTTTAGCGGAAGTGCTTTCTGGAAAAGACGGTGGATGATAAAAAAATACCTACGCTGTAGTCAGCGCGAATTACTATCGAGGACATATATGCATGCAACGGTATAAAAAACTACAAAAATCTTAAGGCGGAACGTTTGAAATACTATAATGCGTCGTGTTAGAGCGAAGATTCGAAACAGCTGTAAGTGAGACTGTGACTTGTTGTGGGACGTGCAGTAACCTAAGATTTCGCCTGCCAAGGGGCTGTTAGAGTTTCATGATTTGTGCGTGTGGTATACCCTCGATTTTAAGCACAGCTTCTGGATGCACATATCCCTCTGAGACGGCTTTTTCCACACAGGTTTTGCCCACTAAATTTATGATGGTCGAGTTTCCAATTAAGCCTATAGCCTCTTCAACGGTGGCTTTTCTGCCCTTGTAGAATTCATTTTTTATCCGAAAAACAATTTTACCTTCCTTTAGGGTCTTGCCCAATAAGTCACAGTCACAGACTGCTAAAACAACGTTATTGCCGATTTTTTTGATGTTTAAGTAGACATCCAACGGGCTCTCTCACAGTTGTTTTATGGATGATTTTGCACCACAGGCATTGCAGACTAGAAATGTGAGGCGTTTTTCTTTAACAAGTTTTGTATCTGGGCGCTTACATACAGGGCAGACGACATAGCCGTCAAGGTAGCGTGTTAGCAGGCGTTCGAAACTGTCCGAGCGGAATTTGCCTTGAAAGATAGCGCGGGAATCATGGAAGGTGGCGGCGGTAGCCATTTCGCGTGTAAGGAATTTTAGGATATGCTGCGGATCGCGATCTAGGGCGTTGGCGATGTCTTTAAAGTTGGCGATTATGGTGCGCATGCCGACGGTTTGAGTCATTATTCTGGGTAGTTCTAAGCGTTCTTTTTTGGCTTGAACCTCCGGCATCTGTTTGCAGGCGCGGTCTAGCAGTTCATCGTAGTTAAACGTCATGTTTCCACTTCACTCAATGAAGAGGTTCGCATATATAAAATTATAATGTTTTAGTCGCGTTTCTCTGCTGGGTTCGAGGCGTTTTCTCTTATTTTTTTTTGGGTGGTAACTACATATTATGTTGAGGTGAATGTAATTTCTTTAGTAAAAATACGGTAGGTTTATTTTGTTCGGCAAAAATCGCTATAAATATAAATTCGGAAGCCACTGTAGTTATAACTTCCGTTCAGAAGGCTAGCGCTTGACAGAGAAACAAACCCCAAGTCAAATTTCAAACATCAATCTTCAAATTGACAAGCTAAAGAAGCTAATACACGAGAATAGCGAGCAGATTAAAAAGTTCATCGAGAAGCGAGACCAGCTCCATGAGAAGGTGCGTAAAACCCGCGACGAAGTAAACCAGATTAAAGTTGAACGCGATGCGCTCAACGTGAGGGTTAGAGAGTTAAAACAGCAAAGAGACGCTGTTAGGGTTAATGTCACTCCCATTATGGATGAGATGAATGGGCTCAACGATAAAATTGATGCGCTCAAAAAGAATCTGCCCCGTATTAGTCGTCGAGAGCTTCAGCAGGAACTTGATGCTATAGAGTGGAAAATCTCCACTACCTCGCTGGATTTGCAAGAAGAAAGGCATCTTATTGAGAATGTTAAGGAGCTAGAGACCCAGCTTATCAGCTACAAAAAAATTGCGATTCAGCACAAGAAAATTAAGGAACTTCTCGAGCACCGTAAAACTTTTGATGCCCAGGCTGATGTTTATCATAAAGAGTTAACTGATTTAGCCAAGAAAAGTCAAGATTTGCATGCGGCTATGATGGAGAAAGTGACTGCTATGCGGCGGGACCGTACCGAGGCTGATGGGTTGCATCAATCTTTCATTAGGGCTAAGGATCAAAATAACCTTATGTATGAGCAGATTCACCAGTTAATTAATCAGGCAACCGGTATCCGTGCGGCGCTAAGAGATCAGTATCATATTCGAAGAAAGGATGATCAATCTCGGCATAAAGAGGGTGAGGATAAGCGTCGACAGGAGCTGGCTGAGCGTGCTGTTAAGGAGCAGGCGATTAAGGAGAAAATTGGTTCTGAGGCTCGAGAAAAGCTTAATCGTGGCGAAAAAGTCAATTGGGATGAGTTTGCAATGATGCTTAGCGATGACGATGAGGCTGATGCGGCAGAAGCGTAAACTTAAAGTTAAGTGACTGTATAAGAGATATCGGTTTCGATGGCTAAGCGAGAACTGAATCAAGAGACGCAAAAGCGCATCCTCATTTTATGTGTTGATAGAGATGGGGATCTGGAAACTAAGGCAAAAATTAAAACTCCGCTTCTTGGCAGAACTGCCAATGTTGATGGTGCGGTTTCTCTTGCCCTCAGTGATCCCGAGGAGCCTGATGCTAATGCCATGTTTGAAGCTGTTCGACTCTATGATCGAATGACTCAAGAAAAGCAGCCTGAAGAAGTTGTAGAGGTCGCAACCATATCGGGTTCAGATTTAGGTGGTGTTAGTGCTGACCGAAAGCTGTCTGCTGAACTTGAGACTTTGATAGAGACTTTCCGTCCCACGGAGGCTATTTTGGTTTCTGATGGTTACTCTGATGAAGCGGTGTTGCCGCTTGTAAGTTCAAGAGTGGCGGTGTCTTCGGTGCGGCGTATTGTTATAAAACACAGTGAATCCATCGAAGAAACCGCTGCTGTTTTTACTAAATATGTTCGGATGCTGGTGGATGATCCGCGGTATGCGCGTGTGGCGCTGGGGCTGCCGGGTCTTTTGGTTTTGGTTTTTGGTATTCTTTGGGCGATTAATCATTTCATTCCCGATGCCATCACTTGGTATGGTATTGTAATCGCCATTATTGTGGGCGGGTTTTTGCTTCTCAAGGGGTTTGGTGTGGATCGCTCCACTAAGAATTTCTATCGCTGGGCCAGAGATTATAATCCGCCGGCGGTGCCGATTCAAATCTCAAACTATACCGTTATCGCAGGCATACTGTGTATTGTTGTGAGTATTTATCTTGGCGTAGCAAATGTCGGTCGAAATGTGACGTTTCTTGATGATCCAAGCACTTGGTTGCGTCTTATTCCTTTGATAGCGAGCTACTTTATTCGAGGGGTTGAGACCTTGTTGATTATAGGTATATGTATCGTGTTGTCTGGTCGATGTGTACGGCTCTACATAGAGCGGGACTCTAGGTTGCTTCGTAACAGTGCCTTTATTGTAACAGTTGCGTGGTTCTGGTGGATTTTGGATGCGACTGCCAGCCTGCTCTCAGGTGTTCTATACTCCAATACGCCGATTGCAAGCTTTGATAATGAGCTCTTTGCGGCTTTTATCTTTAACATCGTGGTGGGTATTCTTATCGGTGTAGCCTCCATTTTGTTAATTTACATCGTTAACCGCTCAACCAAAGGCTTCTTTAAAAAAGACAGTGCAGAAGAAAGCGAAGAACCGATTAACGAACAATAGACAACAAGGGTGGGTATATAGCAGTTTTGGGGAAGCTTTAATTGAAACCGTCCGGGTTAACCTTTGGTATCCTACGGTGCCATATGTTTACCCTGAGAGGTTCATGAGTGCTTAAACGTGTTCTTTCTACTTTTGGTGTGTATAAACTCTATGAGGAGTGGTTATGGCGGCAGGTTAAAGGCGGGGTTCCTCCTGAGCATATAGCTATAATTTTAGATGGCAATCGCCGGTGGGCTTCTGAGCAGACGCTCAATCCTTGGCTGGGGCATGAAAAGGGGGCTGAGACTGTTGAGCAGCTCTTGGATTGGTGTTTAAAACTCAACGTTAAATTCGTAACGCTCTATACGTTTTCCACTGAGAATTTTACCCGGACTTCTAGAGAAATTGAGGAGATAATGCGGATTGCCCAGGAAAGGTTTCTTAAACTGTTAACGGATGAGCGTATTCATAGAAATAAGGTGCATGTTAAGGTTATTGGCAGAACCAGTTTGTTGCCTGATGGTTTGCAGCAGCGTATTGCTGATGTGGAGAAGGCCACGGAGGGTTATAATAATCAGTTTTTGAATTTTGCTTTTGCCTATGGCGGTAGAGCAGAAATCGTTGATGCTGCCCGGGTTATTGCAGAGAAAGTCAAGGTGGGTGAGCTGGAACCTCAAGATATTCATGAAAGTACCTTTGAAAAATATCTCTATACCAGTCACATGGCCAAACAAGAGCCTGATTTGATCATACGGACCTCGGGTGAGGAGCGCTTGAGCGGTTTTCTTTTGTGGCAATCTGCCTACAGTGAACTTGCATTTTTAGATGTGTATTGGCCGGATTTTCGTTTTATTGATTTGTTGCGTGCTATCCGTACTTTTCAGAACCGCAAGCGGCGCTATGGCACATAACACTACAGTGCTCACAGTAAAAATAAAGTAGATTGATGGGCATACGGTATTGTAGGGGTTTGGTGAGGTTCATGTTGACTGATATTAATGTGTATGATCCCCAGTTGTTAAACGAATTAGCGCTTGAGAGTATAACTGAGCAGCAAATCAACCAAGAATTAGAACACTACCTCGACCAATACCAACACTGCTTCACCCGCTCCCAGTAAATCAAATATTTTAACGCCGCCATACGAGGCCTGCTAAGCGGACTGCTTGGTTAGGCATGTTTGTCTATATGGTGTATTGCGTGGTGTGATTGCATGCATGTGACGACATATATGTGTGGTTGGTGTTTACTGTTTTATTGTGTATGGTGTATTGATATGGTTATGTACTTTGGAAAATTTAAATTTAAGTTATCGGGGTTGTTTGGTCTTCGCAGGAGTTTGTTGTTTGTTTCTTTATTGACGGTGTTGTTGGTTTCTTCTTTGCCTTTGGGTATGTTGTCGGTGCGGGCTGGGTCTTTTTTGGAGGTTGTGGTGTATGTGGGGTCTGAGGCTGAACTCGTAGTCGCAGTTGATAACACAGAGGCTGGGGTGCATACCGTTATTTTCTTTGAGGGAGATATTGAGCTTAGTGGCGCGCTTGTTATTGGTGCTGATAGAAACATTACTTTGGCAAGTGATAGTGAAACAGAATTTTTCAAACTTGTTGGCGCTGATGGAGCAAGCGCCCTTACTGTTGAGGCCGGTGGGGTATTGGAGCTTGCCGGCATAACAGTTACCCACCCAAGAGAAACAACAGGCCAAGGTGTAACCATTAACACTGGCGGCACCCTTACTCTGACAAGTGGTACAATATCCGGTAATACCGTTAATGAAACGCCCCTGGCTTATGGCGGCGGTGTGTGTAACTACGGTTGCCTCAACATATCGGGCGGCGAAATATCCAACAATAACGCTTCGGGTACTGGCGGCGGCATATACAACAGCGGCAACCTTACGCTGTCAGGCGGTACCATAATCAACAACACTGCCAACGGCTGGGGCGGCGGCATATTCAGCAACATCGGTATTCTTGCGGTATCAAATTGTACCATAATAAACAACAGTGCTCAAAACGGGTTTGGCGGCGGCATAGTCAGCATGGCCGGTCTTGTGGCAACAAAATGCATTATAGCAAATAACACCGCCGCATTCGGTGGTAGCGGCATAGGCACCTCCGGTTATTCTTTGGTGTCTGATTGCATCATAACAAACAACACAGCCGCCGATCGTGGTACCATATATTATGCCGGCGGCACCGGTTTTGTGGTGTCAAATTGTATTATAACAAACAACAATGGCAGCGGCATACACAATAGCGGCGGTACCAGTGTTGTAGTATCAAATTGTACCATAACAAACAACACCGCCAACCAAGGCGGCGGCATACAAAACAGTGGCGACAACAGATATGCATATGGCGCCAATTTTACGGTGACATCTTGTATTATAGCAGATAATAGTGCCACCCAAACCGGCGGAGGCATATACAACGACGGCGCCAATTTTACCATATCCAATTGTACCCTAACAAGCAACACTGCCAACGCTGGCGGCGCCATATACAACGACTGTGGGGATAATTTTTTGGTAACTAACACCACCCTAACCAACAACACCGCCACCTACTCTGGCGGTGCCATATACAACTATGTCGGGGATAATTTTTTGGTAACTAACACCACCCTAACCAACAACAC
>JAIRTW010000012.1 GCA_031254875.1 Candidatus Bathycorpusculum termitum
ACCTAAACTCGCCTCGATCAAGACAATGTTGGAGAAAGATCATGCTATCGATTGTTTGCTTTTGCTCTATGTTGGACGCGGTAAATGGAAAGACGCCAAAGGCTTCATGCAAGACAACAGCCTAACATTAAGTGACGGCACCTTCAGATCAAGAATGAACACAATCGAATCTTTGGGTTTAGCCAAGAGTGAACGCATTGACCCCCTCAAAAAATACTATATTAAAACAAAACAGGGCGAAAAAGTGGCAAAACTGCTTCTCGACTTCTTCGATGAACTAGAAAAATAACCTCACTTAATGAACGCAAAACTGTGCTGAAGCAGATTTTTAGTGCGCTGTTCTGTTGCTTCTACCCCTCTTTCCTAAACATCACAATGTTGCCTGCAGAATGTAGATCAAAAACATAGCCTGCAAATTAGTATGTGCTTCTCTGCGTTTATATGATATTCGAGCGGGGAAATGTCAACAATAAATAGTTGTAACTTATGAAAATGCTAATAAACTATTGGCAAAAGATATAACTTACGTTGTGATGGAAATATGGGAGATCGAAAGATATACTTAATAGAAATGATTATTTACAAAAAATCCGTCCTTTCATCAGAAAAGATGTTATCAAAGTTATAACCGGTCTGCGTCGTTCGGGGAAAAGCGTAATATTAGAACAACTTCGAGATGAGATAAACAGCCCAAACACTATCTATCTTAATTTTGAAGATTTAGACCTGGAACATTTACTCAATTATAAGGCATTACATGATTATATTTGCGAAATAATCGGTGACAGCAAAGAGCAATTCTATCTATTTTTAGATGAAATTCAAGATGTTGAAGGTTGGGAAAAGGCTGTCAATTCGCTTCGAGTAAAATTCCACGCCGACATTTACATTACGGGATCTAACTCAAAAATGTTGTCAAGTGAGCTTTCAACATATATTACGGGCAGATATGTCGAATTTGTTGTACAACCCTTCTCTTTTGCTGAATTTAAGCAGATTAATTCAAAATACACCTTTGATGAGTATTTGCAATATGGTGGAATGCCCTTTTTACATAGCATAAACTTTGAATCCCAAGAGAGCAAAAAGTACCTAAAAGATGTGTTTAACTCCATATTGCTAAAAGATGTTGTTAAGCGTAATAAAATTCGTGATGTTGATTTATTAGAGCGTATTGTAAGTTATGTGCTAAATAATGTAGGTAAACAGTTTTCGGCAACAAGTATATCGAATTTTTTTAAGCAAGAGAAAAGAGTGGTTGCGCCTGAAACTATTTTAAATTATTTGAGGGCGTGTGAGGAAGCGTTTTTGTTTAAGAGATTATCCTATCAAGATGTGATTGGCAAAAAAGCGTTAAATGTGAATGAAAAATACTATGTTGCCGACCACGGTCTTAGGGCGGCGGTAAGTGGGACGAACCTTAAAAATCAAGAAGTAATTCTGGAGAATATTGTTTGTTTAGAGCTTATCCGCAGAGGATATAATGTAAAGGTTGGGCGGCGTGTGGGTGATAAGGAAATTGATTTTGTATGCGAAAAAGACAGCGCGAAACTGTATGTGCAGGTATGCTATATTTTAACTGAAGAGAAAACTATTGAACGTGAATTTGCGTCGTTATTAGGTGTGAGAGATAATTATCCTAAAGTAGTGTTGTATAAGGAAAGCTCATTTAAGGGTAATTATGAGGGTATTCCTGCGGTGGATATTGAAAAATGGTTACTAACTGTGGCTCAAACATAAGGTTAAACACATAACAAAAAATGTGGCCATCTGTGCCTTGGTTATGTGGCATTTTGGCGAAAAAGTTGACATTTAAGCTGAAATTTTATGTTAAAAACAGCAAAACAAAAGAGCATTTGTAATTTTTACCATTTCTTTTTTTATTGTTAACGAATTTATATAGTTGACCTTTGCCCCCTTCTAACTAAAGGGCAACGGTAATCAAAATTACCTCAAAAATATTCTGTTGCTTACACAAAAATTGGGGGCAGTTCAAAGTTATGACCCCCAACCTCTCGCAGTACAAGAAGACGGATTCAAAGTCATGCTACACCGAGCAAGAAAAGATGTAATCAATCCCGCAATAATTGAAAAAGATCTGAAGTTGATCGAGAAACTTCTCGCAAAAGCCGGAACCAAACCATAAAACAGGCAAATGCTGACTTGTCAGCAAGTATATAGCGCATCGCCGCCAATACTGCACCAAACCAAAACTCGGGTGAAAAATGAGTCTGGTGACAATATTGTCTATATTGTGTATAGCGGCATTATGGTGTATTGAATCACATTGTGACAGAAATCAATAAGGCGGCAGGTGCAGTTTTTGATGTTTTTTCTACAACCAAACAAGCAAATGCTGGTTTGCAATAGCCATATATCGCTCGCTCAAACAACAATACAACAAATGGTGAGTGAAATAAAATGAATAAAAAAACATTGATTCTTGTGACAACAGTAATCCTGATGGTCATGTTATTAACAACTACCGCTTTGTTATCGACAGACACGCGACAAGGACCACAAGGGCCTAAAGGTGATCCCGGTGAAACTGGGCTCCCAGGCTCCCAAGGCGTCACCGGACCTGCCGGAGCCGCCGGATCTCCCGGAGCACAAGGTGCGACAGGCGTTGCTGGTCCCCAAGGACCCGCCGGAGCCGTTGGGCCAGCAGGCAAAGACGGAAACACAACAAGATACGTTATCGAAGGAACATTAGATGTCGAACAAGACGGCGATATGATAAAGTCTCATAATATTGGTGACGAATACGTTCAATATTATCATTGGAGGAAAATAGATGTGCCGCAACTAACTTTAGCGGACATGCCTCTTGTAAATGTATATCTGAGAACTGTTGCAGAAGATGACGTCGGCGTTTTATCATCAACATTGTTATGGAAAGACGCGCTTGAAGGCTGGGATTCAATTATTAGAAATACGGGTCCTGTAGTTTATGGTGACGGGTGTGTTTACATATTTTACAAAATCTCTACAGATGAACATGGCGACTATAATTTAGCCAGAATAACAGGTGACTATATTATTGTGATAATCAAATAACAAAAATAGTTTTATTTTATCCATTTTTCGTTGTTTTTTGCTTTGCAACATAAATTGGTTGATATGGCTGTATGTTGAGAGTTTACACTATATTTACGCCTGAGTAACGGCTTAACTTTACAAACATGAACCGCAATTATTCGGCTCTATGCATAACATCCAGCCCTGTCAAACCATACGTTTCGCACTACAAGACGATGGACGTTACCCCTTAAAACCCTGTGGATTGCAACTGTATAGCCGTCTGCGAATAGTACAACAATCAATCGAGCGCAACATCAAACTTTGGCCAAATGCAGAGTTACAAAAACTGCTTCGTCTGCTCGTCATAATTGATGAGTTAAAACCACGGTACCAGCAGATAAAGCGTCTCTACAAATGGATTTTTAGAGTTAATCGTGTGCTTAGGCAGAATAAGAGTAGGAAATATGAGAAAGTTCGGCACGTGTTGAATTGGATTTGCTTTTGTGTTTTGATGATCTCTTAGCGGTGTATCGTAGATGTTCTAAGGGCAGCTTAATTTTTGAAAACATTCTCAAGTTTATGGCTAGCTACTGGGAAGGATTGTTTTATCATTATGATAAATCTGAGATTCCTAAGACTAACTATTGATTTGGAGCGGTTTATTTGTAGGTTGAAGTCGGGTTTTCGTAGGACTGTTGGCCGGGCTAGTTGTCAGGGGTTTCTTGTTCGGTATGGTGCGTATGTTGTGTTGTTTGATGATGTTTTGAGTCAGAAGGCGCTTTTGGTTCGGTTTGGGTCTGTTGGGTATGAGGTGTTTCGGCGTTGGTTTTTGGTAATTCGTGGGTTTAGGGCGCGGTTAAGTTTGAAGCGGTGTTTGTCTAAGGGGTTTTGTGTGTCTGTTTTGGGTTTAGAGAGTGAGTGGGCTACGGTAGTTCTTTGAGTCTGCTGTGAAAAGGAATGGTTTAGTCGTTTTTGTAGTGGTGACTATTCTTTGTTGGTTCTGTTATATGGGTGGTTTTTGTTTTTGTATGTTGGTTTTTTGTTTTGTGTTTGTATTTTTAGAAAAAATTATCATTCTGAGAAACAAAAAGATTCTGAAAAATCAACTATGTATGTTAATTATGGATACCTGGTTTTTTTATAGTTTCAGGGCTTTTGCCGGTTACGGCTATTGCTTGTAAAATTAAACTGGAGTTGATTAATATTCTACAGGTGCAGAGCGGAAAGTATGGGAATGGACAATACAATATGGGCTGAGGGATAGCTCTCCACTCTGCACCAGACACAGTAAACTGCCCGGATGCTATAACGTTTACGTTAAGATCCTCTCTTTTTTGCCTATCTTCTGGATGGCACAGGTGTCGGCGTTGTTTGGTTATTTATGGTTTAGGCATCAGTTTTTCTATTATGCCAATTATGCCCTGTATGGGTTTGCGCAGTGGGCCCAGTCCCTCCGCGCTTGTTTGAATATTTCCCAAGTCTGCTCGGGTTATGGTTTGGGTGAGACACGCAATCAGTACAAAAACAACCACAAACACCACTACGCCTATAGCCAGTCGGATTGGGCTGATAAAGGGTAGCCACGTTACTAAAAGATAGGTCAAGATGCCAGTGACCGCGGCGGAGAAGGTGATTTTTGCAGATGCCTTCCAATCTATTGAGGCGCCGTAGCGTTTCTTTATGAAACCTAAGCTCAAAAACAGCCCTGGAAGAACAACAATGGTGGTGTTAGCAATCAAGCCGATTATGCCAAATTGGGAAACCAGCACAAAACTCAATGGAAACCCGATGGCGGCCTGGAGAATGGCTAGTTTGAGGGTATATTTTGTATCTCCTTGGCTAATTATGAGGTGGTTGAGGCTTAAGCTGCCAAGGGCGGTAAATAGGTAGGATATGGAGAGTAACATAAGATAAAATGGCGCTTGTAAGAAGCCGCGGTATACGGTGTTGATGGCGGGTTCTGCAAGGGACATAACTAGAACCGTAACGGGTACAACTATGAGGGTTGCATATTTTACGGAGTATTGAAAGATGTTTTTTAGGTCTTGGGGGTTTTGGCGGTAATCAAGTTTGGAGAATGCGGGAAAAACCATAGTTATCACTGGGGTGGCAAAGAATGAGATTAAAACAACGAACTGTAGGGCGGTTGCGTAGTTGCCGATGGCGCTGTTGTCGGTGACAAAAATGGGCATAATAAAATTGTAGAACATGGTAAGAAAGCCCGTCAGGATAGCGCCTATGGAAATTGGCAAGCCATATTTTAGCAGGGCCTTTATTGTTCCGCCTATAGCTAGTTTGCTGTTTGGTGGTTTGTGCAGAGATGAATATAGGGTGTACATGAGCAAGACGCCGGTTATGCCTGCGACTAGGGTTGCTGCTGTGAAGCCTACGGTTGCGCCTAGGGTGCCTAATCCAAAAAATACAAGTGCAATTATTAGGCCTGTTTTAGCTATGGCTTGGATAATTAGCATGATGCTGTTTAGATGTAATTTCTCCATGCCTGTAAAGGCGGCGCTTGCTGTAGTTATCATGGCGCTGCTTAGGATAAATATGGAGGCGATTTGGATTAATTGAACGATTTCGGGTCGATTGTAGGCTGTTGCTAGTGGGCCTGCAAGGGCGATGGATATAATTGAGAGTGCTAAGCCGAGGGCAAGTTCGAAAATAAGGCCTGCGATAAATATGCTTCGTACTTTGGCGATATTGTTTTCGCTGTTGTATTGGGCGGTGTATCGTATCATTGCAGTGTTTAACCCCCAGTCTCTAAACGTTGCAAACAATGCCGGTGCGCCAATGGCGATTGTGTAGAGTCCTACGTTGTCTGGGCCCAGCAGATTATTGATAAATATGGTGCCGACGGATGAGATAAGGGTGGATAGGGTAACACCCCAAAATACATGGAAACCACCTCTAGTTGAAACCTTTGCAATGTCCGTAGTTTTGCTCATCGCTTATTTGCCCGCTCAATCACATGTTGTAAGTTTAATGTTGGTGCTGAGGTACTGTTTATCCATTTGGTTTCCAAAACCCGCAAAACCAAGACTGGACCTCTGAGATATTGCATTGTGGGGTTGGGTGGTCAGTTTAGGCGCTGTTTGTGTGTTGGGCATACGGGTAAGAGGTTGATTGGAAATAAAATTTACCTAATGTGTGCTTCATCCCTATCTAGCTTGGATGATGCGCGCGGGGAACTCTGCATATCCTGCCTTGTTTGATGCGCGTTAGCGATGTTTGTATTTATTTAGCAACCAAAGCAAGCCATGCACAGAGGCATACGCAGGTCAACAATCGCGTGAGTATACAAAGGCGCTACTTCAGAAGACCAAATTTCCTTATCTTCGTCTGTAAAAACACTATCACAACCAACAACACCACCACCACCCCAACCAACAACAACACCACCACCCCAACAACGACGACGCCAACCCAGCCCAACCCAAAAAACACCGCTGAACCAACATCAGGCTGAAGCGGCTCAGTTGGGGGGTTTTGTGCGGCTGGAACGGAAGAACTTGGAATCGCTACCGAGGAGTTATCTTCAGGTATGGTTATTGTTTGTGTACTACTCCAGCTACTTTTTTCACCCTCAAAATGCCACGTATCCCCAAAATTTATAGTGCGATAAAAATACCCCCTCCATGCCCGACTCTAAAATCCACTTCAACAGAAGAATCAGATGGCAACCATCGGAGTGGCGTATCAGACTGTGAACCAAGGGGCACAGATATCTTTGTAAATTCTGCGCTTGATTGTTCTGGATACGCGCCTATGTAATAGAGATCCGTCCAGTTTTCTTCAAAATGACGTCTTCCGTCGGGTCGGGTGCTTTATAAGTTGTTAATTGAGCAGCATTTGGATGTGGAGTCGGTTGAGAATGTTGTTGTTTATGGAAAGCGTGTGTTTTATGTTAAGTGTGTGTCGGTGGATTTGTTTGGGTATGAGGGGTTTGCGTATGTTGTTTGTGATATTGAGCGTAAGGGGGATGAGACGGCGCGGTTTTTTATTGCTGCTAGGGAGGATAAGCTTGGTAGTGATGTTGTAGGGGAGTCTTTGAAGGGTAAGGGTAAGTTTGTTCTTGTTTCTTCTGAGAGAATTTCAGTTGAGGATGTTATTCCGTTGTATTATACTAGACAGTTTGCTGAGAATCTTTTTGGGGTGTCGAAGAGTTTTCTTGATTTTTTGCCTATTCGTACTCATAATATTGAGACGCTGCGTGGTTATTTGATGCTTACTTTTATTGCGCTTATTATTTATCTGGAGATGAAACGATGTTTGTCTGATAAATTTACAGTTGAAGAAGCTTTAACTGAAATGGCTAATCTCATGGCTAAAACATATGATGAAACAACTATCGTTTGTGAACCTACTAAAAACATGAAAAACATTGCATCACTACTAGGATATATGGTACCTATGAAACTGGGAGTTTAGGGTTATTTTTTAACCTGAACTTTGCTGTTTTACCCTTATGTAATTTTGATAAAGTCTGAGAATACCTCCAGTATTTCCTCAGTCTTTTTTGGGAGAGCGCACAAGTACTCCTTCCCGCTTGCCTCAACA
>JAIRTW010000033.1 GCA_031254875.1 Candidatus Bathycorpusculum termitum
ACCTTCACGGCCACTCAGGTCTTCTAACGATCGAGTTTGAAGACACCGTAGACCCGGTAACTGGATTTGCATACGCTTGTAAAGATGGATTCAAAAAAGCATGGGAGGTTTGCGATCACTTCCACCACGCAACAATATTTCAAGAAGGCGACCCGCTCCTTGAAGCAGTACTCGCCGTATACAAAAAGCATGGCATTAACAACGACCCAGAGAATTGCGTTCCGCTCAAAAAGATAGACCATCCGCTTGCTTGGTCATACCCTGAATACCGAATAGTTGTAACCAAAAAAGTCTCCACATGCGAAAATCTTTGCGAACTCTTCTATGAACTACTAAAAGACAAACTGCCAATCAAAAAAATCACTTACCGCTCATCATCCATGAACGCAGCATCAAAAGAGTTCAAGTAAGAACAAACTACACAACATAAAAATTTCAAACAATTTTTACTTCTTTTGTTAAACAAGTGGCTTAGTCATAAGCAGTTCTGTGCCAGTCAACTTTGCTTAGTCACGATATGGTAGATTTGTGATTTTGGCAAGTTTTGCTTTTTTAAAATTTCACACTACATTTTTTGATACACACTGAGCAAGATAGCTCGGAGAGCTGGATGGTTAAAATAATTGTTAAGAAAAAAATTTTGCAAAAAGGGTACTCAAAAGATAAAGAGTAAAGATGCTCTGTGGGGGTGTAAAAGACGCTTTACTGTAGTGCTTCTGATTTTTCTGTTGGTTAGTTTGATGTTTACTCCTTTCTCTTGTATATCTGCTGATGGTGGTGATTGTGTTGTTTCGAGTGTTGAGCCGCTTTTAGATAAGTATGGTCATGTTTCTAGAAATGCTGATGGTTCTTTTTATCCATGTGACCGCTTTGAGATAGTTTATAGTGTTGATTTGTCGGGCGAGTTTGTTTTTGAAACCGCAGAGCTCACTTATGATTCTTCGGTTTTTAGCATGTTTGATAGTAACAATTTAGGCTCTATGGTTGGGTCGGGATTGTTTGAGGTTTTACCTTCAGCATCTGCAGGAACATATCACTTTTACGTTACTGTATGGGGCTATATTTCTGAACCAGAGTCTGAACCGGACTGGGAACCAAAAAGTTTTGTGGTAGCAGAGACGGGCGTGTCTATTGAGGTTGTCATGTATGATCCACACTTCACAGTAACCCTTGCCTACACCATGCCATCTGGCAGTGGCTCAAGTTATGACAAACCATTTACATTCATTGTGCGCTATGATGGTAATGGACCAGACTTCAATCTTAACCAACGAGCCATTATTGATGATTATACTTGGGAGGGTTATGCACAAAAGCTCCCTGAAACAAGCAACATGCAACAAGCCCTAACCCCCAATCTTACGGTAGCTAGTTTTCTTAACCAAACCTCAAACACCCACTTTTTAGCTCAAGGTATAGAAGATGCTAAAAACAGCCAAATGGTCCTAAATGTTGATGGAAAAAGCTTTGTAAATAGTGAACTGCCACAAGTGTTCCTTTGGGAAACTAACACCAACCATACCTACATCTGGACACAGACCCTGCCAGTAGATGGCGCGGGTTTTGAGTGGTTTGAGTGGCAAGCCAGCATCACCTTCCCGCCAGCAATTAACCCAAACTTGGACAATCAAGTCTTAAGCCAAGAAAACCTGCAAAACCAACTATTAGACCAAATCAACTCACCCAACGGAACCCTAACCACTACACCGTTTGGAAACACTGTCACAGCCATGTATGCCCACAATAAAAACATAGAACAAATCGCCAAAGACACCGGCGTAGGTAAAGATCAAACCCTAAAAAACCTAAACCCAACACCCACATACTTCACGTTGCAGGAACGTTACACAAAACTCCAATACCAACTAGACCCAAAAGTTGCCAAAGAAATAGCAGTGCAAAACTTTACTAACAGTCTTTACTACAATCTGACAATTGGCTGTGACCTCTTTGGGGTGCCAAGATATTTTGAAGCGAATTTTACGTGTGAATACGAGTTCTTCGACAAACCAATCAACGCCACAGCATACAAATGGAACCCAACCCTACAAAATTGGACCATAGACAACACAGTCACCATCGATGCCACATTTGAGTCTGCCCTAAACATCACCACCACAGATATTCTGCGCTCAAATCTTGAAGAACAAACCTCAGACCAAACAGCCCTCAAAATGGCCCTAGCGGATCTTTATACTTCAGGCCCCCAAACCTTCACAGGCACAGGTTCCATTGAGGCTAATTTGAAACGCACAAGCCCCCTATACTACAACCTCAAAATAACCGCGGGGCAACAACAAAAAGTCACCCTGCAAAAAACAGTGCAACTCAACTTTCAAAACAACAACACCTACAACCTACCGCTAAACTTCGACCCCAACTCACCCCTACAAGTAACAGTTCTATCAGATTCTTCTCAAAATACCATACTACAACTAGATGCTCCAACAGAACTCGGAGGACTAACCAACATAACGATCTACCTAATCACTAATCCCAATGAAAACTGGAACAATCTCCCAAAAAACCAACTGGATCTTAGACTACTTAAAACCCTTGAACTAACCATACCCCAAGAACAAGTACAAATGCCCCCTGAACATGAACAATTCTACCAATATTACTCAGGGTATAGTGCAATATTTGAGGACATTTTAGGTTTTCAAGGCCAAACACAAATCGCCATACAAAAAGACAAAACAACAACAGCTCTAACAAAACAGGGTGAAGCATTGCTCTATGTGGAGGCAACAAATGTTTGGGGTACAACCTTTCACCAAATCATACCTATACAGCCCTACTCAGCACCAAAATGGAACATACCCCTTAACCAAGCTACCACATACCTTGTAGTAATTGTCATTGTTGCTATACTTGTGAGCTTTGTGACTTATCTTGTAAAAGCCAAACAGTAAACAAATCATACTACAGTAAAGGCGCGGGAGCAGGTTTTCTTGCTTTTAAAATAGTGCAGGTTTGATTTGTGGTGTAGCGGTTGAATTTTAGACACTGGCACAAGCCTACTCTCAAAAAACTCCAAAGTATAGTGGATAGGTTGAAATCTAAACGAGCTATTTTGGGGGTTGATGCTGGAATTTTAATTGCGTTTTTTACGATTACGATGCTTGTTATTTATCTTGCAACCCCTGCAATCATGTCTACGCTGTTTAACATTATTTTAGGGGGTTCGGATGGAATTTACACGTATCTTTTGGAGCTGCCTCTGATTGCTGAACCTGCGGGTAGTGGGGGTACTATTGGGCAACAGTTGGGCGTGCCAATGACGTATGTGTTTGGTTTAATGCGCACCATATCTTTAGCCCTATTTGCAGTAGTGCTAATAATTGCGGCTATATGCTATGGGCTGGAAAATTTTAGAATCGTAAACGAAGGCACCGCCGCCAACATCATCATGAACAGCGTCTTTACCCTAATTCTCATATTTGCCTGCCAACCCATCTATAACGTAGTAGCAGGAACTATCAATTTGTTTGTAGGCTGGCCAGACGTAGGCGGACTAGGCATACTAATCCCTTCAAGCAACACCATAGACATACTAGTGGGCTATGCCACTGGAGGTGTAGGCACAGTTCCCCTACCCAACATGGATCCTTTCACAGGGTTCTTTTTCAGCGGAGTTCTAATCATGATGGTAGCCTCCATCTTGATGCTAACATTAGTTATGGGCATAGTTCGACTATTTTTTGTCGGAGTCTTAGCCGCCGTCTTACCCCTAATACTTGTCTTACGCCTTATCCCATTCACCAAACACTTCGCAGACACCCTGCTACAAGACCTTGTAGGGTTTATGTTTGCAAGCATCATGGCCTCAATTGTGCTTTTATTTGGGTATCAAATTCTCATAACCACCAGCCTAAACCCGTTAACTCAGATTTTGATAGCCATTGTTACACTCTTTGCCGCAGCATACATGTCCACTGTGTTTGTGGGGAAATTTGGTGCGTTAGGTATGTCAGCGGCGAACCTTGTGGGCGGGGCAGTTAGTACGGCTATGGGTACAGCGTTAGGTTTGGCAGGCGGCGCAGTTATAGGCGGAGGTGGTGGCATGGCAAGCCGTCTGGGCAGTTTAGCTGGCAAAGGCTTATCCAAAACTGAATTGTTGGGTCAGGCGGGTCGAGGCTTTGCATCAGGCGCTGGTTCGGGGGCTGTAGGCGGTTTCTTGTCGGGAGGCGTAGGCGGTGGGGGTTTAGGACGTGGGGGTCTTGCTATGAGTGCCTTAGGTGTGCGTAGTATGGGTCGAACAATCACCAATTCCATGGGTACGCAGAAAGCCTCTGCTCAAGAATTCCTAAGCAACCGCGCAGGATCCACGCTCACATCGGCGCTGTATAAAAATTCCTCAGGCGATGTCCTCCCAACAGCTTCCCCAGAATCAAGCGCCTATTTCATGAGTGAACTGGATAAAAAATCCCCTGACGAGGTGTACAATGGATATGTTACAAGTAATTATCCCGAACTAGCTGAAAACATCAAAGACCCACGAGCCGCAGGACTTGAAGTTAAACGCCATCTCCAATCTTTACCACCTGAAGTTGCCTATAGCAACTGGCACCGCGCTCAAACCCAAGGCAATCTGCCCAAAGAAGGACGACACGCTTTCTACCAAAATGCACGAGACGAAGTAGGAACAAACAGAGAAAACGTGATCGCCATACAAAAAGGCATACACACGCCCAACCTTGAAACCCTAGATACCTCCCCACGTTTTGCGCTAGACGCCTTCAATACCGGCACCGTAACAGAAAAAGGCGCAGTAGCAAACGCAAAACTCTTCACAGCAATAAAACAACTAGGTACACCAGAAAAACAACAAAACATTGACCGTGTAGCAGAAAAGAAATTTCGTAGCGCATCACCCGAGCTTTTAGGAAAACATTTTGCTCAAGCTTCAGGTGTAAAGATGACTACAAAAGAGCAACAAACCTACGGTTATGCCATGTCAAAGGTACGTGATGTAGTGGTTAAGCGTAATCCAACGTTAGCTAACAATATGGCTCACTATACCATGGGAAAAGGAAAACAACAATTTATTGGTTTAATGAAAAATGAAAAATTCACATCAGACGCAATAAAAGGCATGGAATCTCATGAAACCAGCGCATGGTTAGCAAACACTCTAAATGTAAAACAAAAAGACGTCCCCTCAATGGAAAAACTGTACAAACTTGAACCAATCAAAACTATAGACAGGAAAGATACTGTTGTAGATACGATTTCAAAACAGATTCAAATTAAACAGCCAAAAAATAAGCCAATTGATTTGTTAGACCTGCAAAGACTTCACTTTGACGAAAAGAACAGTCAATAGAGAAAATTAAGTTATATAGGCAACCGACTTTGCCAGTTCCTGTTCAATAGATGTTACATTTGGTAACATTTTCTTAACTGAGTCAATGAAGTACTTTGCGTAATAGCAAGCTTTTGCGGTATCAATAGAGTTTAAGTCGGTGGCTAAATCGTAAAATCGGAAAAGTTCGGAATCATTAACGATTTCGCAGACCTTTTTAACAGTATTTGCGTCAAATGATATAGTTTTTGTTGGAGGCCAGATTTCATGTATTCCAAGTTTTGCGGTTAAAGCTTCGTAGGCAGATTGAACAGCTACAAGAGCTTTTGATTGCTGTAAGAACTTGTCAGCAAGATTGAGTTCCCATTGAATATAGGAGTCCTTGAGGTTGATTTCACGTTTCTTTCCTGTAACAAGATCTTCTTGAAAACCCTCTAGTAACGGATCGCATTCAAAGAGTTCGGTGTAGAATTCTACAGAGTATTCATCGGTGTCACAGAGTTTTATGATTTCACTGCTTATCCAACAAGCGGCTCGGTCACCTTTCCAGCGATTATAGCTGTATACGCTTGCTAAGGTCGATGCATAACCCTCTAGTATCAAGTTGATATCTTCGTTTGGAGTAGTTTCTTGGAATTTTTTCTCAACAAACTCGTAAATGGTTTGAGGAACCTGGCTAAATATTTCAGGGTCAGAAGCATCTAATTTTTCAAAGAAGGTTTTCCAAGGTTTAGGATCGTAACTCATTTTTTCAACGATTAACTTGGCGGTTTCTACCAGTTTATCCTGAATCACTTTATCGCCCCTCATTCGGGCAAGCAAGTAATCATGCATAATCCATGAAGACCAGTCAACATGATTTAATTCTCGAAGATACTTTTGGAAAATCTCCTCCGTAGAAAGGTTGGCAAAAAAGTATTTCCCAGGCATATACTGGTATAAAGCATATCGTTGAGCCTGCATAACCCTCCAGACCTTATCATCATAGGTTTCAACATGACCACACTGTGAACACTTGGTAGATTTTGTTTGATCATCAAACACAAGCTTATTCTTCTCTTTACTACAATGACAACACCAATCACTACGGTCAGACCACACCTTAAACGACCACTCATCAAACACGGTGCCATGATACTCAGACATGTTACTCATTTACACGCCCTCCATTAAGTACACTTAATCTACATCTATTAAACTTTAACCTAAACAAACCCACAGTACATGAAAAAATGGCCAAACCATACCGTTTACCATAACTTAACCAATCAAACATGTATAAACCCATAACTCTTCACCAAACTAATACTTGCCAAACTTTAAAACACCAAAATCAGAGAGTATATTTTAGAAACTCTTGTAATGTTGGATCCTTTTCCTTGGTTAAATCTAAAACCCTTGAAAAGGGTACAACACACCATTTCGGAGTTAAAAGCACCTGTCCAATCTGCCAATACTTGTTTTGAGCCTGCTCCAAAAGCACACCCTGAGCAGAAGTCTTTGGCACCAACTCCACACGTGCCTTCTTAGTCTGCATAGTTGTAAAAACAAGTGCCTTATCCTCAACTTTGGCCAACACCGGACTGACCAGAGCAAAACTCTGCTTCAACTCATCCTTACTTTGCACTTTAGAATTCAGTGCTTTAAGAGCAAACAAACAACTGGTCTGTGCATGCTGACTATTACAACCCTTCCAAGCCTCTTTCCACTGACTATAAAATTGACTTCTAAACGCACTAAAATCACTAAACCATTGAGGGGCCTCTTGTCCGCGGGCAAGCCACCAATCAATCATACGAGGATACAAAGACAAAAAACTATAAGCTTCACTATTTAACCGGCAAGCAAAAATTTCTGAAAGCGACAACTTGTACATACCAATCAGCAACAATGAGTAGTATACCTGACTTAATTTAAAGTGGTGACATCTGCTTTAAAGTTGGAAAAATCTATTTTATGATAAGCATGTCTGAGGTAAAGTTTAGACTAATTGGGAAAGTAATTGCTGTTGATTTAGATGCAGAAGGCAATCTGCACCTAATTTTGCGAAGTAGTAATCAGTATTGGTCGGAGTATGCCGCTAAACGTTTGCGTGAGTTGTCAAATCAAATAATTGAAACTGAAGTCAAAAAATGGAAACCCGACAAACCACCATAAACACTTGCTCAAAAAAATATCGTTGCACTAACAATCAGCAAAATAACCTGACGTGATAACACCTGTCAAGTATATCTTGAGCTTTTTTGTTTTAAAAATTCTGTGGGTTCTATTTTTAGGTCTCTATATGCAAAAAACACGTAAAAAATTGGTTAACAGTAAAACATTGACAAAACTCTTAATGGTTTTCAGCAAATTCACACGTAAAATCAAAACCACCATTAAACCATCTAAACCCGCTGTAGCGGTGTCTAAGCAAAAAAGCGAGGAGAACTATAATTGATTGAAACACTGCTCTTGTTTTTTTCCAACTTGAACCTAAATGTGTTGTCGTCTCTGGTGTTGCTATTCTTTACTTCTTTGGTTGTGTATCGGTCTTTGCCTCTTGTTAGGGCTGAGGG
>JAIRTW010000054.1 GCA_031254875.1 Candidatus Bathycorpusculum termitum
CAGATGTGAATGAAAGAAAAGTAGCAGATGTGAATGAAAGAAAAGTAGCAGATGTGAATGAAAGAAAAGTAGCAGATGTGAATGAAAGAAAAGTAGCAGATGTGAAGGAATTATTTTTAAATCCTGAAACTATGAATATTGCTCAAGTGATTGATGGAATTCAGATTCTTCATAAAAAGTTCTCTCGTTATTTTGACATTGAAAATCCGCGGATGAAGAATGGTATATGCGAAAATTATGCCGTCCTTGTGGAAAAAGAAGTTTTACCCCACGAAGGGTTTGACATTGAAAAAGTGTATGATGACTTATCTTTTTATGCTCAAGGCATTTTAAAATGGAACCATCATGGAGCTATGATAAATGTTAATCCTCCTGTAACCCTTCCGTCTGTTGCAGCGGCAAGTTATGTATCTCTGTATAATGGAAATGGTGCACAGGATATGTCCTGTGGCTATTTACTTACAACAGAGTTGATAGTTATTAAAATGCTTTGTCAGTTGGTTGGATTAGACTATAAAGTGGCAGGGGGCATATTTACATTTGGCGGCAAATCTACTATGTTGCATGCTTTAAAGCATGGTATTCAAAGGGTAAGTCCAGATGCAATTGAGAATGGACTTAAAGATGAAATTGTAATGTTTGCTTCAGATCAAGGTCATCCCTGTCATTCTGAAGTTTGTGGATGGTTGGGGATAGGTGAGAAGAATTGTATTCGCATTCCTGCTGATCGAATGGGCGTTATTGATATTGAACTATTAGAAAAAGAGTTGGATCGTGTTTTGTCTGAAGGGAAAAAGGTGGCTCTGATTACTGCAAATGGCGGCACTACAATTCAAATGACGATTGACCCAATTCGCAAAATTGTTGCTTTGCGAGATGAGCTGGTGAAAAAATATCAATTAAATTACAAACCACGAGTACATGTTGACTCCGTTATTGGTTGGGTGATGCTTTTCTTTAAAAATTATGATTTTAAGAGAAATCCCTTAGGTTTGTTACCTAAGGCGTCAGAAAAAATTCAACGTCAACTACAGAGAATGTTGGATATTAAGTATGCCGACTCATTTGGTGTTGATTTTCATAAAACAGGTTTTTGTTCTTATCTTTCAAGCGTTTATATGACGGCTGATGTGTCAGAGCTGTATGCTCAAGGAAAGCTAAAACCCATTCCCTATGAGGAACTAGAATATGGAAATTACTCGCCTTTTCAATACACCTTAGAACTCTCGCGGTCTTTAACTGGGCCTATTGAAGCGTACATTAATCTAAAAACACTCGGGTTTACAGGGTATCAAAAATTAGTTGGTGATTTATACAATACTTCGGAACGGTTAAAAGAATTACTTAATGCTCATTCTAGATTTGAAGTTATTAATGATGGGGATAGTGACGGTTTTGTAACCTTATTTGTAGCAAAAGAATTTTGTGATAGCCCTTCTTTTTTTCAATTAGGGCATAAAGATGTTGAGGAAACTAAAAATTTTGGTCTATTTAACCATAAATTTTATTTATATCTTTTTGAACAACAAAAATTAGGAAAATGTTGGTTTACCCTAGATTATTCCAGCGGTTATCACGTGTTATCCAATGGAATAAAAATGGGTGTTCTTAAAGTGTATCAAATGTCTCCCTATTTTACGCTTGAAAAAGCGGAGCAAATGGTACAAGAGTTAGATCGATTAATTGCTGAATTTGATTTGATAAAAGATACTTTTGAAGTAAAAGAAATCCCTCACAAACCGCGCCAGTTTGTATTCCATTAATAAATAGCGGTCTGGCTTATATAAAAAATGCCGCAAGATATGAAAATTATGCTGAGGCTTTTTCCTCAAGAGTCAGTTCTGGCTATAGATTTGTTAAACCATCCCTAGCCTACACACCAGCCAAACCGCTCCACATCTGCCGGTGCAACACCTTCTTGGCGCATCAAATCCCCCAGACACACAGGATCCGATTCTAAATAGTCCCCTGTACATGCATAGGCCCTGCCACGACATCCACCACAACTCTCCCGATACTCACAACTACCACATTTTCCCTTCAAAGTTTGTCGTTGCCTCAGGGTATTAAGAACAGGGGCCTTACGCCAAATTTCAGTTAGACTCTGCTCTCGAATATTACCGACTTTTATGGGCAAAAAAGTGCACGGATAAACATCACCATTCGAACGAAGACTAAAATACATATTGCCTGCATGACAACCAATACCTTTGTGTATCCAAAACTCCTTAATGAGCAACCCTTTGGCTTTAGTGCCATGATTACGATGCATTTCTTCTGCGATTTCAGGATAGAGCGGAGTTCCCCCTGACATAGTAAAAGTCATCTCGGTGTCCTCCTGACGACTCTGTAACCAGCGAATAAGGTTGATACGTTGTTCCATAGTCATAGCATTATCCATCACATCCTTACCCCTGCCCACAGGCACAAGATCATAAATCGCCGCTTCGTCCACACCCAACTCGTACAAAAACTCAAGACGCCTAGGCATCTCAGCATAGGTGTCTTTGAGCGCCATCGTAGTTACCACAACTTCTAAATCTAACTCAAGACAGGTTTTGATAGCCTGCACCGTTCGGTTAAAGGTGCCCGGCAGATTGCGGATATAGTCATGTTTCTCGGGAACCACCGAGTCGATGGGCATACCCACAACTTTTAAACCTGCCTCCTGAAGTTGCAATGCCGTATGGGGCGTCATGAGCAAACCATTGGAGAGCATAGCTGTGATGATGCCCAAATCGGTGCAATACTCAACTAGTTGCAACACAAAATCTTTACGCAACAGCGGTTCGCCGCCACTAAAAATCACTGCTTGGGTTCCTAAACTATGCATTTCCTCAATCGTCGCCAGTGCCTCTTTCAAGTTAAGCTCATCAGGTAGTGCTTCCCTAGCGGACACGTGACAGTGAATACAGCGAAGGTTACAAGCGCGGGTCACAGCATAAGAAACAATAAGTGGCGTGTGGGGTTCCCCTTTTAGGCCCTGCCCTAAGAGGCTCTGCCTAAGTTGCAACTCGAGCATTTTTAGAGTTGTACCCACAGTTTACATGCCCTTAACTTTAGTTAGTTAATTAATTAGTAGTTTAGTGGTGGTTAGTTAGATTTTGGGCCGGATGATCCAGAGTTGGATGGCTCTGCGTAGTAACCATGCGGTGGCGAAGATGAGCGCGACTGCGATTATGGCTATCATAATGTTGGGACCGATGTCAAAGGTGTTTTCTGTAATGTTTTCTGGTGGTGAGAGGTCGGTGATTTTTATGTGATCTATGGTTGCGAAACTGTCGTGGCCAAAGTAGTATTCTGTGCCATTTAAGATGTTGCCCGAAGGATTTTGTACGCCGTGGATGACGTTTGTGGTTTGTTCGTTGCCGTTTAGGTAGAGGTGCATGCCTGTTGTGTCTCGACGGAATTCCACGTTGACCCATTGGTTGAATGGAACGGGTTGTGTGGTTACAATTTCGTTAAAGCCGTCGCTATCTGTCATTACGTATCCGCTCAAGGCGCCCTCCACATATCGTTCATTATTCTCTGGTGTGCCTGCTCGTATGGCTAAGCCAAGGACGCGGAGGGTGTTTTGCCAATCGCAGGCTTGATCTGGATGGGTACATTTGATGACTATATTGTTGTAGGTAGCATCTTTTAGGCTGGGAACATAGATCCAAGCACTGATGTGTACATATTTTTGGATGTCGAGGTTTTGTGAAATCGGTACATACATGGGTTGAGGCATCGGTGGGAAACCCACGATGAATTTAATGGGGACATAAACGGTGTTTTCGCCGTTAAACTCCAAGGCCTTGTCATATTTGCCGTCGACGAGCACGGGTTCAATTTCGCCCGCCAAGATGCCGTGATTGACGCCGGTACTGTCAGGGGTTATTGTGCCTGCGTCGCTGGGCTTGATTTGATCCATAGGCCACTCACCCACTACCTTGGTACCGCTGTTTTGTGCCGTGGTAGATGTGAGAAAAAGGGGGCTCAAAAAAGTAACTGTTAAAAGACAAAGCGCTAAGACTTTTACTGTAAAGTTTTTTTGTGCCATCATACTCACCATTATATCTTATTTGATGGAGTGAATAGTTCCATAGAGAACGTGAGGTTCCCAAAAGGAACACCCAAGTAGACAATAGACCCATTGCAAACTCTTTATAATAGTTTCCTTTTTTTGTTGTGATATACTTTCCGCAAATTATCCATGCATTAACTGTGAGTATGTTATATTTTTGGTTTTGTTACAATACCGAAATAACCAATATTAATCTGACAAACCCGGAGATGTTAATGAAATCTTTAACTATCATCCTCTCTATAATAGTAGCACTGAGTTTAATTTTCAGTCTTACAGTGTTACTTATTGTAGCGCAAGACAAGGCCATCTTGGCTCCAAATTCTTCAACACCACCCTCCTAACAGAACCCACAATTACACGTACACCTCACCCCACACCCATCTATACAGAACCCACAATTACACGTACACCTCACCCCACACCAACTCCGCCTGGAGCCGATTTAACCCTCAGCTACAACTATACCGTAACCAATCGAGTGGACAATAACGGCAGAACACAGGTAACCCTAACCATAGACGTCACCTACGTCAGCGGAAGTACCACAACCATAGATTATTCCCGGTTCTACCTTCAACTCTCCGTCTCAAAATTTCTCTATGACATGTATGTTGGAACACTACGCCGCTAACCAGCGGCAGTTTTACTCTGGGGCCCTCAACGCCCAAAGCAAACCTTACAGCTAGACTTTGAATTCCCAACTCTTACCTCCAACAATATGGATGGAGACCACACACCAGTTACCAGTTGCAATACAATAGAACCGCCCCGGTATAGTGCCAAATCAGACTCTAAACTCAAAAATCAGTTGCCATCTCGAGTTACATTTATCGGAGTTGTGTTTTTGTGTTTGTGCTTTGGACAACTACTACCTATGATATGTCCCTCGGGTGGGGTTTTATTGAGGGTGAAATAATTTCAGAAAGGCAAAAGATTCTTTCACAACAGTTTCCTTATCTTCGTTTGTAAAAACACAATCACAGTCAACAACGCCATAACCACAACCAGTAACACCACAGCAACGACGCCAACCCAGCCTAAACCAAAAAACACCGCTGAACCAACATCAGGCTGAAGCGGCTCAGTTGGGGGATTTTGTGAGGCCGGAGCTGAAGAACTTGGAATCACTACAGAGTTATCTTCAGGTATGGTTATTGTTTGTGTACTACTCCAGTCACTTTTTTGGCCCTCAAAATACCACGGCGACCCAAAATCTATCCTGCGATAAAAATGCCCACTCAAGGCGCGTACTTGAATATCTACTACATCTCCGGGTGATAAGTATAGGTAAGGAGAATTTGAGGGCCCAAGTGTCAGAACAGTATATGTAGCATTTGATTGTTTTGGGCAATCCACATTAAAGGTATCTATCCATTCATCTGAAAAATGTCCTTTAAAGCGAAAATTGTAATATAACTCGTTTGTATGGCTTCCGTCTTCTGCGATAGTTGGTGTGTAGGGTTGATTTTTAATAGTTATTTCTATTGTATAATTCTTCACATAATAACCCTCCTGAACAAGGGGTTTGCCCGTATAGGGGTCTGTTGAGGTAGTGGGGGGCACGTTGTAGGAGCGGTTGATGACTTGTGTGCTAAAATTTGGTGTGTTGGGTGTGGGAGGTAAAGCCCCATAGGAATATTCAAGTAGTGAACTTATAAGAAACAGCGTGAACATAAATGCTATTAAGGCATTTCTGCGCATATTAGAGTATACCCCGTCGGTTGTAAACCATCGATAGGAGAATCACGAAAGCATATAATATAGTTGCCGTATTATAGAATGGTTAGATGAAGATCGGTAGTTTTTGGTGTCTCTGAACCACACAGAATACCTTTGTTGTTTGGTATGTATTCAGCAGTATGGTTTGTTAGACTTTAGCACCTCGTTTTCATGAAATTTAGTTTTTTTGCTGTTTTTGTTCAACAAACATTATTGAAGGCCTGTTTGCGTATGTTCGCCTC
>JAIRTW010000086.1 GCA_031254875.1 Candidatus Bathycorpusculum termitum
TAAGGTAATGTTACCCGTCGTACCTTCTGGAATAGAGACCCCGGTAGTTGGGGTTGTTATTGGAGGGGTCCCATCCGAAAACACTACCGTCCAACCCGTAAAAATGAAACCCGCCCGAGACGGATCTAAAATGGCCAAAGGCAAATCCACACTCATATAATTGGCAGGATTTCCAACAGGATTCACCCCGCCATCTAATACGTAAGTAATGTTGTAACTAGGAAGGGGTTCCCACTGGGCAAACAATGTCGTGTTTCCGGCAATCAAGTAAGTGAACGTCGCACCATCAGGATAGAAAGCCCCACTCCCATCAGCTGCTGTATTCCAACCCAAGAACGCATAGCGTGGTCGACTAAAGGCATTTGGGGCTAGGGCCGTTGGCGCATTAAACATTACTCCAGTAGGGGGCATAGTACCGGTGCCTCCGTTGGCATCATAGTTAATCCAATAATCGATTGGGCCCCATTTTCCAGTCAGCGTCAAGTTGCCTGAGACGGTATCGTTATTAAAATCCCAAAGAGTACCGTTCACATACCAACCAAGAAAGGCGTATCCGGAATTTATGGGATCGGGGGGTCTAGTTACAGTTTCACCGTAGGATACTTGTTGGGGCTCAGGAGTTGGGGCTCCCCCGGCGGCATCGAAAGTTACAGTATAATTGTTTATAGCGTATTGGGCAATTACAGTCAAGTTACCAGTTATATTGTTAAAGGGCGGAGCCCAACCGATAAAAGTGTAACCAACCCGTGTGGGATTATCCGGGGGAGTTGCTGATGTATTCGCTAGAGCCAATTGCTCAAGGAGGACCGTGTTGTCCCAGTCAAGGAAACGAACTAGATACCGATCCTCTATTAGCGTACCAAAATACAAGGGAGCAAAGGTAGGCTGGTTTATATTGTTTTCATAGAATTGTATTTGATTGCCTACAGTTAACTGGGTTACACCGGTGATAGTTATGTTGCCCTCCCAATAGTAACGTTGGCCTTGGCCGCCATATCGAGTATAAACCGCTGTAACAGTAGCACCGGGTATTGGGGTTGTACCCATGTACAAAGTGGGGAGTATGTTAAACTGGCCTGTCCCGGTGGCGGCAGTAAAACGGAAGTAAAGTGTGAAGTGGTCTGAGCCTTCTAGAATTTCTACACTGCCGTTAGGGGTGACTATCGCGGTTTCGGGGTCAACACCAAGGAGCTCAAAGACAGCAACTGTTTGTGTTTCGGCTGGCTGTATTGTTGTAACTAATGCTAATAACATTGTAAGAATTAGAGTTATGCTTAGTAATTTTTTGTCAAAGTTACGAAATGTTGTATTGTGGCGCTGCATTTTCATCAATTTTCCTCTTTTGTTTTAAGCTTGAGGTTTTGTGTGGTAAAATTGTTCGAGATATTGATGTTGGGAAATCCCGGTTCCATCGTGGTTGTTTTTAGTTTGAAAATTTAGCGGCTGATGTAGAATATATCAAATTCGAACGTTTACTGTTCACACTTAAAACACGACGCTGATTGTGTAATTCTCCGCGATTGTTTATATAGATTTTCCCAAGATACCCCAGACACTGTCGGCGAAACGCCGGCAAAACATCCTAACCGCTCACAAATGCGGCGCCCAATAACAAAATCCAGTAAAGAAATAGAGCAGGTGACCAATATAGTGATAGAAAACAAATTTGAGCACTGATTGTTAGGCTTTTTATTGTTAACCGGTTTGGCTCGTGGAGGCTTATATAGTTTAAGCCCTTGGGCGGTCGCCTAAATTTAGTATGTAAGTGCTGATTTTTTCTTGTTGCTGGGGTGAAAAAATTTCTTCCCCACATTTGGGGCACTTTAGGGCGTCCACATCGTGTAATACGATACCGTTGATTTCGAAATCAAAGGTTACCTCCGCATATTCGATGCAACAAATAGGACATAGCAAGGCACCTGCTTTGGCGGCTTTGGGTTTAGCTTTATCTATAGCTGGTGTTTTGTCGTCTGCCATTTTTGTTCCCTCTCAAAACAGCGATACCCCAGGTAATAAATTGCTAGGTGAGAGGTTTTGTTTAAGCGCATCGATTACGCTTTGAGTTTAGCCATAGCCATTTTGCATCTCCGCTTCTAACCCAGAGCTTTTAGCTATTCGCCGCCTTTTAGTAGCCATCACATCAGGGGGGTATATCAACTGCTTCTAACTCGGGAGTTTTAGCTATTACCGATGGTTTCTGCCGTCACTGGCTTAGGGCTGTCATAGTTTGGGGGTATTTTGCTTTTAGGTTTTGGGCTATTTCGTCTCAGAGAACGTTGGTTAGTATGGATACAATCGGCGGGTTTTTGGGCGCTAAATCGGTTAAATCAATAGCTAAGTATGGAAGTGTGCGCAGGGTATAGATGCTTTTCTGCGCTGTCACTGCGTTGCACCGTCTTGATTCATATATGCTACCAGTAACTGGTTTAGGTTTCTGTAAGGCGCTTTTAGATGTTTTCTTAGCGGTTTTTTGCCACAGCTACTACAGGAAATGTGCCAGAAGGGGTTTGGCTATGCAACCTGTGCAGGTCACAACCCCTGTTTGCTGAGACTGCAGAGCCTTATCTCCACAACCCGAAACGCAACTAACCCTACCCAGCCGTAAAAAACCTCTTGCTAAATCAACTCACACCACCGGCTGAGCAATAACTTAATTGTAAACTTTTAGTCAAAGTGGTGCCTTTCTTTTTTTGAGCACTAAATCGTCTTTGTCAAAGACGTATTCGCCGTATCGCTGTGTATAGTAGAGTCGCAGGTACTCGGCGGCGAATTGGGGGTGAAACGGCAAATCGGATGGTACCAGTTGTTCTTTTTGTCCAAGTTGCTGGGTTATAGCTGTTTCAGCCAAGGGATAGTTAAGCAGGAATTCTTTGCGTTCTGCATACACCGCAAGCGTCTGGACAGCTTCATCAACGCAACTAAGAAACCGGGGCAGGTTCTCCATGATTTGATTGATGCGGTATTTATGGGGGTTTGAGAGCATCTCCATCGCCTCTTCAAGGCGTTCCCGCAGGGAACTATTTTTTTCCCAAAGATAATCTTTAGTAGGCAACAAGCTGTCGATTGCTTCTTCGTCGTGGACTAAGCCAGTATAGAGCAAAGAGAGCACATCGTTTGCCATAGCAACAAAATTCAGCACGTCATTTTTTAATTCTACAACATCGAGGAGATCAAGGCTTTCTTTTTCTGAACGCTTCTCCGCGGCGGTTTTCATCACCTGGGCTTTATTGGCGTAATCGAGCACTTTTTGGGTGCTGTTGCCAAAAACAGCGGGCAAAATTTGGTTTTGACTACTCAGGTATGCGATGGGTTTTAGTGAGTTCTGCAGGTGGCGACTGGTTGCCTGAATTTCTGCGCCGTATTGTCTAGCCCAATTGTTGAGCGCGCTGTAGAGGGCTTCGATGGCTATCCAGGGGGCTTGTTTTTTGGATATTTTTTCTTGAGCAAACTCAACAGCTTTGCTTTTTGGCGGCAATGCAGGGTCATAGAGTGGCCTTATGACATCATAGATGGGATCAGCGGTTGCGGAGACTTCACGGGTAAGGTTTCGGCCTGATTCGATTACTTGTTTGATGGCTTCTATGCGTTCTTCAAGGGGCATATATTTTTGATAGTTCACCTGAAGGCTGGTCTGGATGGGTAAACCGGCAGCTTTGAGTTTGCCGGCCCAGTTAGCGAATTCACAGTTAGAGAAAGCCTGGTATTCGGAGAGGGTTGTGTTGAGCTCTGTTTCTATGTCCGCATATTTTTCGCCAAGGTTGTCAAGTTCAGCAAAGCGCGCAACAAGTTCCTGCTGTTCAAACTCTCGTAAAGATGCACGCTTAAGAGTATCCTGTAGAGCATCTTTGAGGACAAACAACTTACCCTCAGGCGAACTCACATCCACAGGAGTGTGCTCCTTCACATTTGCCATCTGGCTCTCCAACACGAGCACCTTATCTAAGAGCACTTGAGCTTTGTCGGCAATTTCCTGGTTGGTAACACGCTGTTTAGGCGTAGGATCCATAAAGACCACCGGTAAAGTGAGAAACATCGTTCCCAATATGCCCAGAACCATCGTTGCTGCACTGACATCAGCCCGAAAAGCCAACGGAGCCTGAAGCGCACTAACCAACCCAAAAAACAACACTGCGGTGATGGTTGCAGTAATGCAAGGAAACATCCGATCCATCGAACCGACAAAGTCGCCCTTAACAAGCATACGAGTAAAGAAAAGCAGAGCCGCCACTAAGCCGGCGATTATTATTATAAATATAAAAATACCCGGAATAGAGTCAAGATACTGCGACAAAGCATCACTTATGGTACGCCCAGTCCAGTCTGGGACCCAAGTGAGTTGCCCTGCAATATCATAAACAACCTTGGAACTATCATAGAGCCGAAATTGAGCCATAGAACTTGTGAGATTCTGAGAAATCAAACTCAAAGAAACAAACAAAGGCGGCGCAGAACCAGGTGCAACCCACCAGTCACTACGTTCAATCAACAAAACAATGTATTGGTAATACTGCACAATCTGAAGCGGCACTGAAAGCAACGCATAATAGACCAAGGTAAGAGCAACATATTTTTTAAAAAACACCGCCGAAGCCAAAATCAGGGGTATAGCCAAAAAAAGGGTTGATTCAAAAAAAAGCGCCATAACCGCCAATATACCAAAGTCCACGGCGAGGGCACTTCTGTAATTATTAAACAGTGCAGGCAAAACAATGAATAACGCCATCCAAACCACTACAAATATGATACGCACCGGGGTATCGCCTAGAAATGAGATGAAATAGAGTTCGGATAGATGAAATATTAAACCCAATCCAAGGATTACACCGCCAATGGGCATACCGAACCGTGGTTTCTGGTAGGTGACAAATGCCACTAGAAAAGCCAAAAGTATCGGCAGGGGTTGTGGAAACAGCGGCAGAAAAGACATTCCTAAACCCATGGCAATTATCGTCACTAAAAAAGTGACGAGTTTAAGCGTGTGTGTTTCAGCCTGTCGTTCTTGTTCGTCTTTTTCTTTTTTTCTTTGTTGCCTTGCCTTATTCCAATTGCTTATGCTAGAAAGCTTAAGGGCGGGCTTTGTCAAGCGATCTACCTAAAACCTTATTTTATGTAAACGCCTCTTAAATGTTATGCAGGTATCTCCGATGAGGGATGGTAAAAGTACATTTGACATCCTTTCAAGTATTGAGAAACATATCGAATCTCTAAAACCTCTGTTGCCTAAACAAACCATAGTCTGCATCGGTGAGTACCCCATAAAAACAATTCTAAAAGAACCTGCCGCGAGTAGTGCACTACCGATTTTCATCGAGAAATCAAGTGATGATATCTACAGATGGCTTCCTCGTGGCTACATACCGCATTTTGTGCGGGGTTTTGAAGATGAGAGCATCGATACTCATTTCTGGTATAATGTGCTACCATACATAGTTAGAGACACCTCAGTTATGGAGAGTTTAAAGAAGAATCCTACTGAGAAGCTTCGGGGAGCCATAATTTTTTCGTCTGTTTGGGATGGAGTTGGCAGCGCCGCTGTTCCAGGCTTAATCCGCAAGTTTAGAAGCCAAAACATCGATTCATTATCCATCGCAGTTTTGCCCTCAAAAATCCAGCCTGCTGATGCTCACTTCAATGCATATGCCTCCCTGCAGTTGTGCCTGGTCACAGATGGTGCCACGGTTCTGCTTTTGGGCAGAGATGAATTGGAGGGGTTTGAGGGTGTGGATCGGAAAGGCACACAAATCAGGGGCATTGGGGTTGTTAATTATCTGCTCAGTCTGTTTTTAGCTAAAGAGCTATTGGTGCAGGAAATTTCTGAGCTATCACGGACATTTAACATCAAAATGTTTAGCGCTGTAGCAGTTACGGCTGCCAGCTACCGGGTTTATGGCTCTTTGGAGAATATGTTAAACACCGCACTACTAAAGCCGCTTTTAACGTTTGATTTATCCAAGGCCTCTTTGCTTTATGTACTTTTGCGGATGCCTTCAAGTCTCAAAGATCAGATTCCAAGAGTGAAAATCGAGTTGGCTATCACGAATTGGTTTAAAGAAAGAACCAGCCCTCAATCTATTCATATAACTGAACCCATCTACATCGATGACATGACAGACCGCATTGATGCTGTACTCTTCGTCGGCGGCTTTGACATCAGCGGGATGTTTGGTGAACTGGATACAAAGGTGCAAGCACTCAAAAACAGCGCCGTTGAGAGAGGATACATAACTGAGGACTGGCAAGTGCTCCTCAAGGTTGAAGAACCAAAAGAGCCAGAGATGCAGGCAATACCAGAAGATCAGATTATCTCAGAGTCTTTACCACAAACAGAACCCCTTCAGTCCATAGAAGAACATCAAACCATTAACGAAATAACTGCACCCACAGAACCCACAACAACAGAACCCACAACAACAGAACCCACAACAACAGAACCCACAACAACAGAACCCACAACAACAGAACCCACAACAACAGAACCCACAACAA
>JAIRTW010000106.1 GCA_031254875.1 Candidatus Bathycorpusculum termitum
GGGGTAATATGGGGGTAACTATATTTAAGATTTTTGTCTGAATGTTTAAACGGGGTCAGTATTGGGCGTTAATAGGTGTCATGGGGGTAAAATTGAAAAGTTACGGTTTTAATAAAAAAACAAAACAAAAACTCGACATCTATTTAAACACACAATGAAAAACACAAACAAACGCACACACAAACAAAACAGATAACACAAACAAAAAAACAACAACAACCCCCAAAAAAACATCACAAACCATCAAAACAACACCGCCACACCACCCCTCAAACCCCAAACTCTACCCAAAACTCAACCCAACCAAACCAAATAAACCACAAAAACAACCACCCACAACCAAACAAACAAAACGCTTTACCGCTAATTTAACCCGATTTTACAACAACTCACACCAACCAATCAACCAAAACAAAAATTGTGAGCAACTATTCTATGAACAGAATCATAAAGAAGTTGTAGTGGTGGGCCGAACCGGATTCGGACCGGCGACCTTCTGCACGTCAAGCAGATGTCCTAACCAGGCTAGACGACCGGCCCACACATTTAGCACCATCTCCTATTGCACCTTACTATATAGGCGCTTCGTATCTTAGATGCGCATTACTTCATTTTCCAACAACTATTAAACTCTTGCGTCCTTTTAAACGATAAGTTTTAAGCACCTGTGTACATAATCTATCGCCGTGTAAGGGTTTATGGCAACAGACGAAGTGACAACTCTACTGATTGAGTTTATCAACAAAAACTCCGATTCCGCCGATGTCCAATGGGACAGACGCATGAGCCCCCGCCTGCTCTTTAACCCCTACTCAACAAAGTATGAAGAACGCCGAGTTGCCGCCCACTACTTCTTAATGACCGCCGCAATCCTCGATGACACCATCGTAGGATATCCCGAAAACGCCCGCATGCTACTGGTCTACCTAAACACCGCACTGGGCAACAGCCTATTTGAAATAAAAAAAGCCCACCTCTTTGAAGAAGAAATCATAAAAACGTACTTCTACCACGAATTAGGCCCAAACAAAAAAGCCGCCTCAGAAATCCTAGCCTCCGTTAACATGTTTGTTAAATTCAAAGCAGAACGCAACCTCCTAAAATACGCTCAAAAATTCACCAACCCAAAAGACCTCCTCGAAGACCTCGCACAAAACATCCCAGCACTATCAGGCCCCCACAAAGACCGCGCATGGATCTATATGCGCTGGATGGTCCGCCAACAACCCGACCTACAAATCTATGACCACCTACTCCCCGAAGACCTAAGCGTACCACTAACCAAAGAAAACGCCAACGTCGCCGCCAGCTTAGGCATAATATCCTCAGCCTCCCCCTCACTGTGGCGAGATGAACAAACCGCCACAGAAGCCCGACGAAAACTAACCGACTACGCTAAAACCCTCTTCCCCCAAGACCCAGCAAAAATCGACTACCCCTTCTTTCTACTAGGCAGATCACTAAAACAAAAACCACTCAACCGCTACACACTCAAAAACGCACTAGACTTTTTAGAACACATGCAAAAAATCACCGGACAACCCCAAGCTTATTACCAAAAAATGAGCCGCTACAAAAGCGGCTGGGAAAAAAAAACCGCACTCACCCTACTTCGAATGCACATCCCATATGGTTATGAAACCATCAGCTTCCCGCTCCCAAACGAAGTCTACACCCCAGACTTTATCCTAGAAAAAACAGTACAGGGCAGAAAAATCATCCTAGAACCACACTTTGAAATGACAAAACGCCAAGCACGCAAATATGCACTCTTCAAACGCACCTACGGACACCAGTTCCTGCTTATTTTACTTCTCAAAAACGATCTTATCCCCCTCTATCACCAACGAAAAATCTTAACAGACGACGTCGCCGACGATGTCTGGCCCATCGAATTTATCCATCTTTTAGCAGAAAAAATAAAACGCGGCACATATGGCCAATAATAGTAGTCAACAAGTACCTTCTGCCTTAGGATATTTTGATGCTCCAATATTTTCGCGTCTGCACAACCATTTAGCAACCAAACGCAAAGATAATTATGAGCTGGTGGTGTGCCGTAAAATAAAAATTCTGCAAAGGGGTGGTATTATTTATGACAAACACTAACACCCCAGGGCATTTGTGGCTTGATGAATTAAGCACCACTGAGGCTGCAAAAGCCGCTATAGAAGGTAAAGTGGTTATTTTTCCAGTTGGAAGTGTAGAAGAACACGGCGAACATTTACCTTTGTGCACTGATAGTATTCAACCTGAATACATTGCACTTGAGGTTGCACGCAAAACCGGTTGCTTAGTGGCACCTCCTTTTCGCTATGGCATCATAAATGCCGGGCGTAATTTCCCGGGCAGTCTAACCATCCAATTTAGCACCCTCTTTAGCGTAGCCAAAGACATCCTCTCTGAGCTATCCCGCAATGGGTTTAACCGCATAATCATCCTTAGCGGTCATGCGGGCTCCTCTCACATGGTTGCCCTTAGGCTTGCAGCACAAGAAGTGGTCTACCAAAACGGAGAACAAAACGGCAAACAACGCACACGGATTATGGTTTTGTCAGATTATGATTTTGCAGATGAACTCACCGCCGAGTTAGCTGACCCAAAAGATGGGCATGCGGGAACAATTGAAACTGCACGGGTTATGGCTATCCGGCCAGACTTGATTAAATCAAAAGGTATCCCTAGCACCTATGATATGCCGCGATTTGAAGTTGTACTGCATCCCGAACAGTACTTCCCAAGCGGGGTACATGGCGACCCAACAGCGGCCACAACAGAAAAGGGACAAAAAATCAATGCCCACATAATCGCACAGGTCATCAAACTTGTTGAGGAACTTGAAAGCTAAATTTTAGTTAGCTTGCAGATACTAAATCAGGTTCCATAGCGGCAATAAGCAGGTTTGATGAGTGTTCTACTCATCAGTTGGTTCATCGCTAAAATAGTGTTCTTGGGTAAAACGTGGTGTGCATACGCAGTAGAAAATTAGGTCACAATTACCCGTGTTTCTTACCTATTAAACGAGGACTTTATACGAACCGAGCAGCAACGGGGAAACCTGGACTTGAAACATTATAGAAGTGAGGATGAAATTCCGAAGCTGTACGCCCGTGTCGATTCTGCGGAGAAACGTCTCGAAGAAGTCAAGATTTTGC
>JAIRTW010000005.1 GCA_031254875.1 Candidatus Bathycorpusculum termitum
TCATTCTACCCATCGCCACAAGCATACTTCTATTGGAGACATTAACAACAGCAAAAATACCCAAACCCTCGGTCCCAGCAATCATCTCTACAGAGAGCAACATAGACAACGGCATAGTAGAGCGCGTCATAACAATTAAAAACCAACCCGACCCTCCAAAAACAATCGAAACAAACGACTACGGAACATGTGACGTTTACATACTCTACATATTCGATTGGAAAACTATCACCAGTGATACATGGCAACTCTCTGACCCCCTGATCGGATGGACTTTTGGCGGCAGTGATTATGTTGGTTTTAGGTGTTACTGGAGATTCCAATCTGACCAGGATGTTACAATTGCAACGTTCTATCCTGGTTCCAGCGTAACAGATATGCGGGTTAAAACCATAACAGTTTCTAAACCAAGAACCCACATGAGTTACTTTCGTGTTGAAGCTGAAAGTGATTGGATCAAAGTAGAAAAAACAACCAACCCACCAGATAACTCTACCCAAAAAAACCCAACCCCAACCCCCCTAACCCTCACCATAATTGCCACAGCATGCATCATCACAATCCCCCTAACCATACTCACACACCACCGCTATAGAAAAAGAAAAACCAACCCACTACCCAAACCAACCCCCCAAGCAACCCAGCTTTTGAACGAGGCATAGGAAATTTATGGATACATCAGAATTTCGAGCAAACCAAACGGGACAGCCAACCTAGCCATGAGCGAGCTACAAACACCGCGTCAAACATATTTACGGACAAGCAACACGGCAAATATGAAAAGCCTTGCCCGCTTAATTTTCTGTTATTATTGAAACGCGGTTAACGGTTTTTGGCTATCAAGGGTTTCAGCAACTTCGATGGTCGCCATTTCGGGATGGTCGGGTTCAAATTTTGCAACATTAGCTACAAAAGTAGCTTTCCATTCCAAAAGTTTTTCTTTCAATTTAGTCTCATCAGCTTGATTAGGCACTATAAAAACTGTAGGAAACCCCATACGCCGGTTACGTTTATAATTATTCGCCAAACGATCCCAATGCCTGGGCGGATAACTCTCCACCTCAACTGCAAAACTACGGAGATAATCCCAGCGGTTTGGATCAATACAACCCTTAGCACCTCCAAACCTTGATACAGACACCAGAGGCGTAACATAGAGATCCGCTATACTCGCATCAGTCTCACCCGTATCCATACGTACAATCCAACCGTTTAACCAATAAATTTTACGCTGCGCCATAATAGCCTGAATATGTTTAACCCCACCCGCTTTCTCCCCCCGAAAAGCACTATCAAGAAGCCGCCTAGCCATAGGGTCACCTAACGCCAAACTCCAAATCCTCATACGCACCTCCTTAGCCTTTAACTCTTTTTGACCCCCACCAAAAACCTCAGCTGGTTCCTGACATCTCAGCTCATCTCTAAAAGTCAACCAAGCCGCCCGCTTTGCATTATCAATTGCAAGATTCTTGAGCGCATTAGCTAACTCAACCTCAGTGAGCGCATACAATTTAGGCTTAAGAGGATCACACAAAAGCCGCTGCTTCAAAGACCCCTCATCCACTGAACCCCCAAATAAACGAATAGTAAGAAGCACCACCCACTCAGCAGGAGTTATAGGCCAAGCTAAAAATTCCTCCTGCAACCCCCGACCGCTTATCTGACCCATTAACTCATCAACATCAACTTTGCAACCATATTTTTCTAGACTATACTTGATTACGTCGTCAGGGTTGGTTGGGCCGGTTTTGTAGTCGAGGGTTTCTAGAACTTGGTATTCGCGGTTTCCACAAAACGGGGTGGAAACAAAAAACAGGTGGCGGGGCAGATTCATAAGGGTCGGGTAACCGTATTTTTTGGGATAAAATTTGCTGAGGGTTTTGGCGGTGTCCTCTCCGACTTGGAAGGAGATGATGGTTTCGCAGGTCTGGGTGAGGGCGTCTTGGATGTTTTTGCGGTATTGTTCGAGGTATTGGCTGGCTAGGGTCAGGTAGACTTTGAATTTTCGCAACGACTGTAAAATTTCGGGGATGCTTTTGGTTGTGTAGCGATAGGCTTCGTCTACATACACAAAGAAGGGCGGACGGTTTTGTTCAGGGGTGTCCTCTCGAGACATACCAGCAAGATATACTGCTGAGAGGAGAAGACTGCCCACCAAGTTGGCTATATCAGTTGTGACTTTGCCCTCGGGCAGATCCACGATGATGATTTTTTGTTGATCCATGGCCTCTCGGATGTCTATGCCGCTTTTCTCAGCCATAAACATCGGGGTGATTACGCGTTCCTGCACAAGCCGGTACAGCTTTGTTAGAACCGCAATGGAGGCGTCTTTGGGCATTTTTGTGTACTGGGTTTCCCAAAACATTTTCACGTTGGGGTCTTTGCATCGTGCTGTGAGGGGGTCGCGAAATTTGTTGTCTGCGACTATTTTGTAGAGGTCGGGGAGTTTGGCGTTGTCTTTTTCTAGGAGCAGATAGAGGGCGTTTAGAAGGATCATATCTAAGCGCGGGCCCCACCATCGCTCATAGATTTTCTCCAAGGTTTCCATAAACATGCGGGCAACGATGTCTCGTTCGCGTGGATCTTTGGATTCTAGGAAATTGATTTGTAGAACTCGGTTGTGGTATTTTTCTTGGAATGCTGACCAGGGGTTGATGTAGATGACTTGGTTCCATTTTTTGGGTGGGATGTGGGTTAGGACGAGTTGGGTGAGGTCGCTGTGGGAATCTATGACCATGAAGCCTTCGTTGTGGTCTATGTGTTGCTTTATTTGGGAGAGAAGGAAACGGGTTTTGCCACATCCCGGAAACCCCATCACCAAAGAGTGGATGCGATCAGTGGCATAGATGCCGCGTTTTAGTTTGTGTCCAATGACGGGGTCAATTTCTGCATCTATCCCCAAAATATGGAGTCTATTTTGGTCGGGGACATTTGGGTTTGGGATTTGGCTACTCAACCTATAACCACCTACTCTGACAGGCATTGTTTGCTCTTTTTAAAAAGCCAAACATCCAATTTTTGATGTAACCGTTTGGTACGACCATACTCGATTTTCGGGAGCCACTGGTGCCCAAACACCTGCGTGTAGTCGAGCCGACAAGAGACGCGCCTGAAGTGCCTGCTGTAGACGTCCAAGAGGTACGAATCTGAAGGGCAAAGTATGCTCTTTTGAAGGTTGTGTAGCTGAGCATGCCCTCTGTCTGTGGCAACTGTGTATAAGCGGAATGTGCCTATTCTATCACTCTGTCCCGTAGCAGTTACCGCCAAGATACATCTGGATCAAAAAGGCGAACCCGTCACACTTGACCTGCAAAGGCTCATCGAAACCGGATATAGCAAGTAGACTGAAGCAACCTGTGGATATATCTAAAATAGGTGAGATTTAACGCTGAAAATTTTTATATTTTGAAAAAAGAAATAGGAGAGTTTTTATGGCTTAGGTTTTGCTTGTCTTGGCCTGTTTAGCTTTGAGTTCAGCGTTTTCTTTTTTTAAGGCGGCGTTTTCATCCATCAAGATTTTAAACACCCCATTCATAGTTCCCATCAAATCATTGAGTCGTACATTCAAAAGCTGAATGTTATGCTGTAGTTCGGGTGAGAGTTGTGGTCGAGTTTGATTGTTTTCCATTATGTATCCACCTCACTGCCAGCCGATAGTAACTGAGCCAGTTTTACCTCGAGGGTTGTTAAGCGATTTTCTAACTCCAAATTCTTCTGAGTTAACCGAGCAATATATGCGGCATGTTCCATAGTAACATAACCTCCGCCTAATACGACATCGTCAAGCTCGATGGTGTAGCGGTCATTCCACTCCGATAGATGTTCCGGACAGGGGTTATCGGTTGATTTGCCGCAGGTACATATGATTTTGTCCTCCATTGTTAAGTCGTAGGTGATGTGATATTTGGTTTTAGTCATCTGGTGGACTAAACTAGCCAGGGCGGTGTCGTAATCGTTAAAGCGATGTGGCCACTCCAATCCAGATTTGATGCGTGCACACCCCACAATATTACCCGCGTTCTTACTATAAACCAAGTTAACGTAAATGCGATACCAATATCTGCCCGATGCGCCTATATCGCCTGTGTTGCTTCCACCTCTGGGGGACACTAGACTGCCATATATTTCATTGCCAATAATTCCTTGCCAATATGTTGAGCCGTTGCCGATGTTTCCGGTGTTGCCGCCGTTTCGGGGTAGCAGATTATTGGCGTAGAAATCGCCAGTGGCATATACTGCGGCATTACTTCCGGGTTTGAGGTCTAGGGGCATATTGGCGGAGGCTTCAAGGTATGCTCGACCTGAGGCGGCACCCAGTGTTACGTATTGTGTGTTGGTTCCAGCAACGAATTTGCCCAAGATGCCATAGTCGCCTGTGTGGTCCCAGCGGGCGATAAGACGTGCCCCTAGGCTGTCGTAGAGGTAGAGGTAGTCTCCTGAGCTACTATAGTTTAGATCCATTTTCTGTACACCGCCATCATAGAAAAATATCCCTGGGTTTCCGCTGGTTGCGTTTAGGCGTAACTGTGGATCAGTCCGGGTGATAGTGAGGTTTTCTGTGATGGTGCCTCCGTTCCAAGAGCCGCTGAGCGTTTGCCAAGTGGGTTTGTTGCTGCCATTGGATGTTAAGACTTGACCTGCAGAACCGTAACTGCCGTCAACTAGGAGCCGGTTTCCGATTTGAAGATCTCCAAGTATGCCAAATTGACCATCATGATTCAATGAGGCAACTTGTCGGGCACCATAGTAATCCCAAAAACTCAGATAAGACTGACCGATCGTATCTGCAGCAACATAGAGCAAACCTAACCGCTGTGTACCATCGCGATAAAACACTAAAGCGGGATAACCAGAGGTAGCGTTTAACCGTAACTGCGCCTCAGAACGTTGAACGGTAATGTTATCGGTGACTATGCCGCCGGCCCAATCAAAAATAAAGGTGCCCCCCGACATATTTTTAATAGCGTTGACAGATAGGGTCCCAGGAACCCCCAAGTTGCCAATACTGCCATTTTTTACGTTTAGGTTTTCAAAGGGTGCACCCACGGTACCCACCTCCCCGATACCTACCGTGTTATCTATGGGTTTTATGCCCTTGGCAGTAATGTATCCCGAGTCGCCTTCAATTTGAACCGTAAACGGCTCCACACCATCATTATCATACCACCTATCAAGTGCCGGCTGGCCATCAGACTTTACATGCTGATTAATAAACCCAAACGACTTACTGTTTAAAAACTTGTAAGCATCCACAGGTGCAACAAATTTTCGATTATTATTTGCCCCCCAACCCATATTAGTCGCAGCAGCAAACAAAGGAGCCTGCATCCACTGAATAATGTGGCCGCTAAAGGTATCGTCAATTTGTATACCCGTACAAGTATTGGGCATCGACCTAAAGCTTTCTAGGATCAAGTTTCGGATGCTTAACTGGTCTGCACTGCACCCAAGCCTTATGCCCGTGGTATTATTAGCGTGGAACCAGATATTTATTTGATCTAGTGCACTTCTATCAAGGGTACACGAATTTTGCGCGGGTCCGGGAATATAGATACCTGTACTGCCCTCTGTGTCAAGTATTATGTCCATGTGTTCAATTCGGGTGAAAGCAAAGCTGGCGTTTTGCCCATCTTTTGGGTTTCGACTGTTTATATGTTGATAACCATACTCGGAGGGATCCTCTATTGATATATTTTGGAGGCTTGTGGCCTCAGAGTACCCACCGTTAGCCAGTGTGTCATGGCATTCTAGTTGAATTCCAATTCTGGGCAACCTCAGCTTTATGGTATCAAGTCTTGTTCGAGCCGAATCAATTATTCGTATCCCAATTCCAAAATGATTCTGTGTATTGGTTATGGAAACATTGGAAAGTTGATTATTCATACTTGTGGCATACGCAGCTCTGTTATCTGATTGTCCTTCGATTTGTATTGCCGTTACCAGTGCGGGTATGTTGATAAATGCGACATCATCTATTACCATGTCTTGGCATTGCAAAAGTTTTAGCCCTGTACCATTCGGAGCTGTACCAGCAAGATCGAGGCTTAAACTGCGTAAACTACACCGGTATAAGCCTGATGCCATAAGTCCTACTCCGGCTATGGGTGCGCTTAGTTTTATGGTTGTGTTTGATCTGCCGCTACCAAATATGCTGACGCCTGGAAGCCAGTTTAGTGTTTGGGTCAACACATGTTCTCCGGGTTGGAGTATTAAAGTTCCGCCGCCACAGGCCGCCATGGCATCAATCAGATTGTTTGGCACACCCGGAACTACATTGATTACACGTGCGGATGTACCCACGTACTCGTTTGAGACAATTACGGCATCGTAAAAAATTAAATTACTGAAACCACCGGGGTAGCATGCCCAATCAGACCCCAACTGTATGTTGGCAACGGCACTATTGAGGGTAAGACCTGTAACGGTTAAATCCGTCACTTCAGCACCGTTTAAATAAACGTGTATTTCGGCGTTTCCGGCTCCGCGCTTAAAATGTAGCTCTAAACAATACACCGTATTGGCTAAAAATCGTGTAGAGCTTAATTTCTGAGTCGTACCGCCCGCATAGTAATCTAATTGTAAATAATTATTACCGCCTTGCGGCATTAATCTAATCTGGCAAAGAAATCCTGTAGCAGAACGAAACCCTGCCAAATGCACATAGCCTGTGGGATCTATAGTTAATGCGGTAGCTTTGATGTAAAACCGCATATACACCTCATCAGCAGCAGATATGGTTTTTTGTAAATACATAGTTATGGGGCTTTGGTTATTGTTGGCAAATAGTGCGCTTTTGGTGCCTTGGTGCGCCCAAACTGATGACACCGAAATAGATGTCCCTGCAGAGGCACTAACGGTTGTCCATTTGCTGAAATCGCCCGACTCAAAACTATCTTCAAAAATAACTGTCATTTAAGTACACCATATCATAAATGAAACGTCTTAACATAAGAATCTTATGTTTTATGTAAGACGATACCATGGTTAAATTGGTGAAAACTGGAATATCTGCCAACACGTACAATCAGCAGACGGCTGTTTAGATATTTCGTGACATTAGCTGATCTTTAGCCTCTAAACGTCTAACAGGTAAATTAAAACA
>JAIRTW010000075.1 GCA_031254875.1 Candidatus Bathycorpusculum termitum
CCATATGCACAAACGTGCATATTCATCATATTTGTTGAACAAAAAACCAACGAAAAACCAAATTTCAACGAAAAACGAGTACTCTAAAGTCTAACAAACCGCATGAACTGAATACATACTTTGATTTAACTTTCTACATTGGGTTACCCACATAATGTTATATTTGATGGAGGGCCTACGCTTTTGTAGGCTGAGGAATACGCTTCAGGTTGGTATCTGTACAAACCATGAGCGGCTATTAAAATCCAAACGCGATAACATCAAGGATGGGTCTTGGTAAGCACTTCTGGTCGCGTATGTGCCAATATGAGGTTTAGACTCAGCCTGCAAATAACTTTTCATAGAACTCTACAATTTGTTTTGTACTTGTTACGTATTTTTTGATAAATGAACTCAGACTGCGCAATAACGCGTATTTCTGAGTGGTGACTTTCATTTTATTGTTTTTTTAACAGATTCACACTAATTTCCGGTAATTTTTCTTTTAATGTCATCAATACATGAAAAAATTACATCTGAGTTATGTGAGCTGTTCGTTTTTGCGCAGTCTGAACTGTGATATCCTCTGGGCGCCTTCTATATTTTGACTTCTAGCTGTTTATTGCCGCGACATCTACCTAAAACTGGGGCTTGTTACGTCAAAAATCGCTTGGAACAAAAGCGCGAGAACCCGTTTGAATGATTTGAGTTGTCTTCATTATGTCTGTAGATAACTAGAAAATGGGTTACAAGTATTTCGAGCGTAAGGCATTTAGGGTTTGCCAATAAGTTATTACACGAGTAACTGTATGATTGGGATTTAAGTGACTGATGTCAGTTCTTTGCTCGCGTTTACCGCTAAAAAACGATATCTCATTCCATTACTGGCTTTCTTTCTACCACTAGCCGTTAGAATTATACCTGAAGTATTGGTTGGTCCATACATCGTTGGTTTCGATACTATGGGCTTTTATGTTCCAAATACCCTTGCATGGTTGCATGGCGGCATAGAGCTTTGGAATTATCTTGCGGTTGCGCCATTATTCTATGTACTTCTTATGTCACTAGTTACCGCCGGTATACCTATTATAATGGCACTTAAGATATTGCCGCCTTTGCTTCTTGGTTTATTGGGTTTAGTGATTTATTATTATGCCCATAAAGGCTTAGGCTGGTCACCAATCAAAAGTTTAGCGCCTGCGCTTTTAGGCACCATATATTTTGTGGCGTTGAGAATTTCTTGGGATATGTTGAGAAGCGAGTTGGGTGTAATATTTCTGTTTGTTGTTCTAACGTTGCTTACACAAATTAAGACTGGTTCCTGGAAACAATACTTTATTCTTTCTCTAGCGATGATGGCTGTTGTTCTATCCCATCAACTTGTTGCTGTAATACTGCTTGCAGTCGTTGCTTTCACAGTAATACGTGACCTATTTCAAAAAAAATTCCATCAGTCCCTGGTTCTTATTACTGTTGTTTTTCCAGCAGCGGTCTTTGCTATAGTGGTCCATTTTTTTGCTGTGGTTCCCGTTGGTTTTCAAGATTACGCAACAAGCGGCGAATCACCTTTGGCTAATTGGCTTGGTTTTCCCTCTTATTCCGCTATGTTACTAAGCGAAGCAGGTTTTCTCTTGTTTTGTTTTCTTCCGCTGTTGCCATTGGTGGTATTTGGTTTTAAGCGACTTGGCGATTTTCAGTTAAGGTGTTGGCTTATATCGAGTTTGATTCTGCTATTGATTCCTCTTGCTTTTGTAAGCCCTTATCGATGGTTGTTACTTCTAATTTATCCGTTTGCGTTTTTTGCAACAGAATCTGTGAGCCGTCTTAAAGCAATCAAGTGGAAACGGTTTAAATTGACAGTGCAAAGGATTGTGATATTTTACTTGATTTTATCGACGTGCATTCTTAGTTTCGGTTATGTTTTCAGTCCTCCAGAACGTCCCTTCATCTATTTTTCTCCTCAATACCTTAACATTTACTCTTATCAAATTCCGACTTCAATGCAACAAAACACAATATCTGTTGCTGATTTTCAGGGTACAATAAACGCTCTGCAATGGTTTGAGGAGAACAAAAATGCCAGTGATCTTTTGCTGACACACACGGCGTTTTACGGTTGGGCGTTGCTTGTCCTTAATGATGATGAGATTCGGAGTTATGAATTTGGTGATCCGGTTAGTGCGGCATCATTGGTTGTGCAGGAAGGGTATACGCAAGTCTTTTTGATTTGGTGGATAGATGGGGCGGGCTGGTATGCTCAATCATCGGTGTCTTCGGTTTTTCAAGAGGTTTATAAAAGTGAAAGAATTGCCATTTATTTTTATGACTTGGAAACTATCGCTTAGATGTGGTTTTCAGGTTGCATTTTTTGACGTGTAATGAGTCGTGACTAACAAGTCTTTTTTTGAAATCCATAATTTATAAATATAATCGCCCGATTAAAGGGATAATCTTTGGAAAAAACAATGTGTGTGGCTATTACTAAATTTACTGCTTCCTTTTCTCCTAACAAGAAACAATTGTTAGTTGTTAAAGCTAAAGCAATGCGGTCTGGCGTATGGTTTAAAGCACTGAAAAGAATCGATAGAGTGCTTCTTGATTTAACAATAAACGTGATAGATAATATTCGCAGTGCAAAATTGGCAAAAAGTGTATCTGAAATCTTGGAGAAGCTGGGAAATGCGGTTAAAGATTTTTCAAGTCGTTTCTATGAGGCCGGCTTGCCCCTGGCGAAGAAGCTAAGCACAGTGTGCCAAAAAATCGGCGCTCTTTCTGCTAACAGTTGGGTGCATGATTCCTCTTTCATAAAATTCTTGGGAGTTTTGCAAGTTAATGCTAACAAAACATTCACTTTATAATCCAGTCCAGATATTGCTAGTAGTGCATAAATTTAAACATCACTGCCGCTGAGGAAACAGTGTATCTTGATGACACATATTATCTCCAGCGAAATCATGCTTAAAATCAAGAGTTATATTAAAGAAAACTGGGGTTCACCTTTCATAATAGCATTTATGGTACTCCTGATAAGCACCGCTGTTTTCTTATCAGCCGGCTTATCCTACATAGCAGATACCATTGCTATCTATGCATTTTATGCTTTGGTTACCGGTGTAGTGTTGCAATTTGTTTCCCTTTTAAGATGCAGAAAAGTCAGTGAAACAGGGGCTAATTAATGAGTCAAGTTGAACTTTCATTTGTTGTTCCAGCATACAACGAAGAAAAATTCATAGAAGGCACATTGGGAACAATCGACACTGTTGCAATGAAAAAATGCTCATCGTATGAAATAGTTGTGGTAAACGACGGTAGTGCTGATAAAACTTTAGTAAACGCAAAAAAATATGCTGGTCGAAATGGACATGTTAAAATTATAAGTTACAACAAAAATTTAGGCAAAGGACATGCAGTCAAAACTGGTTTTATGAATGCCAAGGGCAATGTTGTTTTTTTTACAGATAGTGATATGGAAATTGATTTGGAAAAAATATCTGACTACGTTAATGCCCTAAAAAAAGCTGACATCGTAATAGCATCCAAAAAACATAAAAATTCGCATGTCGAAGTGCCAATATACAGGAGACTTCTAAGTGAGTGCTTTAATGCTCTTGTGCGTATCTTTACTGGTGTACCTTTGAAGGATACTCAATCAGGACTTAAGGCAATGAAAAAAAACGTTTTTATCGATATTATCCCCCGTTTAGCTGTAAAACGTTATGCTTTTGATGTGGAATTGCTAGCTGTGGCTAACCTCTATGGTTTAAAAGTTGTCGAGATGCCTGTGGATATTAAATTAGATGCTAAATTTAAGCCGGCAGAGATGTGGCATATGTTTATGGATTTACTGGGTATCGCATACAGGCTTCGAATCATTCACTGGTACCAGCGGCCCCTTCAGACAAAGACTGATTTCAAAAATATGTTTTCCTCCATTTCGTGATATGCTGATGTCAACGAAACCGCTTGTATCTATAATCATCCCTTGCAAAAAAATCGATGAATATACAAAAGAATCCATTGCAGGCTGTAAACTATTAGAGTATGAAAACTTTGAAATCATAGTGTTACCTGATTTCCAATCAGATATTATTAAAGGTGTAAAGATAATCCCTACAGGAGCCGTATCTCCTGGCGTAAAAAGAAATTTTGGTATAAAAAATTCAGCCGGTGAATTTTGTGCATTTATCGACAACGATGCATACCCCAAAAGCGATTGGATACTCAATGCCTTAAAATATCTAGAAGACCCCCAAGTCGGTGGTGTAGGTGGGCCCGGATTAACCCCTGAGTCAGATGGGTTTATGCAAAAAGCGGGCGGCTATGTTTTGTCCTCGTTTATGGTTGGTCAACTCTCAAACCGATATAAAGTTCAATACAATTTTGAATCAGACGATGTTCATTCATGTAATTTTATCGCAAAAAAATCAGTAATTGAAGCTGCAGGCGGATGGAATGAGAAATATTGGCCCGGCGAAGACACATTAATGTGCTTGGCAATCAAAAAAACTGGGAAAAAACTCATCGAATCATCCGATGTTGTAGTCTACCATCATCGCCGTTCCCTCTTTGGTCCCCATGCCAAACAGGTGTCACGTTTCGGTGAGCACAGAGGTTTCTTTGTAAAAAAATTCCCTGAAAACTCTATAAAAATAACCTATTTCTTTCCCTCTATTTTGCTTATTTCGCTCTTAGTGGGCGGCCTAATTTCTATAGTGTTCCCTCTATTTCTATCCGTTCTATTAGTGGGATTATTAGCTTATCTGGCGGCAGGTTTAATCGCCACCATATCTTTGCAGCTAAATGATATTAAATTGATTTTTGTAGTTTGGGTAGGTATAATAGTAACTCATTTAGTATACGGTTCATATTTCCTCACGGGATTAGCAAAACGTGACCTAAAAAGATGAAAATCAGCATATCTTATCCACCTATACATTCAGAGAAAGGTGTTCCGTTACTGAGCCAAAACAGGCAGTTCCAGTATTTCCTATCCCCAACATACATTTTCCCAGTAGTTCCCTCATACGCTGCTACTCTGCTAAAAAACGCCGGTTACAACGTAATCTGGGACGACGGTATCGCAGAAGAAAAAACTTACAATCAATGGCTAAAAGACCTCGAACATACAAACCCTGATATGATTGCGATTGAAACCAAAACTCCGGTCGTTAAAAAACACTGGTCTATCATCAATGACCTCAAGACAGTTCTGCCCCAATCAACTGTTGTTCTAGTTGGCGACCACGTAACGGCATTGCCGCAGGAGTCTATGGAAAACAGTCAAGTTGATTTTGTCCTAACAGGCGGAGACTATGATTTCCTCTTGGTTAACCTAGCAGACTACTTAACAGGCAAAACAAAACAGCTTGAACCCGGCATCTGGTACCGTGAAAACGCAAACATAAAAAACACCGGGCCTTTCAAGCTAAATCACAGTTTGGATAGCCTGCCATTTATCGACCGTGAACTGGTTCATTGGCGACTCTACAGTGAACGTAACGGCAATTTCAAAGTTATCCCCGGAACTTACACGATGGCGGGGCGGGATTGCTGGTGGCGAAAAGATGGCGGTTGCACTTTCTGCTCATGGCCCACACTCTACCCAACTTTTCGTGCAATAAAACCTGAGCGATTAGCCGACGAAATAGGCTTACTCATCGAACGATATGGCGTCCGGACAGTATTCGATGATACAGGTTGTTTCCCGGCAGGACAATGGCTTAGGAGTTTCGCTAATCTGATGATTGAGCGGGGATATAATAAGAAAATCCACTTCAGCTGTAACATGCGCTTTGGTGCTTTGAAACGTGAAGATTACCAATTGATGAAAAAAGCGGGCTTTAGATTGTTACTGTTTGGCGTAGAATCAGGAAGCCAGGCTACACTTGATCGTTTAAACAAAGGAACCACAATTGAAGGCATAATGAACGAGTGCAGAGTCCCCCGCGAAGAAGGGCTTGAACCACACATAACCATCATGGTGGGTTATCCGTGGGAAACACGTCAAGATGCACAAAGTACCCTCAACGCCGCCAAAACATTGATGCAGAAAGGCTGGGCAGTCACGTTACAATCAACGGTAGTTATTCCCTATCCAGGAAGCAAACTATATGCTGAAGCGCAAAAAAACAGCTGGTTTAGAGTTGATCCAAAAGATTATGAACGCTTTGATATGAAAGAGCCAGTTATGACGACGCCTGACATGGTGCCTGAGGAAGTTATGACGTTATGCAACGAAATATACAAAGTATTCCTAACACCACAGTACATGCTAAAACAGCTTGTTAGAATACGCTCTGCAAGAGACATCAAATACTCCGTTAAAGGTTTAACAAAAGTTCTAGGTCACGTAAAAGATTTTGGAAAAAACGAATAATTCGGAAGCGTCAAGAACTAATGAAGGCGGTGATTCGTCTCTGATTTCTGTCATTATAACAACGAAGAATGAAGAAAAAAACATAGAAAACTGCCTTCAGTCCGTTAAAAACCAGACATTTAATAATATTGAGTTGATAGTTATCGATAATTTCTCAGAGGATCAGACAGTTGAGGTGGCAAAAAAGCATACCTCAAGTGTTTATTTAAAAGGCAATGAACGTTCTGCACAGAGGAATTATGGTGCACAAGTTGCTAAAGGTGAATACCTGCTTTATCTGGACGCCGACATGATTTTGAGCCCAAATGTACTAGAAGAGTGTATCACTAAATGCAAGCAAACTGGTGTGGATGCTCTCTATATCCCTGAGCGTATAGTGGGGAAAGGTTTTTGGATTAAAGTTAGAGACTTTGAAAGAAGTTTTTACACAGGTACCGTTATAGATGCGGTGCGGTTTGTTCGAAGAAACCTATTTCTTCAAATCGGCGGGTTTGATGAAAATCTAATAGGTCCTGAAGATTGGGATTTTGATCGAAAAATAAGAGTGGCCGGATATACTGAGGTAGTTGATGCGCCTCTTTATCATAATGAAGGGCAATTTAATATGAAACGATACCTGAAAAAAAAGAGTTACTACACTCCCGGGATACAAAAATATGTGTTGAAGTGGGGTGTCGAGGATCCGGAAATCAAAAAGCAGGTAAGTGTTCAGTATCGGTTAATTAAGGTTTTTTTAGAGAAGGGTAAATGGAAGAAACTATTGAGGCACCCTATATACAGTTCAGCAATGGGCTATCTGCGAATCAGAGTCGCATTTGCATATATACAGAATCGCTAATTTTTAGGTGTATACATTGACTGTTGTACCGCTTAAGGTTGCTGGCCCAAAAGGTTACCCATTGGTTTCAATCATTATTCTGAATTATAACGCTGTATCTTTTCTCAAAAACTGCTTCGATTCAGTTTTGAATTCAACGTATCCAAATATAGAAATTGTTTTTGTTGATAACGCTTCCACTGATGGAAGCGTAGATTTTATAAAAAGCAATTATGGTCATTTACAAAAATTAAAATTTGTTCTCAACAACCAGAATTTAGGTTTTAATGAAGGAAACAATGTTGGATTCGCACAAAGTAATGGTGAATTTTGTGTTTTTATGAATCCTGATGCGAAAATTAACGATCCGTCTACTATCGAAAAAATAGTTCAAGTTTTATTGGTAAGGAAAACAGTGGGGATTATCGCTCCGGTGTTGCTGAATTATGATTCTGATATTGTTCAAAGCGCTGGAGTTTACCAATCTTTTAGACCATTTGAATACGGTAAGGGTGAACATTACAAGGCTTTTATAGAAAAAAATCCCGTTCTATTTCCCATTGCAGTTACTCCTGGCGCTTTTGTGCTTATTCGGAGATCAATGGCTGAGAAGATAGGCTTGTTCGATAAGGTTTTTTTTATGCAGGGTGATATAGATGATCTCTCCTTTAGGGCATGGAAGAAAGGCTACACGGTAGCGATCTTGCCTACTGTTACGGTTATGCACTATGAGGGTGGATCCGTTAAACATGACTTTGTTACTAATAATCAGCGTGTGTTGCGGATTTATTATCATGGTATACGTGCAGATTTTGCCGTAATTTTAAAAAACTTTGATCCACAGACCGTTCTTAAATTTTGGTCGTTGAGGTTGCTGATCTATTTTATCGAAACCTCACTTATCTCCCTAAAATATAAAAAACCCTATTCTTTGATGGCATACTTTATGGGTATCTGGTGGAATGTTAGGCAGTTTAAGTCTATGTATTCAAAGCGGAAAAGGTTACGCCAAGATCATCTATGTAGCGATCGCGATATAATGCCTTATATACTTGGAAACTGTGGTGCTTCAAATTATATTATGCGCTTTAGGCAGTTCCGTTCATGAAAGTAAACGTATTTAAAAAACATCCGTTAATTATCTGTGTTGCGCTAATTCTTCTGTTTAGTTTACTTCCTATCGTGTGGTTTAGTGATGGACGACTGTTTTTTGGTCATGATGCGACTTTTCCTTTGGATCCTCAGTTTTCTGTTAGTAAAAGTTTATCGATTTGGGATTATCAATTCTCCATTGGTCAATTCAATTACCGCGCTTTGCAGTTTCTTTTTCCATACTACTTGTTTTGGGCAGGCTTATCTTCTTTAGGTTTACCTTTAGTTAGTATAGAATGCCTTTGGGCTATTTTTTTATTCGCCCTAACCGGTTTATCCATGCTTTATGCTTCATTAACATTCTTCAAAAAAGCCTCATATTCTGTTGCTTTTGTTGTATCATTATTTTATATGTTTAACCTTTACACTTTAAACATGTGGCGATTTGGACAGACCACTACCTTAATACTTTTTGCCGTTGCTCCTTTGTTTTTGGCCCTTTTTATCAGAGGCTTAAATTCAGGGAAACATTTGAAATATGCGGTGCTAATCAGTGGTTGTTCTGTTATTTTTAGTGCAGGTTTCACGGGTCCTCCTTATGTAATCTCGCTATTTATCCTTCCATGTCTGCTGTATTTGCTGTATTACGTTTTTACACATGGCTTGAAAAATTTAAAGTCTGCAGGGCGCTTCTTGCTAATCTTGTTTCCTCTTTTTATTGCCGTCAACTTGTTTTGGGTTATTCCTCTCTTTATTTCATTATTTTCCTTAAACAATCTTTTACCTACATATGGCGTGGCTAGCCTATCATACTATGATTTTATAAATCCTGTTCCATTCTACACTGTTATACAAGGGACAGGGTTCTATGCTTTTCAGCTGAACATGGGCGAGTATTCGGCTGTGCCCTTTGCTACAAGTTATTCGGAATTCCCCCTATCGCTAATAAGTTATACCTTGATAATATTGGCTTTTGCTGGATTCATGGTTAACGCACGTCGCCTTATAAAAGAGCCGCTTAATCTTTATTTTGGAGCACTAGCCTTAATTGGGCTTTTATTTAGCATTGGTGGAAATGCACCAACGGGTGAATTTTATAAATGGATGTATCTTAATTTTCCTGGTTTTTGGTTCTTTAGATCTCCTTATTCGAACTTTGCCGGATTATATATTATGGGACTCGCATTGTTGGTTGGTCTATTAATTCTTAAATTAAGCAGTTCATCTATTAGCCTTAATTGGCGGAGATACCTTAAGTATGTTGCAATTTTTGGGATTATCCTCCTAGTGCTTTCTAATGCCTATCCTTTAGTAAATGGCGACATTAAAGCGGGCGGCAAGGGCTTTCCTGATGAACAACTCGCTTATCCCCCTTTGTCTGTACAGATCCCTCAATTTTATTCGACAGCAGGTAACTGGATCAACGATAATCCGGACGATTTCAACGTGCTCCTTCTTCCCCACAGAAACTATCTAGCTTATAGTTGGGGATATGCTGGCAGTGACATTGTTCAAAATTATGTGCATAAGCCGCTGATAACGGGTTCTGCAGGATCTGTTGGCAACGCGTATTCCTACAAACTAATCAACAATGTCTATGACGTGTTAGGCGCTCCTATGTTTAGTGATACACTTTCATTCTTAAACGTGAAGTATATTTGGTTTAGCCGCGAGTTACGAACTTTTGGGGGGTTGCAAAATTCCTCAGACATTGAACGGATTGAAGATTTGCTTCGCAATCAAGAGGGCATAGAGTTAAGACAAGTTTTTGGTGATGTTGCTATTTACGAAAACACGTTTTGGGTACCCAACAAGGTCTATTCTCCTTCCTGTTATTATGTTGCTGAAAATGCTGATGAAGTGCTGAATTTTGCCGGTATGCAGGTTGCAAATCAGATGACCGTTTTCATTAGAGAGCAAGCAGATTTCTCAGAAATTAGCTCTTTACTCGAAAAAGACAGCAAAAATCTAAACGGTAGTGGTGCTGAATTAGAAAAAGCGCCACTAGTGACTTACTATAGGGCTGGCTCAACAAATTATGTTGTGGCAGTTGAGAATGCTACTCAGCCCTTCTTATTAGTTTTCAGTGAATCATACGATAGTAACTGGTTGGCTTCAATTGATGGTTGTGATCTTTCTGGTAGTCATTTCTTGGCTAACGGTTATGCCAATAGCTGGTACATAGACAAAACGGGGTCCTTCACAATAAAAATAGAATTTGGAGCTCAAAAATTGGTATATGCTTGTTTCGCGTTTTCGATAGCAGTATTGGCTGTTTGTATTTTATACTTAAGCAAATACAAGCTTAAATCTGTTACACGTTATCTAAAGATAAGACGGTCGGAAAATATTTACTACACCACTTCAGGTGACTATAGTCAACGGGTAGATAGTTGATGAAGAAGATACTCTCTCCAAATCTTCGAAGCATACGCTTTTTATTAATCACTCATACATTTGCTACCGGTCCTCCTCAGGAATTGCGGGATTTTTTTATAAAAAATGATATTTCATTTTCTTTTTTAGAGCACCCCTTTTCTTACAATCACCAAGACAAGCACTCAAAAGTTACCTTGTTTGAATCTGGAAAAAAAGTCAAAACCATTATGGGGCCAAACTATGGTGGTGGTGACTTACTGCATTTTTTACTTGATTTTTTGTTAACATTCTATTTTGTTATTCGAAGCCATAAGCGCTATGATGTATGTATTGCCGCCGATAATCTGAATGCTGCCGCCTCAGTTTTTCTAAAAAAACTGGGATTCATCCGAAATTTGATTTACTGGACAATCGATTATACACCAAATAGATTTGGAAACGCCTTATTGAACGCTGTTTTTTATAATCTTGATACATTCAGTTGCACTCAGTCAGACCTATTATGGAATAGCTCAAAGCGTATGAATCCTGCCCGAGCAAAAAGGGGTGTAGCTATCTCTAACTGCGCTCCTGAGGTCATTGTTCCTGATGGTTGCCATTTCGAAGAAATAAAACGGTTAGATAGTAGTGCTGTCAATCGTTTTAAGTTAGTTTTTATGGGGCATCTCGTCAAAAATAAAGGTGTCGATTTACTGATTACTGCGTTGCCTGATTTACTGCAGATGTTTCCGCAGGTCAGCTTAACAATTATCGGAACTGGTCCTGAAGAATCGAACTTGAAAAGAGTTGCTTCCTCCCTAAACCTTGATGATAAGGTTTTTTTCACAGGGTACATAAAAAACCATAAGCAACTTGAACAAACTATTGCTGGTTGTGGTGTGGGTCTATCGCCATATGTTCCTGATCCTAATAGCTATACGTTCTTCTCTGATGTAGGCAAGGTCAAGGTTTACTTGGCTTGTGGGTTGCCTGTTCTGATAACTGAGGTGCCTGAAATTGCGACTGAAATACAAAATAATGGTGCTGGGTTAATTTTTAAGTATGACGTTCAAAGTTTTATGGCAAAAGTGAAATTGTTGATAGAAGATGAAGTGCGGTATATGGAGTATCGGCGGAATGCCCTTTATTTTGTAGAAAATTTAAGCTGGAACAATGTTTTCAATGAAGTTTTAAATCAGTCAATCGTACATTTTAAAACATGATCAATTTTTATACTTATAAAATCCTTCACCAGTTTTTCTTCCTGTTTTACCTTCATCAATCATTTTCTTAAATATCTTCGCTGGTCTCTTAAAATTGAGTGATAAATTTAACTCGTTTAAAATTTTGTATGTGACATCTATTCCCACATAATCCGCAAGTTCAAACGGTCCCATGGGAACATTTGCGCCTAGCTTCATGGCGGTGTCAATTTTTTGAATGGTTGTGTTTCCCTCTTCTAAAAGATAACCTGCTTCATTTACCATTGAAAATAGCAGGCGGTTTACGATAAATCCTGTTGAATCATTTACTATTATTGCAGTTTTTTCAATTTTATTAATAAAATCTAATGTTTCGTGAAGAGTTTGGTCTGATGTAGATTTAGTCTGAACAATTTCTACCAAATGCATCTTGCTTATGGGGTTGAAGAAATGGGTGCCTATTAATCTATCGGGATTTGATACAAACTTTGTGAGATTATTCACTGATAAACTTGATGTATTAGTGGCTAAAATTGTCCTTGGTGAGCAGTTATCATCCAATTCTTTAAAAAGTTTTTCTTTAGCTTCTCTATCTTCGATTATACACTCGATTACAATATCTGTTGTTGATAAATCACTCATCGATGTAGTGGTTCTTATTTTCTGGAGTATTTTATTTACATCGGTCATATTTGTTTTTGATAAATTGTTTTTTATTCTTCCCATGGTCTGTTCGAGTGATTTCTTGCTTCTGCTCTTCAAAATCACATCAAACCCCATCTGTGCAATATGTTGTGTCAACTGGCGCCCAATTGGTCCAGTTCCAATTATAGCTACTTGTGTAATGTTATTAGTTATCATTCCAATTGTCGCTTGGTTCACGCTAACTTTTTGAAGCATATTATTTCCTTGTCTAATATTTCAAATCCTTCTTTCTTTAATGTTCCTTCTTCTTCAATAGTGCCTAAATAATGATATGTTTGGAACCCTTTTACTTTGAATAGGCTTGATGCACCCTTCCTTAAATTGCTGATGTTCCCGGCGAATAAATGTGGCGGCTCTAAATATTGAACCCTTTTTTGAAAGTTATTAAAAAATCCGTTTTTCGTATAGATGGCATATGATAATAGTTCGCGATTATTTTGCTTTATCTCAACAAGTCTTTTTTGAATAAGTAACCTGCGCGTTTTTTTGCTATATGCTTCACAGCCTGCAGAGCCGAAAACTCTGTCAATAAAATTTTCCTTATTAATTTCCAAAAAATTAATCCATTCTGCTCCTGTATTCGTTGAAAAAATTTCCCAGAGGTTTTGTGTGTCCATATTATTCAAGATATTGCATGTGGTTGTCGGTTTTTGTGTTTGATCAAAAAAATTCAGTTTATAATTTACGCGGTTCAGAAAACCATCCCATGTTTTTTGAATACTTGCTATGGATGGTTTGTTTACAAACGATACTGTCCCTATGGCTTTTTTTATTCCTTTTTTCTTTAAAAATTCAAAGGATTTATTGTATAACTGTGGCGCTATTCCCCGTCCCCTAAACGCGGGGTGAATAAAAGTGGACCAAATTCCCCACAAATTTTCAGTTATTTTTTGTAGATATATGATTCCAACCGGTTTTTTTTGATTAGTTGAATATGCTATCATAGTGACGTTTTCCTGATTAAATAGAATCCTGAAATTTGAAAAACCTACCAAAAATCGAAATCCATATCTGGCAAATTCTTTGTAGTCAATTGTCCTTCCTTGAGCGACAATAATGCTATCTAACATCTGATCATTTGTGTATCGTCCAGTAGCGGGCATTTCAACCGTCCTATATGGTTATGGGTATCATTTATGAATTTCCTTATAACTTATAAACTATTTATGCTGTTTATTTTTTTATTCGCGACCTAAATGAAGAATTTTTGTCGTATTTATCCGGCAAATGGTTCATAAGAAAGGGTTCAAATACAATTGCTATCTTCCATTTGCTTGGTGGAAAAGTGAGTAAAGATCGAGGGAAAAATAAAAGAGCTTTGATTACAGGAGTTACGGGTCAAGATGGCTCATATTTAGCTGAATTCCTGCTAAGCAAAGGCTATGAAGTTCATGGAATTATCCGTCGGGCATCCACATTTAACACTAAACGAATCGATCACATTATTGCTGACCACCACGATCCCGATACACGCTTTTATTTTTATTATGGTGATTTATCCGATTCTGAACAAATTTCTAATATACTCACAGAAGTGGAACCGTCAGAAATTTATCATCTAGGCGCCCAAAGTCACGTTCGCGTCAGTTTTGATATACCCGAATTCACCGGTAATGTTACAGGATTAAGCACAACAAGATTGCTAGAAGCGATCAAACGTAGTCGACTTCCAATCAAGTTGTATCAGGCATCTAGTAGCGAAATGTTTGGGAGCTCTCCTCCCCCTCAAAATGAAGAAACTCTGCTTAAACCCCGGAGCCCATATGCTTGTGCTAAGGTCTATGCCCATTTAATGACTAATAACTACCGCGAAGGTTACGGTATTTGGGTATGTAATGGTATCTTGTTTAATCATGAGTCGCCTAGGCGTGGAGAAACCTTTGTAACTAGAAAAATTACCCGTGCCGTTGCAAGCATACTGGCAAATAAACAACGCAAGCTCTACATTGGAAACTTGGATAACAGCCGAGATTGGGGTTACTCGCCTGAGTATGTTGAAGTAATGTGGAAAATGCTCCAAATGGATAAACCTGACGATTTTGTGATAGGTACTGGTGAAGCTCATTCAATCCGCGAATTCGTTGAAGAAGCATTTAGTTATGTGAATTTGAATTGGGAAAAATATATTGTGATAGATCCAATGTATTTTAGGCCAACTGAGCCTGAAACGTTAATAGCAGACGAAGCAAAGGCAAAAGAGCTTCTTGGTTGGAGCCCTAAAATAAAATTCAAAGATCTAGTAAAAATAATGGTTGATGCCGACATGCGGTCGATAGGCTTAAAACCAATAGGTGAAGGAGATAAGATAATAAAGTCAGTGTTTCCAAATAGATGGTGGCAAACTGACTGAGGTGGGTTATGTGGTTAACAAGGTGTTTGTTCCTGGGGGAAACGGTTTTTTAGGGCAAGCGGTCACAAAGAAGCTTCAAGAAGCAAACATTAATTACGTTTCTCTTTCTCTTCAAAATGGTGTTGATTTCAGAGATTTTCAGCAGACAAAAGATATTTTTGAACAAGAAAGATTTGATGCACTGATTAATTGTGCTGCTTTTGTAGGTGGTATACAGTTTGGTTATGAGAAACCTGCCGAAATTTATTTCAATAACATTTTGATGGCTACAAATCTGATGGAAGCCGCGAGACTGTGCGGTGTAAAGAGATTTGTGAATCCAATCTCTAACTGTTCATATCCCGGTTCCTTAACTAGTGATTTTCAAGAAGAACAATGGTGGGCCGGCCCTCTTCACGAGTCGGTATTGGTCTACGGATTTGTCCGGAAAGCCAGTTGGGTTCAAAGCTGGGCGTATTATAAACAATATGGTTTTCAAACAATAAACCTTATTCTGCCTAACATGTATGGTCCAGGAGATCACTTTGATGAAAAGCGTTCTCATGCACTTGGTGCTCTTGTAATGAAATTTGTGGAGGCAAAAAAGAAAAATTTGCCCAATGTTACTATATGGGGGAGTGGCATTCCAGTGAGAGAATGGCTCTATGTGGAGGATGGTGCCGAAGCCCTTCTAAGGGCACTTGAAATAAATTCCACCGTAGATCCGATTAATATTGGCGTAGGTAAAGGCATCTCTATTATTGAATTGGCCCAAATTATAAAAGAAGTAGCTAATTATACCGGCGAGATTATTTTTGATAAATCCATGCCCGACGGCGCTCCATATAAAACAATGAATAATGAACGTATGAAAAGAGTTCTTCACTGGATCCCAAAGACAACCCTGCGGGATGGCGTGAAGAAAACAGTTGAATGGTATATAAATAATGGCGGCGAAAACCTATGAGCCATGAAAAAATAGAAAAAATCGTAAATGATGGTTTGCTTCTCGCAGTGATTATTCGTGATTCAGATTGGTCTAAGGGGTTAACATTTGTTTCCTCCGAAAACGATTTTCAGCAAGTTGGCATGTGGAACTATGATAAGGGAAAAGTCCTAGAGCCACATGTTCACTTATTAAAACCACGAATGATATCCCGTACACAAGAAGTTCTATTCCTCAAGGAAGGTGCGTTAAGGGCAAGCATTTTTACTGAAGACGAAAAATTCTTGAAAACCATAGATCTGCATAAAGGTGATACGATGATCCTTCTTGCTGGCGGACATGGTTATGAAATACTGGAAGATAATACAAAAGTGCTGGAAGTTAAAAATGGTCCATATTTAGGTGCAATCGAAGACCGGAAAAGAATTCAACGGTGAATTGTATGAATAAAATCAATCAAATGGAGCCTTGGTTGGGTTTTGAAGAAAAACAAGCTGTAATAGACTACCTAGATGGTGGTGGTTGGCTTACAGAATTTAAGAAAACCCGCGAATTCGAGCAGAAGATCTCTGAATTTATTAAAAGTAACTACGTGTCAGTTGTTAACAACGGTACTAGTAGTTTAGTTATTGCCTTGATGGCCCTTGATATTGGTATTGGTGATGAAGTGATTGTTCCTGATTTTACGATGATTGCGTCTTCAAACGCTATTGTTTTAGCAGGTGCAAAACCTGTGCTTGTTGATATTGATCCAACCAATCTATGCTTAGATCTTGAAAAAGCCGAAGAAGCAATCACTCCAAAAACAAAAGCAATAATGTATGTAAGTATTAACGGTAGAAGCCATGATATGAACAATGTTTTGGCATTAGCCAAAAAATACAATCTGTTTGTTATTGAAGATGCTGCGCAGGCGCTTGGGTCAACATTTAGCGGAAAAAGTCTTGGAACTTTCGGTGATATCGGTAGTATTTCTTTTAGTGCACCAAAAATCATTACCACTGGGCAAGGTGGTGCACTTTTTACCGATAATTCTGATTTATTCCGTAAAATTGCTCTCATCAGAGATTTTGGTAGACCAAAATCAGGGGTGGATTACCATGAGGTCATAGGGTTTAATGCAAAATTTACTGACCTTCAAGCTGTAATAGGCATTGAACAAATGAAGAAATTGCCTTGGCGGGTTCAACGAAAGAAAGAAATTTATAAAATCTATTTTGATTGTTTGAGTGATGTGGGTAGTCTTATATTCATAAATACCAATCTTAAGGAAACATCCCCCTGGTTTATAGATGTCTTGGTAGAGACTAAACGGGCTGAGTTGATTTCATTTTTGAATGAAAGAGGAATAGGAAGCAGAGTATTTTATCCTTCGATACATACGCAACCACCTTACTCTTGGGTAAAGGGTGATTTTCCAAAATCGGACGCGGTTTCGCAACAAGGACTCTGGTTGCCGTCCTCTTCTTTTCTTAGCGATGATACTGTACTTTTCATATGTAACGTCATAAAGGATTTCTTCAAAAATTGATGGGGTTTTTAACCCCGTTAATAGTTTGTAACATGGTGGATTTCTGCTGTATAATACGTAAATTTTTAAAACTTCTCAAATCGTGAATGCCTGCAAATTTCGATCAATACGCCGCTGGCAGGTAATCATTCGGAATTTTCGGTTAATATATTTAAGGCAAGAGGTACTATTAATTTCTGAAAGTTACGGATGTATCTGTCCAAGCTGCTCGACGATAAAAAATATGAGTATCCATTAGTGGTTCTCATGTTTATTGCGATTTCAGTGTTTTTTCTCTTGAGGTTAATCACTAGTCCTGGCGAGATTGCGCAAGGTGATTGGGTTATCCCATTAAATTCTGAAGTAGCGTTGAATGATTTTATTTCTCATCTACATGTTCGAGTGTACAACGGCTTTGGTGAAGCGGCTGTTGGTCGTTTCGGTTTTCCTTTTTTCAAACTGTTTAATGCTGTTTTAGCTCCGTTTGGTTTTGTAGGTGGAGCTGAAATAAAGCTTTTGGCGGTTTTTTTGGTTGCGTTAGGTGGGATTACAACTTACTTTCTGGCTAGGTCATTTCATTTAAAAAAGTCGTCCTGTTTTTTAGCCGGGCTCTTTTTTATGTCTACGCCTTTAGTATTTAATTGGCTTATTTTTGGTTGGATGTATTATTTATTTGCTTATGGTCTTTTCCCATTGATGCTTTTAGTCACTAAAAAATTTGCAGAAACGAATAATTTACGGTATGCTCTTATTAATGGGTTAATTTTTTCAGTCGCAACTATACAACCAACTTTTATCCTTATCTATCCGTTACTATGCTTTGTTTTTTTGTTGTTTGAGTTTAAATGCGGTATAAATACCTTAAAACGTGCAATATCTCTAATTACTATCTCTCTAACAGTCTGGTTTCTTTCATCTCTTACCTTTTTTATATCATTAAATAATTATGACTCTCTCTCATTTTATTTTTTTGACTATATTGAGGGTGTAACTGCACAATTCATAAATTTTTCTACGTTAATAAATCCTATGAGGCTCTGGGGAAGCACATTTAATTATCAATTTGAGACATATTTCCCTCAACAACTAATCCTGTTATCCTTCATGCCCATTGTTGTCGCATTTGTTGCTCTTCTACTTAAGCCGCATAATAAACGGGTCCTCTTTTTTTCTTTCTCCTATCTTTTTGTTTTTTTGTCATATTGCGTGTATCATAATATGCATTATATAATAAATAATGTTCCTTACGGTGCGATTTTTGAGTCTCCCAGCATTTTCTTAGTTCCAGCGAGCCTGGGCGTGGCAGTATTAATTGGATATGTACACCAAAACCTGCCCGTGTTTTTAGCTAAAACAAAAAAATTAAAGCTATCCTCCCTCAAAATTTTATCTTTTGTTTTTATCCTATTCCTGATTATTTCTGCAGGAACTCCATGGTGGATACAGCAAATTTCTGGTGAACCAATAAGAGGGGTTCCCCATAAATTAAATTTGTACGAAATCCCTCCAGCAATCAAAACTTGGCATGAAAACCTTGGCGGTGATCCTCTTTATTTTGTTCTATATTTGCCTATGGCGCGAGACGTACAACTCGTCAATAGCGCATATTTTTCAGAGGAGCACGAAGGCGTTAATGGTGGAATTTTTACTCTAGTTAACACTCTGCCTTATGTATCGCTTCCAAACGCTACATTGTTTCTAGACGAGTTAATGGGGTCCTCTGAAATAGGTGAGCATTGGGGGAGCCTCAGTATAAGATACATCGTAGTATACACCAATGTTTATAACGCCTATAATACAACCGACATAGTAGACCGCCTCTCCGGCCAGAGTGGGATAGTGCAGGTTATAAATTCTCCTGACATAATTGTTTTTGAAAATACATTTGTAAAGCCTGTAGTTTACGCTAAAGAGGCTTCTGATGTATCTGTTCAAATAGTTTACCAAGACCCAACTATGTTTAAAGTTCAAGTACAGGCAAATGCTTCGTTTACTCTTGTGTTTAATCAAGCTTTTTCAAATAATTGGTGTGCGTGGGTTAATGGCTCTCTTTTATCCAAAATAAATCACTTCAAGGATGCGAACGGTTTCAACGCATGGCGGGTTGACTCGGCTGGGGTGATGAGTATCGATTTATATTATGAACCGCAAACAATTTATTTGATAAGTGAAATTATTGCAAGTTGCTCATTGAGTGTGATATTAATCTACATAGCTGTTGTTTACGCCAAAGAATTTAGAGTAAATCTTAAAAAGTCCAGCGCTCTTGGGAACAAGAGAATGTTAGGTATCTAAAGATGTTTTTCTGGGAATAATGTGATGAACAAAAAGCGTGAAAATGAATTGCAAAATGGCCTTTTTGAAGATTTCCATATGATTGCTTTTTTGAACTCTTATAGTGAAGGCTTGAGTGGAAGCGATCTGCGATTCATAGAGCTTGCTGAAAGAATCGGCAAAACTAAGAAACTAAACTTAACGATCGTGACGTCAAACTTGGGGAAAAGGCTGTGTGAAGCAAGAGGTCTAACAGCCACGTTTAGTGTGACTTCAAAAGAAGACAAATTAATTAATATACTCCCTACTTATATCCGACGAATAATTTTTGCAATGTTTCTTCGTCTTGACCCAAATAAGAATTGTATTTTTTATTCTACTTCAGATTTTCTGCCTGATGTTTTTCCTGTGTATGTCTTTAAATTAACTCATAAACAAACAAAATGGGTTCAACTAATTCATCATATTCAGAAAAATCCATTTACTCGGAAAGGTAAAAGTTTCTTTATAAACTTTTTAGGCTTTCTCTCTCAGAGATTGAGTTTTGAACTCTCAAAAAGTAGTGCTGATTTGACAATTGTTGTGAATCCAGCGATAAAAGACCAACTTTTACAAACGGGTTTTAACAGAAACAAAATCGTTGTAAATTATAATGGTGTGGATTTACATAAAATTCAAAATTTTATCCCGTCTAAAGAAAAGTTTGATTGTGTTTTTCTTGGAAGAATTAATGTTTCGAAGGGCATTTTTGATTTAATTGACGTTTGGCATCGCGTTGTAAGCACGAACCCTAAGGCGAAACTTGCAATTATCGGTAAAGGCGACAATCATACAGAGAAACAATTATATGATTATATTACAAAGTTGCATTTACATGACCATATACATTTATGTGGCTATCTCAATGATCTCGAAACCTTTGGAATTTTAAAATCCTCTAAAGTGTTTATTTTTCCAAGTTATGAGGAGGGGTTTGGTATCGCTATATTGCAGGCGATGGCTTGTAGTTTGCCTGTAGTGGCTTATAATCTGCCAGTTTATCGAGAAATTTTTGAAAACACAATTGTAACTGTGCCCTTGGGCAACACTAAACTTATGTCTGAACGTGTGACTTTTCTATTAGAGAACCCCGCTGCCGCCAAATCGATTGGCGCGGCAGGTGTAGAGTTAGCAAGCGATTATGACTGGGATAAAATTGCGCAACGAGAAATCCAATTAATCGAGCGACTAAACGGGGATCATTTCCATAGTTAGTGGTTGAATTGCCCAGAAAAAACACTGCATAGACAATTAACTTGACCCATAATTTAGTGGCGGGTAGAAATACCTAAAAATGGTTTGTCGCAGGGTTTAATTGAGCTTTACAAACTGTTATGTCTTTAGGGGACCTTCGAAAACATGTTTTGACTGATTTGTCGGGTCACTATTTTCGATTAGATGGTGGGGGACAGGCGTGGCTCCCGCTAAGAAGACATACCGCTCAAAAGTATATGCCCGATTCAGCCGCGCAATATGTTGCCCCAGCACGCACCAACCCCACACAACGCACAAAAAGCCCGCCCATTTGTGCTCATATTTTGGCGGCCGCCACAGTCTTTGATTTGATAATATATCCGATTTCAAATATTTTTATGACAAATTTTCTTTTAAAAGGCATTTTTTCAATGTTAACGCTGTTTTTAATGTTTTTACCCAAAACTATTGAGTACAATGCAATATCTGACAAATCGGCAGACACATAGTTTTCAGGTTTTTTGGCTATAAGAAAAACTCCCGGCGCTTCATAATCTTTTTTTAGAACAATGATTTCAAAATCAGAAAATATCTTCTTAATATCTTCAATCTCATATCGCCAAAAATCAAAGGGATAACCATGGTAGCCAAAACCCTTAGAACGAGTTGTAATAGCAATGTATCCGCCCCTTTTCACAGTAGCCTTCATCGCTTGTATTGCAACTCTCCAATCCTCTACATGCTCCAATAGCTCAGTAGAAATTAACAAATCAAAGGATTCGACACCAAAGTGTATTGCAATTTTTTCTACAGGCAGAACCAAATCAACCATATTTCCCGATGAAACATCAACGCCTATGTATTCTTTAGGCGTAGAGAAATTCTGTATTAGCGGACGTATGCTACCATTTACGTTTTTGCTCCCAATTTCAAGTATTCTTTTAGCTTTAAAATCTTCAGTTTTCATGTTTTCAATGAAAAACTCTAAACCCGATTTTAACATGTTATCCCTTTCTTGGTTTCTGCTTTGCTGTTTGTTTTATAATCTCTGTTTTATCAACGTTTTCACGGCTTTTTGCCATTTGTTTTTTGTGGGTCAAGTTAAGTGCATAGACCTGGTTGTGTTGTTATTTTGCGAACCACTCAATAGTTTTTTGTAATCCTTCTTCTAATGCAATTTTGGGTTTCCAACCGACAATTTTTTCCAACTTTGAAGTATCTGGACAGCGTCGCTTTGGATCATCTTTAGGTAACGGCTGAAAAACAATAGTCGATTCGCTTTTTGTTATTTCTTTAATTTTTTGCGCTAACTCAAGAATAGTAACCTCTTGTGTGTTGCCTATATTCACAACTTCTCCGATAGCCTCAGAATTTGCCACTAACAGAAGGAGCCCTGTCACTGTATCTGAGATATAGCAAAATGATCGTGTTTGTTTTCCATTTCCATAGACGGTTATGTCCTGTTTTGCTAATGCTTGGGCAATGAACCGCGATAGAGCTCTACCGTATAACCCGTCTTCACGCAGACGTGGACCGTACGAGTTAAAGATTCTTGGAACTCTAACATCTAATCCATACTGCTTCCTATACGCCATAAGTAACGCCTCTGCAAACCGTTTTCCTTCATCGTAACAGGATCGTGGACCAATCGGGTTAACGTTTCCCCAATAAGTTTCAGGTGTAGGAATTATTTCTGTATCGCCATAGGTTTCAGAAGTCGAAGAAAAAAGTAACGTTGCATCATTTTTTCTGGCGAGCTCAGCCATGATAAACGTTCCCACCGCACTGGTCTGCAGTGTTTCGATTGGACGCGTTTGATACTCATCTGGCGAAGCGTGCCCTGCCATGTGAATGATAAACTCAAATTTTTCATCACTTTTAAAAGTGCAAACATCGGCTTGAACAAACTTGACTCGGGCTTGCTTGATGAGGTGTTCTATGTTTTTTATTCTGCCTGTTGATAAATCATCAACAACAGTTACTTGAGCGCCGAAATCGGTAATCAAATCACATATCCAGCTACCTATAAAACCAGCGCCGCCGGTAACGAGAATTTTCTTGCCTGCGAAAACATCGTCTTTTACAATACTCTTTATGCTTTCAAGATCATTACAAATAATATCATCCATCATGTTGTTGATCTTCTCTCACAGAATTGCTTATATGATAGCTCTATTGCTTCCCAATATCTTTCTGGACTACCAATATCTAAATGTTTGTAGCCCCCATCTAATTTTACGGCGTATACTCTCAACCCCCATTCAACAAGCTTTTGAATGGCGTCGGTTAACTGTATTTCACCGTTTTTTCCAGGTTTTGTGGCTTCTAGGGCTTTGAAGATAACGGGATGGAAAACATACATGGCCATTATTGCCAGGTTTGTTTTAGGCTTCTCAGGTTTTTCAACAACCGTTTTTACCTTTATGATTCCAGATTCCACTTCTTCACCCTCAACGATGCCGTACTGCTTGGGATTCTCGATTTCCATTACAAGAAATGTTGCATCTGCATTAAATCGCTGGAAGCTATCGAGCAATTTTTTTGCATAATCCATATTTTTTGATATGATACAGCTGTCGCCAGCATGGACGAAACAACTTTCATTTTGAATAAACGGCCGTGCCATCAAAACAGCGTTCCCAAAGCCTTTGGGTTCCGGCTGGTTAACCCACATGATGGTTGAAGTTTCAAGTCTAGAGTAAAAGTTTTCTAAGTCTGATGCCTGCCCGTTTTTACCCAAAGCCTCAAGCGTTTGTATGCAGTCAGTGTCAGGGGTGAAGTGGTCTTCTATGCTACGTTTGTCTCTGCCGACTACGAAACAGAATTCTCTGAGTCCTGTGTCATGTAGTTGCTCAAAGACAAGTTGCACCACCGGTTTAACTATCATGTCGCCGTGTGGTGTCTTGGAAAAAATTGGAAGCATCTCTTTTGGCTGTTCTTTGGTGGCTGGAAACAGCCTGGTTCCTAGTCCGGCTGCTGGAATTATTACCTTCTGAACCATGAGTTTCCCTTTTGTGCTCTTGTGTTATGTTAACCTATATATATTTAGTATGATAACCTTATCCAAATTATTGCTGAGCTTTGGGGTTTCAAGTTTGAGTAAGCGGCCAAAAATTTCTGTTATCGGCGTTGGCTACGTTGGTTTATGTACTGCGGTGGGTTTGGCAAGCCGCGGGTATAGTGTTATTGCTTGTGATATTGAAGTAGAAAAAATCAACAAAATAAATCAAGGTATCCCTCCCTTCTTTGAACCTGGTATTCAGGAAAAGCTCTCTGAGTGCATCCGAAGCGGCATGCTGAAGGGATTAGCTAATGAGACTGACCGGGCGGTAGTGGAAACAGACTTTACCTATGTTGCTGTGGGAACCCCCAGCAAACCCGACGGTAGCATCGATCTCACATACATAGAGTCTGTTGCTCTCAATATAGGTAAAGCTCTTAAACAAAAAAATGGCTACCACATAACAATAATCAAGAGCACCGTTGTGCCGGGAACAACCCAAAACGTTGTATTACCCCTTCTTGAGCGCGAATCAGGCAAGAAATGTGATGTAGATTTTGGGTTATGCATGAACCCTGAGTTTTTACGTCAAGGCTCCGCTTTTCAAGATACCCTAAATGCTGATCGTGTAGTCATTGGTTCGCATGACAAGCAGGCAGGGGATAAGCTTGAAGCGCTCTACAGAGACTTCTACAGTATTCATGTGCCTCCTATAATTCAAACTACCCTCTCAACGGCTGAACTGATCAAATACGCCAGCAACGCTATGCTCGCAACCAAAATCAGCTTCATAAATACCATTGCCAACATATGCGAAAAAATCCCCGGTACAGATGTCAAAGTTGTGGCGGAGGTGATGGGGCTGGATAAGCGGATTGGGCCGCAATTTTTAGATGCAGGCTTAGGATATGGCGGTTCCTGTTTTCCTAAAGATGTGAAGGCATTGATTGCCTGCTCAGAAGCGTTTGATTATACGCCTGAGCTTTTGGTCGCAACTGAAAATGTTAACAAATATCAACCGCTTAAAGCTGTGGAATTCTGCAGACAACAGCTTGGCACACTAAAAGACAAACAAATAGCTGTTCTAGGCTTGGCGTTTAAACCTGACACGGATGACCTGAGAGAAGCCCGGGCTATTCCTATCATTGCTCAACTGTTGGCGGAAGGTGCCTGTATTGTTGCTTATGATCCCGTTGCATTTCCAACAGCCAATGTTATATTCAAAAATTCTATCCGTTATGCAGACTCTGTAGTGGGCTGTCTCAAGGGTGCGGATTGCTGTATTCTTGTGACCGAGTGGTCTGAATTTAAAAAGCTAACCCCTGACTTCTTTAAAGCCCATATGAAGCAAGCTATATTGATAGATGGCAGACGTATCTATGACCCTCAAATATTCAACAAAAAACTAATATTTTCCGCTATCGGCTTAGGACAATAGCGCTGAAGGTACACCCAACTTAGATCTATTTCTGATTCTGAGGCTGGCGTCTTTAAGAATTATGTTCTAAATAGTATCGTGCGGCCCCTAGAATTAATCCGTTTGTAAGTTCACCTGAGCCATAACGGCGTTTTCCATCCTCATCAACTCCGTGACCAAATCCCTCGACGAGTTCGTGAGTGGGCTGGTCAAGGAAGAGACACATGTTTTTAGTGTAGTTAGTGTTATAAATAGCCAAGAAACTGTATGCAATTTTTGTGTAAACCATAGGCGAAACGTTCATTGCATTTTGGTCGCTATCTAGAACTGTCCATGTTCGTCCATCCGCTAACACTACCCATTCCCATTGCCACCCCGCCCCTGAGGTTGGAGAGGCTGGGCCTTCGCCGAAGGCACGGAATTTTCCGGTTATATTATAGTGGGCTTCGTGTGCTGAGTACGTCATATTTACTAGAGTTGTTAGCCGGGGGTCATTATTTTCTATTTCAAAAAACGCGCAAAGCAAAGGCTCGCATGAAATTGCTGCTCTAGGAAGCATAACATTGCCGCTTACTGCAATGTATTCTGATGAAAATATGTTATCTAATACTTTTCCAGGTGAGGCTTTAAGTTCTGGCCAAAAAGCGGCAAAGCCGCTTGCTATATAATAGGCATATATGCTCATGTCTGCTTCTGCCCATGGCTTTATTGTAGGAATTAAATTGGCGTAATTAGTTCGATTGTACTCCTGTCCGTGGAGTGTAATGTTTTCTACCCTCGTGGTGTATTCGTTATATTTTCTTAGATTGTTTAATGCAACAAACATACGTCCTGTGTCTATGATGTCGATATAGTCGTCTGGCATGATGTCTGAGTTATCGCGGAAAACTCCTCCGGTATCTGATCGGTAGAACCAATATGGGTTGTTTGCCTTGTTTAGTTCCCGGGTTTCCAGCCAGTCTAAAACTTTGTTTATTCTTTCATTAAATCCCCAGGTTTCAGTACGGTTGATTAACCCTATTTTTTCTGCGTCAATAGTTGCTTGAATGTAGACTCCTAAATCCCAATCTGTGAAGCAGGGTGCATCTACACCGGATTTGGGCAGTCCAGTTGTTTTATCAACTCCTACACTTGGCTTGAAGTAGTTCCACGCAAAGTTTGCTATAGTCCGCCAAGTTGTGGGGTCTATTGTCTGGGTGGTTCCTAAGAAGCCGGGTTCTTTCACTACCCGGTCTGGATCTGGGCTAGTGTTTGATGCTTTGGGGGTCGTATGTGTACTGGTGCTATCTGGTGTTTCTTTGTTGTTGGATGTTGCTGATGGTTTGGTTGCATTTGGCGTAGCGGCTGACGTATCGATGTTTTGTGGAGTTTGTGTTTGTAGAAAGACAAAAAGAGATGCTAAAATAATAACTATGAATCCTGTTGTTGCCAGAATTTTTGTTTTTTTGCTAAAGTTTTTGAGGTGAATGCGTTTGGATCCTTTGTTTGTGGGTTCGGTTGCTTTGATGTGGCTTAGTGGATCAGCAATGCGGTGAAGTATGCGGATTTTTTGGTAGTTGCTCATTTTTTTCTCCTTCACAGGATGCGTTGGTTTAATTCTGACCTTTTAGCTGGCAATAACCCACGCTGAGTTATGTGTATGTTTGGTTTTTTATTAAAGTTGTTGAATATATTCTTTGAAGAGTCAATTTAGCTACGGTGCAACAGTAACGGGGTAGTGGTCTTTTAGTTTTTCAATATCGGTGGAGTTGTAGAAATTATTTGTGGGGGGCGCTTTGATTTTGGGCTGAAAACCAAAAGTGATAAACATTACCTAGGCACCAACACTAAACTTAAAACTATACGTGGGGGGAGAAGAGGAAAATGAGCAAGGCTGCTGATATGGCGAAGGTTTCAGCTAAGGGCGGCTTTCATCTGCTTTGGGGGCTGGTTATATCTACGGTTATCTCGGCTGTGGGCGTTATTGTTATCGCTAGGTTGTTGGGTGCAGATAATCTGGGGCTCTACACAATTGCCATTGTTGCTCCTACGATGATTGCGACTTTTAGGGATTGGGGTGTAAACACTGCGATGGTTCGATATACTGCGCAGTATAATAGTGAAAACAATATTTCTAAGGTGCGTAGTATTTTTGTTTCGGGGCTTGTTTTTGAACTTGTTTTCGGTTTGTCACTTTCGATTTTGTCGGTTTCACTTTCGGGTTTTCTGGCGAATGTGGCGTTTCAGCGTCCAGAAATAGTTCAATTAATTCAAATATCTTCGTTATTTATTTTGAGTGGTGCGCTGATGAATGCTGCGGGTGCTGCTTTTACTGGTATGGAACGTCTACACCTCAACAGTATCATGTTAATTGTCCAATCCCTAGTTAAGACCGGATTAACAATCGCACTTGTGATTTTTGGTTTAGGTACCCTAGGAGCGACCCTTGGTTTTTCTGTTGCTGTTCTATGTGCAGGTATAACCGGTGTTTTGCTTATGTATGCCCTGTATTCCTCTCTGCCCAAACCTCCCAACGGCAAATTAGCTATAGGTGAAACAATAAAGACCCTGCTAAAGTATGGTTTTCCGCTTTCTATAGGCGCGATTTTGATTGGTTTTCTTGCCCTTTTCTATAACCTCATTATGGCAATTTTTGTCACCGACAACAGTGCCATAGGTAACTATTCTGTTGCACAAAATTTTGTTGTCCTAATCACTTTATTTGCTACCCCAGTGGCAACCATGCTCTTTCCGGCTTTCTCCAAACTTGACTATCGAAAAAATCCCAAAGACCTAAAAAACGTTTTCCAATACTCCGTAAAGTATGCGGCCCTCATAGTTGTACCGGTTACTGTTTTAGTTATGTCACTTGCCGAACCCGCCATCAACACCGTATTAGCTGGCTACTCCCAGGCACCTTTTTACCTCATGGTGCTGTCCGTATCCTACCTATTTTCCGCCCTTGGCAGTCTAAGTATCAGCAACCTCATAAACAGTCAAGGGGACACAAAATATAACCTCAAACTATCCATTCTCCAAGCCGTCATAGGCTTCCCCTTGGGGTTTGTGCTGATTTCCCACTTCGGTATAATCGGTTTGATTGTTAGCACCCTCATAGTTGTGTTTCCAGGGCTGATTTTGAGCTTAGGCTACATAAAAAAACGCTACGGCGTCTCAGTAGACTGGGGCTCATCTGCAAAAATCCTAATATCAGCTACCGTCACCGGAATCTTGACGTATCTCACAGTTACCTGGCTGCCCTTTATCAGTCCAATCCGACTCGCAATAGGCGTGGTTATGTTTGTGGTTGTTTTTGTACTGCTTGTAATTTTCACCCAAACCCTAACTAGAACCGACTTGGGCAACATTCAAACAATCGTGGAAGGGCTGGGTCCACTGCGTAAACCCCTACAAATCATGATGAGTATGATAGAAAAACTAATGCCTAAATCCTCTCAAACACACAATTAAACACCTATCGCGCAACACTCATAACACCAAAAAATAGATTTACATACCCCGAAAAACCGTCCATCAGCCGCCGTTTTATAATCCCGTTAATTTTCCTCCTGATTTGCTAAATAAGTAAGCTATAATACCTCGCTTTCCCCTTAAAATTTGCGATTAATATGAAAGCTCTTGTCCTCAGCGGCGGCAAAGGAACTCGGCTTCGCCCCCTAACTTTTACCTGCGCTAAACAGCTTATCCCAGTAGCAAACAAACCTATCTTGGGATACGTCCTTGATCAGGTTGCAGCAACACCCATAAAGAAGGTAGGAATCATCACAGCACCTGAAACAGGCCACTTCGTTGAAAACTATGTCGCTGATGGTTCCAGCTGGAACCTTGATGCGTGCTACATTCCACAAAAACCCCTGGGCTTGGCGCATGCAGTAAAAACAGCTAAACCATTTTTGGGCAAAGATTCTTTTGTTATGTGCCTAGGCGATAACGTAACAGGACAGGGCTTAGCGGGGTTTATTAAAAAATTTAAAGCTGACCATCTGGATGCGTTAATTATCCTCAAAGAAGTGGATAACCCCTCTAGTTTTGGTATTGCTCAGCTAGATGAAAAAGGCAACATTATCCGGCTTGTGGAAAAGCCCAAGACTCCCATGGGTAATCTTGCCATCATTGGCACATATCTGTTTTCAAACAGAGTGCATGATGCCATTGAGCGAATTAAGCCGTCGTGGCGGGGGGAACTCGAGATTACTGATGCGATTCAAGAGATGATTAACTTAGGTTTTGCGGTGAAGGCTGAAATTCTTAATTCTTGGTGGCTTGATACCGGCAAAAAAGATGATATCTTGTCTGCTAATGCCCGAATTTTAGATGAATATGTTCAGCTTGATGTTAAGGGTAAGGTTATCAACAGCACCATAGTTGGACGTGTAAAGATTGAGGCTGGGGCTCAAATTCTAAACAGCATTGTTCGCGGCCCCTGTGTGATTGGTCGAAATGTTTTAATTGAAAATTCTTTCATTGGACCCTATACAAGTGTTGGTGATGATTCAAAAATCTGCAATTCTAGTCTTGAATATTGTGTGGTGCAGGAATGTGTTAGTGTGCAAAATGTGGAGCGGCTTGAGGACAGTCTAATTGGAAAAAACGCCAAGGTCGCCCGCAGCCCACGCGGCAGAATCATAAAATTGAATGTCGGTGACTACTCTGAGCTTGAAGTGTAGCGGCAATGGGAAGTATTTATAAGGATTCTTAAACGCTATGTTGACAGCAGGTAAGTGCGATGTTAGACGGGATAAGAATCAAGCCCATAACGCGCCTCGTGGATGAACGGGGATTTTTTAGCGAAATTATGCGCAACGATTGGAGAGACGTTTTTGGAGACGACACCATAGCGCAGATAAATCATACCTTTACTTATCCCAATGTTATCCGGGCTTGGCATCGTCACATTCGTGGTCAGGTGGATTATTTTTTGGTCTTGGAGGGTTCAATCAAACTCTGTGCGTTTGACGACAAAACCTCCGAGCTCACTGAACTAGTTTCCAGCGGCACCGAGTTACAGGTGGTTAGGATACCGGGGTATTACTGGCATGGTTTTAAAGCCGTTGGTTCTAAACCGGTATTGCTTGTGTATTATACCACTATGCTCTATAATGCCGCTGATCCTGATGAGGAACGGCGGGTTTGGAATGATCCAACACTTATTCCTCAAAGTATAAACGGTAAACGATCTGATGCGCGTGTTGGTAAAAGCTGGGATTGGAATATTCCCCCTCATAGGTGATGATAAGTATGAAAGTGTTAGTGACTGGCGGTTTAGGGTTCATCGGAAGCAGTTTCTGCCGATACATGCTTGCCGAGCACCCTGACTGTGAATTGATAAACGTGGACAAAGTCGGCATAGGCGCAAACCCCGCTAACCTCCATGGCGTAGATAATAATAAGCGCTACACCTTCATCAAAGGTGACATCTGCAACTCCCAGCTAATGAATCGAGTGGTTCACCAAGTTGACGCTGTCATAAACATCGCTGCAGAAACCCATGTTGATAGAAGCATCTCAGATCCCAACGCATTTTTACAAAACAACACCGTGGGAACCTTTACGGTTCTTGAAGCCATCCGAAGACACAACCCCAAAGCTCGGCTTGTACAAGTATCCACTGATGAGGTTTACGGTGAAACCCTCGAGGGCTCCTTCACAGAGAATACCCCCCCCAAACCCTCTAATCCCTACTCAGCCTCCAAAGCTGCCGCTGACATGTTTGTACTATCTTACCATAAAACCTACGGTTTAAACGCCACCATTACTCGATGCACTAATAATTTTGGTCCCTACCAACTTCCCGAAAAACTCATACCTAAAACCATCATACGCGCATTACGTGACCTGCCAATTCCCATCTATGGCAAAGGCATCAACATCCGCGACTGGATATATGTTGATGACCACTGCAAAGCCATCGGCTCAGTTCTTGAAAAAGGTAAACCAGGAGAAATCTATAACATATCTGCCGGCAACGAAGTCACAAACATCGAGATAGTAAAAAAAATCATCACCTGCCTCAAAAAACCCGAGAGTCTAATAACCTTCGTGGAAGACCGACCCGGCCATGATGTCCGCTACAGTTTAGACTCTCAAAAAATCCGCGATAAACTGGGATGGACGCCTAAAGAAACCTTCGAAGACGCCTTGACCTCGACAGTAAAGTGGTATCTTGAAAATGAGCGTTGGTGGACACCCTTTGCTACTGATGTAATTTTACATCCTACACCATGGAAGCGGGGTGGTATACGTTGAAACTCTTAATCACCGGCGCAAATGGCCTTTTTGGTTCAAAATTGGCGCAAATGGCCCTTGAAAGAGGATTTGAGGTTTACTCCTCTGACCTTGAAGCCCAATCAGCTTATGGCACACCTCTTAGAATGGATGTTTCAATCAAGGCACAGGTCGATGATGTCTTTCGCCGTATAAAACCCGATGTAGTGGTACATGCTGCCTCGTTAACTGATGTGGATAAATGTGAATTCCACAAAGGGGTTGCTTGGAAGGTTAACGTAGATGGCACGATGCATATACGAGAAGCAACTGAGCGTGAAGAGGCCTTTTTAATTTACCTATCCACCGATTATGTGTTTAGCGGCGAGAAAGGTTTCTATGTAGAATCCGATGCAGCCGATCCCCAAAACTACTATGGCCTAACAAAATTAATCGCTGAAGAAATCGTTCAAACCCTGCCTGAATTTTTCATTGCACGCCCAAGCGTAATCTATGGTGCTGTGCCTGCTGGGGGAAAAGTCAACTTTGCCCTCTGGCTCATCGAAACCCTTCGCAGGGGCGAACGTGTCAAAATCGTCAAAGATCAATGGAACACTCCAACACTTAACACTAACCTTGCAGAGATGATCCTAGAAGTCGCCGAACGCCGTTTGTTTGGACTCTACCATCTGTGTGGTGCCACAAGAATCAGCCGCTTAGACTTCGCCAAGAAAATTGCGGATGTTTTTAATTTAGATAAGGACCTGATCGATAAGGTTTCTTCTTCACATTTTTCGTGGCCTGCTAAGCGTCCTGAGGATTCTTCGCTTAATACGTCTTTGACACAGAGGGTTCTTAAATCTAAACCGTTGCCTTTGGAGGCGGCGCTTGCACAGCTAAAAGCCGAGTTAGCCCAAAAATAGAATCAGCTAAGCGTAACTGTTATAGCGAACTATGCTTTTTTGCATGCTTAGTATGATGAAACAGTCGAGCATCAAGCAGATCGCAAGGCAACGTATCGAAATATTGTTTGGGCAAGCTAAAAAAACAGCCGGTTCAAACCCCCAGTTAGCGGCTGTATATGTCGAGTTCGCACGGCGAATTGCAATGGCTGCCCGCATACGTTTACCGCTAGAGTTTCGGCGTGAAACCTGCAGGGAATGTAATGCCCTATTTATTCATGGGGTTAACTGCAGGGTTAGGGTAAAACAGAAAAGGGAGCCTCATGTGGTAGTAACATGTTTAAACTGCGGGAATCAAACCCGTTATATGTTAAGAAAAAGGTGCGGAGTATAATTGAGCAAGATAACGACAAAGATGAAGCGCCATGTTAGACACGTTCTAAAAGATGAAAACCCCACGATTTGGGTGGGCAAAGATGGTTTAACTGTGCAGTCGATAAGCGAGATTGAGAAGCAACTACAGAAGAACAAAATGGTTAAGGTGCGGATTTTACCTGCGGCGCTCAAGGAACTGACTACCGCCGAAGAAATTGCCACAAAAGCCGCAAAAGAGACTGAGGCGGCGTTAGTGGAAGTCAGGGGACATGTGTTTATTCTGTTTAGAAAACGTCGCGCTGAACCTGAGCCGCCTAAGCCATAGCTTTTTTTGTAATGTATAAATACTTCCCAAGTTTTCTTATTTTTAGTAGATTTAGGTGATTGTTTTGGGTCTTGGTGAATCTCTCAAACGTGACCATGATGTATATCGTCGGTTTTTTGCTAAAATGTCAAAAACAACCCTAAAGGATGGGCCGATGCGGGAATCTGCTCTCAAAGAGGTTATGCAGAGTATCTATACCCATCATGAAGCGGAGGAACTGACGATTTTTCCCAAGATGATGCAGATAGCAGAATTGCGGGGGATGGCGTTTGAGCTTGAAGTGGAGCATACCGACATGAAGCGGCTCTTTGAAGCCCTAAAAATAGATCGTACTGATACAGAAATCTGGAAGTACAAACTTGCATCCATATATGATATTATGCATGCTCATTGGCTTAAAGAGGAGGAGGATTTAACGCCGTTTGGTTTGGACTATTTTTCTGAGGCTGATTGGGTGCAGATAGGCAAACGGTTCGATGAAATAATCCTTAAAAATGGTTCCCCTTTTTAGACTTTTTACACCGTCTTTTTGGCGGTGTTAAACTTGTGCTTTTTACAAAAAATAAAATATTATGTGAAGCAAAATGTTGCTGTTGTGATTAAAATAGACAACTGAAATTCGTGCAGTTTTTCAATAACTGTTTTTCACAACATTAATTCTTTTGTATTGCGAATTAATGGATTGTTTTCGAATATTTAGTTGTATTATGTATCGAAAATAAGAATGTTTCTTGTTTGTAGTATTCTTATTTGGCAATACGGCTTAAATTGCGGGGGATGACTGATTGTTCGGCAACTCAGCGATAAAACTGTGATTGCCAGGTGAATGAAATGAATAAAAAAACACAAAAAAGTATTGTATCTGTAATGTTATTAGTTGTGCTCGTTGTGGGTTGTTTTACAATAATACCCCCAACAAGTGCAGCAAATAATGGCAACAATAGCAACAGCGGCAATGGCAACGGCAACGCAACCGTAGCTAACAAACAAACTACGATTTACCTCAAAGGTAGCGGCAGTAACTTTAACATGGCCGGATGGCAAAACATCTTCTATGTAGGCGACGCGGAAAGTAACGCTGATCCATCAGTATGGCACCTCGTCTACTCAGGCAAAATTTTTAACGCAATAACCTATATGCAAATAACTTTCACCAACGGCGAAGTATTTGAATGGACCCCCGACATGGGACCATCAGTTAACGGCGGCAACAACAACATGGGTTGGGTTATCGTCGCACCAGCCGATTGGGAAATCGCTTACGTCAACAAAGGCAACAACAACGACAGCGGAAGCTACCTAATCACAGAAGAATCCAGCAACCCACAATTCAACATCAGTGGCTTCCACAAAGGCACCCCAGACCCCAAATTTGGCTCACTAGAAGTAACAGTTAATGTAGACAAACGCCATAAAGTGATAGTCTTGCAGGATGTGTATCAAGGCACGACTCAGGATGTGTATCAAGGCACAATCAAAAATACATACATACCAATATTTGAGCGCAAGGTAATTACCAGCGGAACCGGCACAGTAACAAGCTTTCTAGGCGATAATACCGGCGGTAGATTTAACAATGGCATGGTTTGGTTTGCAATCGATGTTGAAAAAGCAAAAACTGACGGTTATACATTTGGCATTGCGTATTCAAATCCTGCAAATACTCATCTCGGATATTATTACAACATAGCAATAGTCAATAATCAACTCGTACTCTCCTTTGATGATAGATTCATATCTGCGCTTGAAGCCACTGCAAAAGTCTATAATGCCCCTCCCAGCAGCCACGACAACTCAGGACACACACGCCTTAATGCTGGTCAAACAATTACTGTAAACTTACCCGCTGGTCATAGCGATACCGTTTATCTGTATGTACACTTTAACACCGTTAGCTGGTACTCAGTCGAATATTCCTTTACCGGTCAGTGGCGCTTGGTTCACACTGATGTTACTGATCCTGTGTATCTGAGAACTGATGTTACTGATCCTGTGTATCTGAGAACTGATGTTACTGATCCTGTGTATCTGAGAACTGATGTTACTGATCCTGTGTATCTGA
>JAIRTW010000035.1 GCA_031254875.1 Candidatus Bathycorpusculum termitum
TTATCAATGAGTTTAAGTGTGGTTTTTCTCCTGCAAAGCTCGAAGGGTTAACGGATCATTTGTGGTCTTGGCACGAATTCTTCTATTTCAAATAATCTATTCCAAGTTAGGACACTGCCGAATGATAGGGCGATTATTTCGTTGAGTTTGTATTTTATTTTTCCTTGTTGGCGGGGGTCGTAGTTATCTATTATTTGCAGGTTTAGGAGTATTTTTTGCATTTTGCTCAGTGTTTAATGTTGTATTATGTTTAGTGTTGTTGGTTACTAGTTATAAATGTATTGGAATAGATTTTTGGTGTGGATTTTTAAAAATGTGTTTTTTCAGTCAGGTTTAAGTCAGCGTATTTGATTTACTCGAGGCTCACTTATAGCGTTACGTAACTTTCATGCGTACGACGTGTATAATATATGCACCAAACTATCATGTAGATTATCTTGACCTTGCTGGTGAAAAAGATCTCACTAGATCAGTTTGCACCCAAATCATGAACATGTTTTCATCTTACGGATACAACTATGGTTATTTATACAAATGTGTGGACAGTGGACAGTTCAGCGACAAGATCAACATATGGAAGTATTGCTTACTACACTGAAAAAAACTTTGATGCCGTAGCAGTCTTCACCAAGGGACATGCCTCAGAATATATATGTGCGTCAGGTCAACCAAAACATCGGTATCTAATGGACACAAACGGACTACATGTTGAAGATACTTACATATACGCTAACACACCAAACGGAAGACACCGCTTTGCATGCATATGGCCTTGTGGCACATCACAAAACTACCCCGGGCAATACTGTAGTTCCTGCGGATACACCACGTCACTAGCTTATGCTTGGACACGCAGCAACAGCATGGCTACTGAAGCGTATACATCAACTACAGACAGTTACGTCTACCTATCTCACGAAGGATATTCGCCGCAATTTCTTAATCCAACAGGTTATTCATCTTACAATTATGGGCATTTCGTCTACTACCTATACCTGTACCTGCTACAATATCACTATAATATTCGTGATGCCGCTGACATGGCAGCCTACTACACATTAGGGAACTCTTATTTGCCTAGTACACAACTATACACTTTACGTACGGTTGACCCGCCAGACGGACCAAATTTAGTATTGCCGCCGATGTCCAGTAGAATGCACATCTATGGTAATGGAAATCTAGGAGTACCCAGTTAAAGGAGTGAATGTGCATGAAAAAAATAAAGGCTAAACACTTTTCGGTTCTCACTATCGCCTTAATGTTATTGCTATCACAAGTTGTTATGATGCAGGCCGCAACTGTGACTGCCGAGGACAAAACTTTAACGTTCATAACAGACGTATTACAACTTGACCTGACAAAATATGACGCCGCCCTGTCGGTACAATCTGTTGACTATTTAGAGGCAGGCATTCGACAAGAACATGTAAAATACGATCTGAAAGCTATCGAAAGTCAAGGATCAGCTTTATGCATATTTAACGATGGCTCATTAGCCGCTTGCATGGCAAGTGTAACTACTGGAGCAATTCTTTATACTAAACAATCTGAAAATATAGTTGACAGGACAAGAGGCATACTTGAGCGGTATCAAACATATTCTGGCAGAGACCTTAAGCAAATGATAGATATGTTACAAACAGTTAACGCAGACGAGAATGAGATTATAACATTAGGTGATTTGAAATTAGAAGTAACAAGTGATGACTATCACACGTTATTTAACTGGCAGTATTCATTTAATGGTGTTGACTACAAAGCTATAAGTATAGTTTACCAAGACCGTAGCGTTTTCTTCTCTGATGACACGAACCGTTTCAAGATTGGTGACACTGAAGTGAATATTTCAAGAGATCAAGCTATCGATATTGCTATGAAATACATTGAAACATACTCGGTTACTGGTATTGTCACTGTAGATGGCAAAGAGACCTTTGTTGAATTACGCGATTTTAACATAGCTGCCGAGCTTACCAAAGCTGATCTGTCTACAGCTCTTCGAGATTCTGTTACAATGGAACCTTGTTGGAGAATCGAATTATCCTTAGATCAAAAGCAACCATATGCTGACTTCAGATACCCCAGCGGTATTTATGCGCTATACGTTGTTATATGGGCTAATACTGGCGAAGTTTTCTCTTGTACCCCCTTAGCTGTAGGTGGCCTCAGTCCAGAAGATGCACCAACGACTGCCCCCTTATCGCCGTCATCATGGATTATTGGTATAGCAGTTATACTGGGCATAGCAATAGCGGCAACACTAGCATTAGTGTACAAGAAAAAGAGAAAATAAACCATTTCTCTTTTTTTCTACGGGTTATTTGCAAAGTTAAATAAAACTTTTACTGCTCAGCAGGCTATGTTGTGTAAATGTTGTGTGACTATTTTCCTGGAAACACTATATGCAGTGGTTAAAATACTTTTACTTTTTATGTTCTTGTCGGTTTATTCCAGTTGACACTATTTTCTGCAAAAATTCTATCCACGGAAGGTTTAACGATTATTCAGTCTCATACTTGCTAAAGCGGTATTAGTGCAACCATTGGTGTTGCAGTTTTGACTTTATTATAGCACTGTAACTTTTTATAGTCCAAGCGGTGTGGCGTAATCAATCATTATCCCCTTCCAAATCAACATCAAACGGGAAAAATTGCCACATACAGACAGTAGAAACAAGCAAAGCATCAGTAGTTTTGGACTATCAAAAACTAAATTGCTATATCTCTACAATTTGATGACAAAAAAATTTTCATGCGTTTGTCGTGGGCTTTTTCGTTTACATAAATCCAAATGTTAATCATGAAATTATGGTTTTTTAAACGAAATTTCCATATTCAAAGAGTGCAACATCAAAAGAAACATAGTTAGGTATCGTGGGAGGACAGGATAAATATGGACACCATTACACTACACACCATTACACTACACAACACCCACATCAACACAATAGACTATAAAAGGTTAAGATGCTAATTTCGATGCGCCGCCGTGTTTCAACCCAGCTACAAGGATTTTAATGCCTGCGTTTTCTTAAAAAGAACAACAAACAAGCACCAACAACAATCACAACACAAACAACACCAATAAACGACAAAACAAAAGGCACAAAACTAACACTAAAAACTACAACATCCGAGGCGCCCACATTCCCATACTCATCCTCCACAAACACCGTAACATTATGCACCCCACTGGACAATCCTGCCAAAGTAGTATTACCCTCAACCATCACGTTGGCTTGGCCATCCAAACTATACCCCATCCAAACAACAGGACGATTCACACCAAAAACAAGCGGCACACCCCCACCATACTCACCCAACACCTCAGGAGAAAGAATCGAAACCGCAGGTGCAACTGTACCATACCCAAACGGGACGTACCGCTCAACCAATCCCGACGCAGTATAAATATGATACTGAGGAACACCCATCACATAACTAAAACTAATCGTATCACCCCCAACAACATAAACCAAATCATCCAAAACCACCACAGCAAACCCCACCCGCTCAGAAGGCAACCCCCTACACACCCCCACATCATACAACCCCTCATCAGAAACTACTTGCATGCGATGTATAGGACACCGCTGGTGAAACCTACAAACATCCGCCCCCCCACCATACACCCACTCATTAGAACCCCAATCAAACACCCCCAACTCATACTGACTAAAAAGTTGAGCACAATAAGGATTATACAAAAGATAAAGCCCCAAAGACGCAAAAACCCCCGAAGTAGACAAAAGATAAACTGGAAAAGAACTATAAAACAAATAGTCCCCTCTTGCAACAAAAATCCCAACATCTTCCAGTGGAGCATAAACCTGAACCATATTCGATACATTATCCCCAGTCGATGCCCCACCAATCACACTCCAAACATCTGTTATTGGATCATAAACCTGAACCATCGACCTAACCTTACTATCGACGGCTAAGCCGCCATTTTCCCAATAGCTTGGCTCAGCATAAACTCCAACAGCATAAATTTTATCCCCATAAACAGCAGATGAATACACCCAAAACCCCGCTGGCAAAGAAGCCTTTTGGGACCAACTATCAGTCAACGGATCATAAACCCAATTCAGTGAATCTCTAGGGAGCCCACCCAGCACATATATTTTTCCAGCCACGACATTTGCCTGCGCCCCTTCACGGGAAATCGGCATACCCGTTTTATTCTCCCAAACATCCAAAACAGAATCATAAACAAAATTAAACCCCTCACCTTGCACAACATCATAGGTATAGCTTGAATAATTATAAACTGATGACACACCACCACCTATGCAGTAAATTTTGCCTTCGAAAACAGCAACAGCAAAATCACTACAGGGAAGGGGTATCGGCGCCCTATACTCCCAACAATTAGTCACCGGATCATACACCTCATTAGTATCCATCTCTTCAGTTACATAACCTCCTCCAGAACGTTGGTAAATATTCCGTTGGTAACTACTCGCTTGACCGCCTAGGGCATAGATTTTGCCATCTACTGCCACCGCACCCAAATGACTCCGCGCCTGCTGCATAGACGCCATCTCAACCCAAGAATTCTCCTCCGGCGGCGGTACAGTCACAGAAAAAACAGTAACCTCACCAAACAAACAACAAACCAACAAAAAAACCAAACCCAACACCACAAATTCCCGTCTCACACTACATCGAGCTCCTTCTTCACTATTTTCGTAACTAGAACTAATGATCTCAGCATCAGTTCACCCTAACAATCCTCATCACTACTATACCATAGAGGCCTAAACAACAAAAGACCCGGGAAACAACTCTAACCCCCCATCTTTGTAGCCCAGCCCCAAAATGGACAGATAAACTGTATTTTTGTGCTGTAATAGGGTATTCTTCTAAACTAATACTAAATACTGCACGTAACATGCTGAGAACCTTTTTGAAAATCAGCCAATTCTGCAACATACCCGCTGAGCATCACAAAAACGCAACCACAGAACACAGAAAAACACTAAACAAAACCACCCACAATACAAAGTTCTTTAGTCAACTTATACCTCCAACCATATTCCCCACCTTCAACTACAGTAACTATCAGAATTTACATATAAAATTTACTTCATTCCAATTAAACATTGACACACCAATCTCTGCCGCAAACACTTTTGACAACATCACTTGGCAGGCTCTCCAGTCGTCGGATAATGGAATTTCCGACAATCGGGAGGAGGCTCCCCGTGTGCCCTAAGGGTGACACCTTACCTAAGACTGAAAAGTTAAGGGGATAAGAGCATGGTGAGTGAAAGCGAAGAATACGAAAGGTCGTCAATACGTACGATGAACTACTTTTAGGAAAAAAGATCCAAAGCCGGAAATCACGCAATGCATATATTACACGCTAACACTTGTATATTGTAGACATTTTAACGTTGTAGATGTCCGGTGCATATATGTTAACATAAATAGCGTTTTAATGTTTTATTTTTAGGAGTTTTTATTTATATGCAAAATAACTTTAAACCTATTTTTAAAATAGGGTGCTCCCACAAAAACCTATGTTTTATCTCTTTGCTTGCATTGTTGCTTGCATCATGTTTATGCGTGTCTACCCCATCCGCAAACGCACAAACTACAACATACGCTGGAAATGAAGCTGAACTCAGAAACGCAGTAAATAATGCTACGAGCCCCACAACAATTGTCCTTACTACAGATATTCAACTCACAAACACCTCATTAAACATCACTAACAAAGATATTACCCTAACAAGCAACAGCGCAAATGGATTTTTCAAACTTATCGGCGCACCCAACACAGACACCGTCGAAGTTAACAACGGAAGTCTAACAATTAATGCCCTTATCGTTACACACAATAAGGGTGAAGCCGGAAGAGGCATACTCGTTAGTACAGACGGCACACTTTATCTAACAAACGGTACCATTTCAGATAACAACGCCGATGACACAGGCGGCGGCGTGTTTAACCGAGGCAAATTTGAAATGTCTGGCGGTAAGATAACCAACAACACCGCCAGACATGGCGGCGGCGTAGATACTTGTGGCTCATTCATCATGTCAGGTGGTATCATGGCAAACAACACAGCCAACCAAGGCGGCGCTATATACAACGGCAACACGAGCATCCTCACCCTAACAGGCGGCACCATAACACAAAACACTGCCATTGGAACCGCCCGAGCTTATGGCGGCGGCGTATACAACAGAGGCATCTTCGAACTAAGCAACACAGTCACCATAACACGCAACACCGTCATAACCACCCAAACCACCACCGGCAACCTCTATGCCCAAGGCGGGGGCATATACAATACCGGCACCCTAACCATAACCGGCGGCACCCTAGCAAACAACCAAGCCGCTCACATCCGAACCACCGGCAGCCGCTACGGCCAAGGCGGAGCCATATACAACCAAGGTAATCTTACCATAACAAACGCCAACATAACAAACAACACCGTCAACATGTACGGCGGCGGTATATGCGACCACGGCGGCGTCGTCACCATAACAAACACTAACATAACAAATAACACCGCCGGCTTTGGCGGAGGCATAGCAAACAGCCACAGCAATGTTACCCTAACAAACACCATCATAAACAGCAACAACGCCAACTTGGGCGGCGGCATACAAAACTGGGGCGGTAGTCTCACCCTAACAAACACCATCATAAACAA
>JAIRTW010000060.1 GCA_031254875.1 Candidatus Bathycorpusculum termitum
GTTTGAAACTCTTTTTTCACCCAATTACTGACATCCCCATGCAAGACAAACCCACAACCACCCTACCAATCACAAACTCCCCCTTTAGCTTAGCACAAAAAATTGTGGGTCAAGCTAAGCTCATAGCTACAGTGTTGTTTGGACTTTAACGCGCAAACAAACATTTTGCAACTATTCAGTCATAAATATGGTTGTAGTAATTTGAGATTTAAACACTATAGTGGGATATGGATCTAAAGAATTTTTATAGGACAATGATAAATGGTGAAAATGGTAAAATATGCGGGATGTATCCATCAAAGTGAAGAATTGGAACCGACAGAAATGAAATTGATTGCATCTACCTGCCAAAATGAACACTTAACTTTCACGTGTTTGCCGTATACCATGCATAGTGGTTTTTGGAAAATACCTGCGCAACATGACATACCGTACGATGACGATGGCACTTTTAATGCGTGCTATAAAAAAGAGAATGGTTAATAGCTTTGGGCTATTTGGTACTATGGTGACTCAGCGCCATCAACGTATAAGTCACTATAGTTTGAGTTGTTATGTCCTCTAACTGCTATGTATTGGAAACCTCCTGTAGGCGCGTTAAATGTGTAAGTGGATACGGGAACTTGAGGAACTGTCACATTTAATACTTGAACCCAAGAACCGCCAGAACTGTTACTAACAAAAACCTCCATTATACTGGTATTTGCAACACTTCCTCCTGAGAAAGCCTTCACACGTACTGACGAGCCTGCAGGTACATGAGCAGACATTTCGCCAATAATAACGCCTGCATTAGTAGAGGTCCCATAAAGCCATACGTGAAACTGGTCTAGTGGGCCTAAGAAATTATTTGGCATAGAAACTGTGCCTCCGGTGGAAACTACTCTTGATACGTAGATGGCTCGAGCTGCTGTTGGTTGTGCGGTGATTGGTTTTTCAGGACCCGCGAGCTTGATGATTTGCTGTGGGATTGTCATAGGATCAATAACTACTTTCTTGTCCATTTATTCACCCCCGCTCCAATTCCATGATGAATAATGTCATATAACTTCTGTCGCATATAAAAATTGGTACGTCTAACGTCTTCTGTATTGCTGTTGTAGCGTATGTTGAATGTTCATTTAAATGTGTCTGATATTGATTTGTTGTTGGCATGTTGTTTATGTATGTGTTTAAGTCAGTCAATTGTTGGGTTTTTGAAGCTGCTTTCCCCAACACAACGCAAAAATACTGGTACATAGCCGCCCTGTTAATTGAATACTTAACGGGTTTGTATGGGCTTATTTTGTGGATATTTTTTGGGTGATGGGGTGATTTAGAGTGTTGGTTGATTGTTGCCACGATCATTGAAAACGTTTTTGTGGGGGGTTCAATCAGGCTTGCAATATTTGCGTTTTTAAGAAAATGTTATTTTAGTAATAAATCTGATAAACATGTGAACAAAAATATACATAAATCAACAAAAACTGTTGATCAATGAAAAGTGTGAAATTAAAAAACTTAACTTACAGTTAATACGAATATTTAAATATTGTTTAGCAGTCGTATGTGTGAAGAAAGGACTGAAAACAAATGAAAAACACAAAGATTGTCAGTATGTTACTGATTTGTTTAATGACGCTTTCAACGACACCTTTGATTTTAGGAAATTACGCCTCAGCCGCTACTTGCGCAGCCAACTTTCTGCCCAACTATTTTTGGGCAGGTCTTGACACCCAAAACGAAGTGAACTTATCCGAAAGTACTGCCAACTATATAAAATCCGTGTTAAACAGCAAATACCCAATATTTGATTATCGCAACTCTAGCTGTACCGACGGCAATTTTAGAGCCGTCCTTACCTCCCTGCAAAGCTACGACAACGCTGTAATCTATTCCAAAGGACACCGAAACGCAGCCACACTTTCAACCGGCTATACCCATTACGGACTTGTTATGAACAATGGTGGTACTGTATGGGATTATGAAGCTTACCAAAGAACCTCCTCAAAAAACACTCACACATGGATATGGCACTGCGAAACAGCAATTCTCCCATCAGGACCAAGCTCTGACTCACTTGGATGCCGCGGATTACCCCGAGCATTCACAAACAACCTTAACATAGCTACATGGGGCACTTCTGGTAATCAAGTTTACTTAGGATGGACCAACAGCGTACCAACGTACAATTATCCTCTGCCCGCCGGGTCACCACAATACGAATGGAACATCAACTATAACTATAACTATGCTCAAGTTGCAGCCTTATACTATTATTACATGGGTCAAGGGTACACAACATCTGCCGCCTTAGTCGCAATGTCTAACACAATATACGGCACCTCTATGCAAAACACAGCACTAGCAAACTGGCTAGAAGTATATGGAAACATGAACTTAAAACTACCTTAGGAGGAAAAAATAAATGAACAAATATTTGACAAAATTTTTCGCACCCTTGCTTATTGTTCTACTTACAGCTTCTTTATTTGGAGCTTTTTCAGCTCCAGTTGTAGGTCAGACAACTACCCAAGATAACGCTTTGGTTCCTGAACCCGTAACAGGGTCAAGCACCTCACCCGTGGATGCAGAACAAACAGCAGCGGCCCAAGAGAAAGCTATGAGCATCATAAAGAATGTGCTGTCAGTGGATTTATCAAAATACACAATCGAGCTACAAATCAACTCAATAATGGACGGAATACCGCTAGATAAAGAGCTAGGCAATGAACATCGAAAAATAACAAACCTAATGTATGCACTAACTCCAAAGGATAGTACTGGCGAAAATAGTGTTATAGAGGTCTATTTTGCTTTTGAAAATGGCGCAGTAACGAGCTATTTCATTATGCCCGTAGCCTCGCAAGTTATCACCACAACACAATATGCTAATCAACAAGCTGCAGTGAAGGGCTTTCTTGAAAAATACCAAAAAACCACAAATATTGATTCAAGCAATCTAATAGCAATGCTGGACAAGGTCAATCTATCAAAGAATTCTACAACAACCACAGAAAATATGAAACTTGATGTATTGGCTAATTCCTTTTTTGGAGTGGAGCAGGCAACATTAAGATGGACATATACAGTTAACGGTGCAGGCTATACAGCATTAGAAATCAGCGTTAATACAAAAGGCGTAGTAATTTCAGTGTATGACACTCGTGCGCTTTACAAAATTGGAGACACATCGATAAATATTTCAAAAGAGAAAGCAATTGACATAGCCTTAGAAAACTTGAAATCATATTCTTATGACATGCCTGATGGTTCGGTAGTGAAAGACTTCAAGGTGTCCAAAGGAAACATTGTAGCCACATTAGTCACTGGTCCGGTTGGTTATGAACTTCGACCGTACTGGGACATCAGATTGATACTAGATGAGGTTTATCCTGGCAATGTACAGGGTATTACAGCATTTATCTGGGCTAATACTGGTGAAGTCATCTCATACAGCAACATGGCATTTGGTAGCGATTCTACTGGTGACACAAACTATACTGGCTCTGAACCAAACTCGCCTAACTATACATTAATGGCTGTAGCAGCAACGGCTATAATCGCAGCAGTTGCACTAATGACAGTTGGTTTGATGATTAAAAGAAAACATAAATAACAATCCTTCCTCTTTTTTTGTTGAACATGACGCTTTTGTTACAAATAACGAGCGCTAAAATGTAGTGTAATGGTGTCTGAAATATGAAAAAATCAATAGTTTGTAGTCTCATAATCTTTGTATTACTATTTTCAACAGCGATGACATGTTTATTCCCTATTGTGGTAAGTGCTCAGACAAATTCGGCTATAACTATTAGATCCGACGGAAGTGTGGATGGAACTGATTTGATTCAGCGGGATGGAAATGTTTACACTTTTACAGGTGATATTTTTGGTACTATAACTGTTGAAAAAGACGGTATTATAATTGATGGTGCTGGGTACGCGATTAAAGGCAATGGGACTGTAATAGATCTTAGAAAAAATCCTGCGGCTAATGCTGCTATTCCGTCTGGTTATGGTGATGTTGTGGTGAAAAATGTGCGTTTTTGCGATAAGAGTCGCATATTTGCTACTTCAAATGGTAACCGTTTTATTAATAACATCTTTGAAGGGGGTGGAATAGACATCAAAGGTGGATTTAGTGGCGAAGGACTTGTAATCAAATGTAACGTTTTCATTGATGGTAGACCGGCTATATCTGCAGATTATGCTGACGGGGTTGTTGTGGCTGAGAATGATTTTATCAATTGTAGAATAGCGCGTTTTATTTATGGTATTCTTGATTTTAATAGGAATTATTGGAGTGACTATAAAACATTATATCCTGATGCTAAAGAAGTAGGGCGTACAGGTATTTGGGACACACCCTATCATTATGACAAAAACGATTGGTCTGATCAACCCTTTGTTGATTATAACCCGGTAGTTAACCCTACAAATGGTACTGGAGCCCCCCCTGGAATTAATGAGACACCAACTCCCACTGTTCCAACACCGTCTGTTCCAACAACATCTAATAGTCCTGTTCCAACAACATCCAATAGTCCTGTTCCAACAACTTCTGGTGGAAATGGGTCAGAATCTTTCCCAACAGCACTACTAATCGCTGTTGGTATCGTGTGTGTGGTTATTGCGAGCATAAGTTTACTGGTCTACTTTAAAAAACGCAAACAATTAGTATAGTTTTAATGTACATCAACAAGCTTTTGTTTTTTTGTTAAGAATTATTAGTATCTAATTACAATGGTTGAAAAAATGGGCAAACAACGTTTACAAGAGCAAGGGGGCAATGTTGAAAGAGAGCGGCTCTACAAGTTCAACTTGACAAAATCAAGCAGTTAGGGATTGTTATTAAATAATTTTTATAGTTTATGTTTGTTCGGGTTGATGGTGTAGTTCCATTCGCCATGAAAATCATCAGGAGTTAGAGAGATGGAAGAAAAATCCTTCTCAGACACTTCAAGACCCTTTATATATTTAGCCTCATCCAAAACACACCTAACACAAAGACCACTCTTAGTTCTAGTAGCCCCAATCAAAGCAACAA
>JAIRTW010000010.1 GCA_031254875.1 Candidatus Bathycorpusculum termitum
GATAAAAACGCTAAAGATCTCTTTGCATCAGTAGCCACCAGTTTACTACTAGAAGGCATATCCAGTGTGGTGGCTATGAGCTACAGTCTATGGGTCAGTGGAGCGAAAGTGTTTGTACCCGCATTCTACCAACAATTATTCAAAGAAGGTAATATCAATACAGCTATGCTTGCCGCACGAAAAGCAATGTACAGCAACAAAATGCGCGATACATTCACTGGTCAAGTAGAATTCCATGACTGGATAGTACCAGTACTCTACCAACAAACAATAAAAAACGTCTTACCAAAACTCAAACCCAATATAACACAGATGAGCAAATTATCAAATGATGTAAAAATTTTGGATAACTGTGGTTTTATTGGTCGTGACAGTACTATTTTGCAATTGGAACGGATTATACGTGAAAAACCAGCTGGAATTCTTATCTATGGTATGGCAGGGGAAGGTAAAACAACTCTTGTCAAAGGTTTCCTACAATGGCTAGAAGCAACTAATGGTCTGGGCGAAAATGTGTTTTGGTTCAGCTTCGAAAACATTTACAGCGCAGAATACATCATCAACACAATAGCCAACAAATTATTTGGAACCCAGACACTGGCACTACAAACTGAGCAAAATTTGTCCCGTGTAACTCAGGAACTCAAGAACAAACCCTACTTTATCGTTTGGGACAATTTCGAATTAGTCTCAGGTATTCCAAATACTGATGTGTCTGCGTTGCTATCTGAAGCTGATAGAACTCTGCTCAAACAACTTCTCCATGATTTACATGGCGGCGCAACTAAAGTACTAATAACTAGTCGTTCACCAGAAAACTGGTTAACACCCCGAGAATGTCAAAGATTACAACTGAGCGGATTGAAGGGTCAAGAGCTCTGGCAATACTGCAATAGAGTTGTAAAAAATTTGGGGCTCTCTTTTGATCGTGAAAGTGAAACGTACAAACAACTTATGAATAAACTGAATGGCAATCCACTAGCAACACGAGCCATACTACTGCGTTTACAAGAAAAGTCAGCAAACGAACTACTAGCTGAAATAGACGAGTCATTCAACAGATTAGATGGTGATGAAACAACGTGGCGTATTCAGGCAACGTTTTCAGTGTTCAAAAAAGGTCTAAATCAAGATTTTGCACCAGTACTACGGTTACTTGGATTACATGAACAATATGTAGACGCTGACTATTTGAAGGATATGTTGGGAGCTACTGGAAATCCTAACCCACAAATTGATGAGTGTTTTACTACACTGGAAAATGCAGGACTATGCCATGCAGTAGGTGGTTTAGTTTATAGACTACATCCAACACTCCGCGCAGTCTTACCTCAGTTTTATCCAGCAAAAGAAGATGATAAACGAGCCTTTGTGAATGTAATGAACAAATTGGTAACTGTATATATTGATAAAGACCTACAGGGGCAACGAGATATTTTCACACTATTTAGCATGTGTTTCCATCGCGCCTTAGAAATAGCTCAAGAACTAAACATACACGAGACTCTGTTGACACTGACAGAAGCCTTGGCCAGTTATGCTCTAAACGCTCGCAATTTTACAGAGGCACACCAACTGTATACACAATGTTATGAGGTAGCAAAAAAATACAAAAATATCCAAACAGAAGCGGTAGCTTATCAGAAATTAGGGGTGGTTGCGTTTGAGCAGAGAGATTTTGTTGTTGCTGAATGCTGGTATACTAAAGCCCTACAAATCCACCAAAGGTTGGGTGATGAGCAAGGTGTAGCCCAAATATATCACCAACTAGGCATGATTGCACAGAATCAACGAAATTTTGTTACTGCTGAAAAATTATACAAAGAAGCTCTAACAATTGCTCTGAAGTTGGAAGACAATTATGGTGCAACCAAAACTTATCACGGGTTGGGTGCAGTTGCACAGGCACGACGTGATTTTGTTACTGCTGAGGAGTGGTATTCAAAATCATTAGAAAACGTTATGAAGTTAGGTGATGAGTCGGGTGTAGCCCAAACATATCACCAACTAGGCATGATTGCGCAAGAGCAACAAAAAATTGACACCGCAGAGCAATGGTACAAAAAAGCCCTACAGATCAATTTCAGATTGGGTGATGAATATGGTGTAGCCCAAACATATCACCAACTAGGGGTGGTTGCGTTTGAGCGAGGGCATCTTATTGCTGCTGAAGACTGGTATACTAAAGCCCTACAAATTGAGCAAAAGTTGGGTGATGAATATGGTGTAGCCCAAACATATCATAATTTGGGTCGAGTGGCGCAGGAGCAGAGAGACCTTACCACAGCCAAAGACTGGTATACTAAAGCCCTACAAACTGAGCAAAAGTTGGGTGATGAATATGGTGTAGCCCAAACATACCATAACTTAGGTGTGGTTGCGTTTGAGCAGCGAGATTTTACTGTAGCCAAAAAACTGTATATCAAATCTCTGCAAATCAAAAATAATTTGGGTGATGAATATGGTGTAGCCCAAACATATCGCAATTTAGGAATAATTGCCGAGGAGCAGCGAGATTTTACTGTAGCCAAAAAACTGTATATCAAATCTCTGCAAATCAGTCTAAAGTTGGGTGATGAATATGGTGTAGCCCAAACATACCATAACTTAGGGGTGATTGCGTTTGAGCAGCGAGATTTTACTGTAGCCAAAAAACTGTATATCAAATCTCTGCAAATCAGTCCAAAGTTGGGTGATGAATATGGTGTAGCCCAAACATACCATAACTTGGGAATGGTTGCATGGGCGCAGAGAGACTTTACCACAGCCAAAGACTGGTATACTAAAGCCATAGAAATCAAAGAAAAGTTGGGTGATGAGTATAGTTTAGCCCAAACATATCAGCAATTGGGCCTATTTTCACAGGAGCAGAGAGACTTTACCACAGCCAAAGACTGGTATACTAAAGCCCTACAAACTAGTGAACGGTTGGGTGATGAGCAAGGTGTAGCCCAAACATATCATAATTTGGGGTTGATTGCGTTTGAGCAGAGAGACTTTATTGTAGCCATGGAATGGTACACTAAATCCATAGACATCACACAAAAGTCAGGTGATGAACATGGTATAGCTCGAACGTACCATAATTTGGGGATGATAGCGCAGGAGCAGAGAGACTTTACCACAGCCAAAGACTGGTATACTAAAGCCCTACAAACTGAGCAAAAGTTGGGTGATGAATATGGTGTAGCCCAAACATATCATAATTTGGGGTTGATTGCGTTTGAGCAGAGAGACTTTGTTACTGCCGTGGAATGGTACAACAAATCCTTAGTTATTAAACGAAAGTTGGGTGATGAGCAGGGTAAAGCTCAAACCTATTATCAGTTGGGGCGAGTTGCGTTTGAGCAGAGAGACTTTACTACAGCCACAGAACAGTTCAACAAAGCTATAAGATTCAGTCGTATTGCGGGTGATGAGTCTGGTGAAGCCCAAACATATCATCAATTGGGGTTGATTGCGTTTGAGCAGAGCGATTTTACTGCAGCGGAGAAATGGTACAGCGAAACTCTCCAAATCAACCAAAAATTAAGTGATAAACATGGTGTAGCCCAAACATACCATCAATTGGGGTTGATTGCACAGGAACAAGGCAACTTTACTGTAGCGAAAAAATGGTATAACAAAGCACTACAAATTGAACGCAAGTTGGGTGATGAACATAGTATAGCTCAAACGTACCATAATTTGGGGCTACTGGCGCAGGAGCAAAGAGACTTTACTACAGCCAAAAAGCGGTATGACAAAGCCTTGACTATTTACAGACGGTTGGGTGATGAGTCTGGTGAAGCCCAAACATATTATGGGTTAGGTGTAGTTGCACAAGAACGACAGAATTTTAACATCGCCGAGCAATTGTATAAAAAATCGCTGGAAATTATGATAAAAATTGATGATAAACACAGTGTGGCGAATATTTATCGCCAGTTGGGAATTGTTTCATCAAAAAGAACGCAAGAGGTAAACAACGCGGATGAATGGGAGTGGGACAAAGCAGCCCGCCTTGTTGAGGGGTCTGCGAACAGAAATCTCCAAGTACTTGATACTAAGCTTCTTACTGATAACCCTGTTGATGCGAGGACTTATTTACGAAGTGATGCTGATGCTGATGAGCGCGGAGTGCGTTGTGGCGCAAAGGTACTTTTGATGGGTGATGGCGGGTCAGGGAAAACATCATTGGCTAGATTGTGGGTCACAGGAAAACCAATTAATGATCCGCACTCAACACGTGGAATTGTTGTCAATGAGGTAAAGAGAGATTTAAAGGGTGGCCAGTGTACTTTACGTATATGGGATTTTGGTGGGCAGGGTACTTATCGCCAATTTCACACGCTATTTTTCAGTGACGAAAAATTTTGCGATACGGCAATTTGTATAATACTGCTTGATGCTTGGAAAGAGGAAACACCCGAAGAATGGTTACACTACATAGATACCTATGCGAAGAAGTCTCATCCTTTTCTGGTTTTGAATAAAGTTGATGAACGCCCACGCGCTGACCTTGACAGTAGTCGTTATACAAATAAGTACCCCCAGCTGTATAATCAGGTGTTCAAACTTTCATGCAAATATCCTGAAAAAAGCATCATTCACCCAAAAGAACTCTTTAACGCAGTAGATCAAAAAATTGAAGAATATTTGGGCAAATACAGTGCAGAATATCCGAAATCATGGATTGATATTTGGGATGAAACAGTTAAACAATGCTGTAATGGCAAAAAATATTTGACACGTCAAGAATTTACACATGTTTGTGCCAAGTATGAAATACTTAACGAAGGAACACAAAATACGATTCTAAATCAAATGAATTGTATAGGAACTGTATTGACACTTACAGATTGTTCGGAGCACGCGTATATATTGGATCCAAACTGGGTTACAGATGGGCTTTATAAGATGCTTGATGCTGATGTGGATTTAGATGACGGATTTGCATTATCTTTCAATAAAATAAAGAATATATTTCAGATTTACGAAAAAGCAAAAAAGTATGATGAACGGTACAGTACAAACGAGGACATTCTCACGCTATTAGGCATATTAGAGAAACATAAGATTTGTCTTAGGATTGAAGATAGCGATAATGCACTGTATTTTTTACCCGCTTTGTTGTCTGCTCAAAGACCAGAAACTGTCCCAGACGTTACCGAATGGCAAACGTTTGTTTATGTCTTCGATTTTTTGCCTTCTTCACTAATACATCAATTTATGGTAAAACATTGGAACGAAACCCAAACACATAAACCTATCATAGTATGGAAATTTGGCGCAGTTCTGTGTTTTACAAACGAATTTTCACCTGAGACAAGCGCAATAGCAGTTGTTGAGAGCGATCAGCATTCCATAAAGTTTCATGTGCAAAAAAACGATGACAACCCAGAACTCTGTTGGAAAGTATTTATTAAAATGCAAAATGAAATGCAACGTCTGATAAACAGTCACAGAATTGATATGAAAACTGTACACCAAAGAGTTAAGATTTTCGTAACGCCTAACAAGTATTACGATAGAACTGAAGAATATGTTGACATCAACACACTACACAATTTACGCGACTTAAAACGAGACAAATATTGTTTACCATATTCACTTCATGAAATTGATGTAGAAAAAGAAATATTAAAGTACGGTCCATTAAAACAGGAAGAGCACAAAAGTAAGGAGATCAAGAATGTGACCATTATCAGCAAAGTTACCGGCCCAGTTGGAAACATAATAATAGGCGGAACCCAAGAGACTGTTAATGGTAGTGGTATTATCCAACCGCAACCAGCACCAGACAGCCTTCCCGAGGGATCTTTGCCCATAGTCAAAAAAAGTAAGTCATCGGGCATCTTGGTGGCTTTGGCGACACCTTTAGAAGAACAAAATATAGGTCTAAAGGCTACGAGCGACACACTTCGTCTTAGACCAGAAATACATATTAAAAATAGTCATGTGTATTTTGATTCAATTGTTGTTAATTTGCAAGATGAGCTGACTTTAGAAAATTTTCATGCTTTACTTGATCTCTTATCTAACTTTTTGCAAACAAATGCAAAAGCAAACGTTGAGTTATCAAATAAAGACGATGCAAGAACGTTAAATGCCGTTATTGACCAAGCAAGAAAACAGTCTGATCCCCAAAAAGGTTGGGATATACTTGAAAAACGTATTGCGCAAGGTGGCAGTATTGCAAGTATATTAATGCTCTTTTTTGCTGCTCTAGATCCAAGTGCTGCTGCTGTTGCAGGTGTTGCAACAGGTGCGGCAATTACAGGCGGAATCATTACACCAAGACTTATTACTGCTATCAAAGATAGAATAGCCCGATTTAACAGAGTCCTTAAAAATGCTGTAACAAAAACGTGAATGTTTTCAATGTAGCTGGTTATCTTGGTCTGAATAGAACATCGTTTTTTGGCAGTAGTTTTTAATGTTTTGTGCTTATGTTGTTTCAAAAGCTATAGGTCCACAGCGTTTTCCACAGTTTTTGCAGGATACGTTGGGATTTGGTTGTATATTTTTGTTAGAGACACTTTTTTCATTGTAAATTTGTCTCTTTTACAGTGTCTATGATTTCCAATTTCTCATCATTCCATCTGGCCTCTGTGCATTTATCACAAAACACCAAAATTTTGTTAGTTTGTAGTGAGCGTGCTTTGAAGATTGGTTCATGTGGGCAATTGTCAGTTGCGCATGTTGATGTGCTACTGTTGAGAGGTATGTTGTCGGAAAAACATAAATGGTAAAAATAGCCAGTAAAAATTGGTTTTATCTGTTTTCCTAAAGCAATAGCAAACGAGTTAGCTTGCAGGTTTTTATCAAATTTAAATGGTAGTTTCTATAAATATTTCAATATCTTTGGGTTTATGCGCCAAGGCGATAGCGCCATATTTTAATAATTCTTTTTGTTCTCGGTACCCCCATAGTACTCCTAAAGCAAATGTGCCCGCGTTGTGTGCAGTTTCCATATCTACACCAGAATCACCGATAAAAACTACTTCCTCAGCTTTGCACTGAAATTGCGAAATGATTTTTGTGACCTGAGCAGGATCGGGTTTTAGAGGAATCCCTGTTTGTTGCCCGATTATAGCTGAAAAATTTCTGTGAGGAAAATAGTGCTTTACAATTTTTGTTGTTAAATTATGTGGCTTGTTAGAAAGCACAGCGTATTGTATCCTTTTTTTATCAAGCCAATTTAATAAATCATCTATTCCCACATATTTCCGTGTTTTGAGATTAAATCTTTTTGCATATATCCGTTGAAACTCTTTTACAGCATCGTCTATTTTGTCTTCATCTATTTTCCCGTCTGAGGCTTGTCTTATTAGATTTTGTGCGCCGCGTCCTATACGTAACTTGTAATAGTCTGCTTGATTAATTTCTAAACCATACCCCATTAATACGTGATTGACTGAATCTACAATATCTTCAAGGGTATTAAGCAAAGTTCCATCTAAATCAAAAATGACTGCTTTAAAACGCATCAGTCCACACCGCCATTAGCAGATGTTTCATTGTTTTGTCTCCTTTTATAGAAGTTTTTCTCTTATTTCATCAAAAAGCAAGTAAGATGAATCCGCAAAAGTTTTCAAATAATCCAATCCGATTTTTACATCATTTTCACTTATTCGTCCACTTTTTAAAAAGTCTAACGTAATAAAACCAAACAGATTATTTTCATTACGTGGCTCAGTGGAGACTAATATGTGTTTTTTTATCCTTATGGGTACAATTAACACGTTATTATAATATTGGAGTCTATTAGACTTAGAGTCTTTATATTGGTTGTTTTTTTCGTGTTTAGCTATGTCTAGCAAAGAATAATCTGGTGTTCCATTAATAAAAATGTCAGAATAACCTGTGTCATCTTTTACTTTGTGTATCAATAAATCATCATCTTTTCTACGTCGATCAGATTTTTCACAACGGATTACTCTGCACAATTCCACATTTTCTTTTTTAATATTTATCTTGCTATTATCCCAGAAATCAGTTTTAATAAATTTGACACTTGTATTGCATTCTCGCGCGTATAAAATACTGAACAAACGACTAACATGATTAGCAATATTTTCAGAAAAGCTATCAATCATTGTCAGTAGGGCTTCGTTGTTATATTGTTTGTTTTTTACTAAATTGTCTAATCGGTACTTGTAATCCCGTAATGAGTGACTATATGTATGAAACTCATTGGCAATAACCTGGATCTTTTCTTCATGTTCTGATGTTATTTTTTTTATACTAACAATTATAAGCAGAGCTATAACAAATAATGTGATAATAAATAAAATAAGTGATGCAGTTTTTTGCCCAATAAAAAAGCTATATACAGTAATCACTGAAGATACACTAGAAAAAACGTAAAAAAACAATTGCACTATTGTGGTAAATCTTTTTTTAATGTTCATTTGCCACTTTTTTTGGTCATCATTTTTTGAACCTATTTGTGTATTGGGTTTTGTTTTGTTTTTCATGTTTTTCACGCTTTAACTGTTTTGCTGTAACCCTATCAGTTTTGATCTCGTTTGGTCGGCATCAATTTGAATTTGTTTGTTGGCTGTCCCAAGCGTTTCTTATTTGTTCTAATTCTTTTGATGAGATTTTTCGAGTTTGTGAATCATTGAAAATTGACTCGAAATGTTTTTTGAACTGTTCAAAAGGCCGCTGTTTATCAGCCTCATTAAAACAAAAATGAAAATGAATATTATGTTGAGACCGGTTCTCTTTGCCGCTAAACATAAAGGGAACAAAACAATCATCATTTATAATAAGCATTAATTCTATGGGAAACACATCACTCACACGGATATCCATTTTCTTCCCCTCAGACACGTTTTTGTTTGCAGTAATAAAATCACCTAAGCTATCATGCATCGCAGTAAATTGATCATTCGCATTATCGTAAAGAGGTCGTAAATGGAAATATGTGCCTGCTTTTTCAGGATTATATACACAAATGCGTATTTTTACGCCTTTTTCTGCACAGTCAGAGAAGATGCGTACAAAATTTGTCAAGGATTTTAAATCGCCAAGAAGAATACTTACTTTATCGTTAGGGTTACATTTTTCTAATAGACTCTTTAAGGGGATATCGTTTCTCGTAGGTACAGCATCTATAGAACCTTCTAGATATCGAATACGGGCAACACCAGACATTATATCATATGCTGTTGCCAACATGGCTATAAAAGCAGCTATTGCGAACGTTTGCATGAATTCATTAAAAAAGGCAATATCTGAGATATAACCAATAGCGGCTAATGAAAGCAAAATAGCGAAAAAAATAATTTGAACGGCTAGACGTTTTTTGTCGTCTTTAATAATCTCGCGAATAGTTCGTTTTTTTATTTGAATAGCTGACATATTTAACTATTCAGCAAGTAAACGCTTCACGTATATAAATGCCTGTAGCAAATGGTTTTGTTAATTTCATGGACAATAAATCATTAACCAGATTTAAAAGACGAAAATTTTGTACACCCATTTTGCGTTAGTTATATATCAGTAATTTGCTTGTTTAATTTTGTTCTTAATATGGCTTGGTTGAACTATGTGGTTGCAAATTAAACATGTGAGTACATCTCAAGACAATAAGCCCGTATTTGTTGTTATCTATGAGGGACAACAGTCACAAACCGTCACACTAACATCACCTAAAGAAATTCCAGTTGGAACACATAACAAAAACCTCCAACAAGATTTACACTTGTATCTAGAAAACTATCTGAAACGTCATATCGTTATCTCACGTGTACATGTAGAGGATATTCAAAAGACTTTATCTCAGTGGGGACGAAACTGCTTTGACGCACTATTTGGCAGCAGTCCTGCACAAGACTGGTATTATAAAGCTCAACAAGAAAAGCTAACTAATTTACAACTTACAATCGTCAGCAAAGATCCTACTGTACTATCTTGGCCTTGGGAAGCACTAAAAAACCAAAAGAACGAATTCATAGCTCAGCAACAACCGATCACGCGCCAACTACCCAACATCGCTGACTCCTGCCATTTTGTAGATAAATTCTCATCTAACAGACTCAATATTTTGTATATTATCGCGCGACCCACAGATACTGCTGATGTGGAATACCAAACCCTAGCTCGTCCCCTTATCGATTTCATAAATAATGGTGGCTGGTCCGTACATGTTGATGTGTTGCGACCACCCACCTTTGAAAAACTCCAACAAGTACTTGAAGAAAAATTCTATCACATCATTCACTTTGATGGCCATGGTGTCTATAGCTCTGAATCTGGTGGTGTATTGGCATTTGAAAAAGACAATCCCGACTACATTGAACATCCTGATTACAGCAGTGACCACATCAAAGCTACAATGTTGGGCAACCTGTTGCGTAAACATAACATGCCACTTGTAGTGCTTAACGCTTGCCAATCAGCTACGGTGGATGAGCAGGCTAAAGATCCATTCACGTCAGTAGCCGCCAATCTATTGCAAGCAGGCATACCAAACGTAGTAGCCATGAGCTACAGCCTATATATCAGCGGAGCAAAAGTGTTTGTACCCGCATTCTACCAACAATTATTTGAAAATGGCGATGTCGCCAAAGCTATGCTTACCGCACGACAAGCAATGTACAACAACAAAATGCGAGACACCTTCACTGGACAAACAGAATTCCACGACTGGATAGTACCCGTACTATACCAACAAACAACAAAAAACACCCTACCAAAACTCAAACCCAACTCGATGCAGAACTGTTATTCACAACAAAAAAAGTTAGAAGTGGGCAACTGGGGCTTAATTGGACGCGACCAAAATATTTTACAGTTAGAACGGGCAATCCGTGAAAAACCAGCCAGTATTCTCATCCATGGTATGGCGGGCGAGGGCAAAACCACACTGGTTAAAGGTTTCTTACAGTGGCTAGAAAACACCAATGGCCTAAGTAAAGACCCATTTTGGTTCAGCTTCCAAGACATCCGTAGCGCAGAATATGTCATTAACACGCTAACAGACAAATTATTTGGCTCACAAACACTGACTTTACCAACAGAACAAAAGATTGTCCTTATAACTCAAGAACTCACAAACAGCCCACACTTTATCGTTTGGGATAATTTTGAATCAGCGTACGGAATCCCAAACACCGAAATATCAGCACTGCTGTCTGAAGCCGATAGAACTCTGCTCAAACAACTACTCCGTGATTTGTACGGTGGCAAAACTAAGATACTAATAACTAGCCGTTCACCAGAAAACTGGTTAGCACCTAGAGAATGTCAACGTATACCACTATATGGTCTAAGAGGGGCAGAGCTATGGCAATATTGCAATTCAGTGGTGAAAGATTTAGGTCTCTCCTTTGACCGCGGAAATAAAACATACAAGAAACTTATGGATAAACTGAATGGTAACCCATTAGCAATACGTGCAATTTTACTACGGTTAAAAGAAAAACCAGCAACCGAATTACTGACGGAATTGGAGGAGAATTTTAATGGTTTAGTTGGTGATGATGCTACACGACGCATTCAAGCGGCACTTTCAGTGTTCGAAAAAGGTCTAAATCAAGATTTTACGTCAGTACTACGATTACTTGGGTTACATGAACAATATGTAGATGCTGGATATTTGAAGGATATGTTGGGAGCTACTGGAAACTCTAATCCCAAAATTGATGAGTGTTTTACTACACTGGAAAATGCAGGACTATGTCATGCAGTAGGTGGTTTAGTTTATAGACTACACCCTGCTCTGCAAAGTTGCCTAACCCGCAATCATCCAGCAAGTGATGATGATAAGCAAGTCTTTGTAAATATGATGAATAAGTTGGTAGCTATCTATATTGATAAAGAGCTACACGAACAACTGCATGGTTTTACATTATTTGGCGCAAACTTCTACTGCGCACTGAATCTATCTCAAAAAATAACTCTACCAGATGCTGTGTTAACACTAACTGATACCTTGGCCCTTTATGCTCTAAATACACGTAACTTTACCGAAGCAACCAGACTCTATACCCGATGTTTTAAAACAGCAAAAGAATATAATAACAAACAAGCAGAAGCATCAGCTTATCATAATTTAGGGTTAGTTGCGCAGGAGCAGAGAGACGTTACTGTCGCCGTCGATTGGTATAACAAAGCCCTACAAATCAGTCAAAAATTAGGCAACAAGTATGATACAGCTCAAACCTACCATCAATTGGGATTGGTTGCGCAGGAACAACGTGACTTTACAGTAGCCAAAAAATGGTACTACAAATCCCTGCAAATCAGCAAAAAGTTGGACGATGAATCTGGTATAGCCCAAACATACCATAACTTGGGGATAGTTGCACAAGAGCAACAAAAGTTTGACAAAGCCAAAGAATGGTACAACAAATCACTAAGCATCACTCTAAAGTTAGGTGACGAATATAGCATGGCTAAAACATATCAAACTTTGGGGAATACTGAATTTGAACGGGGCGATCTTGACATAGCTAAAGACTGGTATTACAAGTCCCTGCAAATTAACCAAAAACTAGGTGATGAGTACAGTGTTGCCCAAATTTATCATAACTTGGGGCTAGTTGCGTATGAACAGAGAGATTTTACTACTGCTGAAGAATGGTACAACAAAGCCTTACAAATTGACCAAAGGTTGAATGATAGACATAGTTTAGCCCAAACATATCATAGTTTGGGGAATGTTGCGTATGAACAGAAAGATCTTACCACAGCCAAAGAATGGTACAACAAATCACTACAAATTAGCCGAGAAGTGAATGATGAGCAAGGTACAGCTAAGACGTGCCATCAATTGGGATTGGTTGCGCAGGAACAACGTGACTTTACAGTAGCCAAAAAATGGTATAACAAATCCCTGCAAATCAGCAAAAAGTTGGACGATGAACATGGTGTAGCCCAAACTGCTCATCAATTGGGTATAGTTATGCAGGCACAACAAAAGTTTGACAAAGCAAAAGAATGGTATAACATATCACTAAGCATCACTCTAAAATTAAGTGACGAACAGGGTACCGCCAGTTCATATCATCAATTGGGATGTGTCGCGTATGAGCAGAGAGACTTTGCGGTAGCCAAAAAATTGTATAACAAATCACTGCGAATTTTTGCACGAATTGGCGACCAATATAATTTTGATATAGTAAACCAAAGCCTAACTGAACTTGAAAGAGCCAGCACTATTTAACCCGTTTTTTACTTGGTAGAATATTTTCAGTTTACGCCAAATTTGCGTTAGCTATATATCCGCTAAATTGCTTGTTTCTGTTTTGTTCTTATAGGAGATTTGGTTGAGTTATGCAGTTACACATTAAACATTGTCCATTTTCGGATAATAAGCTGTTATTTGTGGTTGTGTACGATGGGGAACAGTCACAGCCGATAACACTAACACCACCTTGGGAAACTATAGCTGAAAAACACAATACAAATCTCCAACAAGACCTCAAATGGTACCTAGAAGAATACCTAGAGCTACCTATTGAGGCATCATGTACACGTGCAGATGATGTTCAAACAGCATTGTCTCAATGGGGACGAGACTGCTTTGATAAACTGTTTGGCAATAGTCCGGCATTGGACGGGTATTATAAAGCTCAACAAGAAGAAAAACTATCTAATTTACAGTTCACAATAATAAGTAACGACCCAGCAGTGCTATCTTGGCCTTGGGAAACACTAAAAACCCCAGATAACAACTTCATAGCCCAACATTGCCCCATCACAAGACAAATAGAAACAGACAAAATTAAAAATACTCAACCATTATCCGACACTTTTCCGTATGATAAACTC
>JAIRTW010000015.1 GCA_031254875.1 Candidatus Bathycorpusculum termitum
TAACCTGAACTTTGCTGTTTTACCCTTATGTAATTTTGATAAAGTCTGAGAATACCTCCAGTATTTCCTCAGTCTTTTTTGGGAGAGCGCACAAGTACTCCTTCCCGCTTGCCTCAACAACCAAACGCATCTTAGACAACTCAAACAAAACCTCCCTAACAGACACCTTACCAACCAAACCATGCTCACGTAACCGCTTCAAAATCTTAAAATACAAACGCATAGCCAAAAACACCACAACAAAATAACCCCGAACCGCCTCATCACACCCCAAACACGTTTTATCAGCCTCCAAATCATTCTTCATAAAATCAAACACCTGCTCAATCTCCTCCCGACCCTTATACTGCTCAAACACCACCCTAGCCTCAACATCCAAATCCGAAACCAACCCAAACACCCCAGCCAACACACGTGACGTCTCAAACTCAGCCATAGACAACTTCCCCTCAGCCACCCGACCAAGCAAAAAATCCTCCTCCACACCCCGAAGCTTTGGATCCAAAAACAAATACAAAAACCCATACCCCTCCAAAACCACCTTCGAAAACGCCACACTCCGCTTCCGATACACAAAAGCCCCAACCATACTTATCTTAGCAGGAATAAACACTGAATTCTTCTTAAGTGCCGCAATATAGTGTATACCACGTTTTTTAAAATCAAGCAACATACCATAATCAGTAAAGCCACGATCCATGATAAAACCTATATCTTTGTTTGGAAAGCGTTCCACAAAATATTTGAGGATTTTTGTTTCCTTTATTGAGCCATAGAACACATCAATTGCTGTGGGCAGATGGGTGTTTGTGGAAAACGCCATAGCTATTTTGATTTGGTTATTTTTGTCCCAGTCGGGGTTGTAGCCGCGTTCGGCTAGCAAGAGTTTTTTGCTGTAGGAGAGAATTGAGGTTAAATCGTAGCAGAGCATTCCGCCTTTTGGGGTGAGTTGGGTGAAGAGGTTGTAGGTTTCTTCTATTTGGGTGCCTATGGTTGTTAGGATGTTTGTGATGTTTTTTGGGTTGAGGTTTAGTTGTGTTTTTCTTGAGAGGTGGAGGTCGTTCCAGGTGGTTTGGGCTAGGCGGATGGGTGTTGGGTGGGTGGCGCGTATGATGGTGAGGGCTATGAGTTCGTTTTTGTAGGGTAGGTTTTTTGTGGCTTGTTTTATGTCTTTTGAGAGTTGGTGGCAGAGTTCTGAGTTGCCGTATTGGTAGGTTTTTGTGGTTGAGGTTTTGGTTTTTTGTTTTTTGGGGTGGTATTGGCCGTCTGGGGTTATTTTGCCTATTATGTTGGTGGTTTTTTGTGGTTTTTTTGTTTGTTTGTTCCATTGGTTGTGTATTTTGTAGATGTAGTAGTGGTTGTTTATTTTTCGGAGTTGTAGGCAGTCTGTTTTTTGTTGTTGTTTTATTTGTTGGTATGTTGTTTGTATTGCTTGTGGGACGGCTTTCATAAGGGTAAACATAAGGGTAAATATATTTAAGATTTATGGCCTAATGACCACATAAAGCATAATTTGAACATTAAATATCCGTTATAAGGGTAAAACGGAAGAGTTCAGGTTGTAAAATAACGCTAAAACCTTAGCTTTAGCTAGTGCGTATCGACTTCTTTTTAGGTTTCTCTTCACGGCCGACACGAAGTTTATCCACCTCAGGCTTATCGGGCAAAGACACCACTATTAAGCGGTCACGTTTTTCTCTGCCGTAATTAACTCTGATTTCGCCGATTTTGGCGTCAGAGTAGAAGGCAGTGAGTTGCGCAGCGATTTCAACCGCTTTTTTAATTTTTGGACCCTGCAGAAGCGTCACTGGACCGACAATATCTGGCAATTCAAAGGAGAATTCGTTCTTGGTTTGACGTGCAGTCAAGATTTTGTTTTCGGACTCGTCACGACCTACTATGATTTTGTTTTTTCCGAAACGGAAGTGCCTACCTACCCGCAACAGAGATACATCTGCCAATGATATATGTTTTTTATAAATGAAGAGATCCCGGATTTTTTTGGCATATTCCTCATAAGTTAAGAGACAACCACCGGAGGGGCATGGAAAATCTTTGAGGTTAAATTCTTCGGCAAGCTTAAACTGAGGTTTACGGGAACGACCTTGGATGTCAAGAAGCTTAGTACGGTCGACTAATCCTTTCTTTTCCGCTTCGGTTTCCGGCAACAAGCGTGCAGAGAGCGGACGCAGAATTTTGCCTTCGAGACCTGCTTCTTTTTCGATGAGTTTGAGAGCAGAGAAATGTTGGGACATGGGACGTTCGTCGAGGACTTCACCTGTGAATAGGAACCCGGCGCCGATTTCACGGGCGTATTTTTTGGCTTGTTTAAAAAGGAAAATGCGACAGTCGATACATGGGTTCATATTTCTGCCGTAACCATGTTTGGGGTTGCGGAGCATCCGCAGATAATCGCTTCCGGCGGCAATCATCTTGAGGGGAACGTTTAGCTGTTTAGCAGCATCTACAGCAGCGCAGCCATCTTTTTTGCAGAGACAAAAAGGGGTTCTCACGTTGAAAGCAATCACTTCGATGCCTTGTTTCACTATCATCTCTGTGGCGAGGATACTGTCTAGGCCGCCTGAAAGCAGACTTACAGCTTTAACTTTAGACATAACGAGGATGTACTCTGTTCTGCGGCATAATAATTTACCTATCTAAAAACAGAATCCTCTGGTTGTCCATGACTTTTTTGTTAACACTATCTTGCAGAAAATTAGAATTCACCTTGCAGACTGTGGTTAGTCACTTGAGATGAGAATAAACTTAAAAAGCTCTCTGAGAAATAACAACATAGTTTTATATCGCAATTCGAGGGCTTAGCGGTTGGACATAAGTATCTTTATTCCCATCTACAGAGAATCAAATCAAGTAGAAGGAATACTTGCCGCGCTTGCCGCACAAAGTGTGTCTAAAGAATTCTTCATAACCGTCGATGAACCCACTGATGAATTTTGCAAAAAAATCAAGGTGCTTGAAAGTGAAAATGTCAAATTCATCGTGAACCATGAACGCATCGGCAAAGCCAATGCACTCAACAACACCGTCGGCTTGTCTACTGGCAGGGTGCTTCTTTTTTTGGATTCCGATGTGGGCATCCCCGCCGACTCTGATTATCTTAGAAAAATCGTTATGGAAATGCAACATACAGACATTTTAGATATTAAAAAACGAGTCACCAAAAACCAATCGTTCCTCTCCAAGATGGCTTATTATGAGTACCTCACTTTCAACATCAACTCATGGTTGGCTTCACGGTTCATGCAGAAATGCCCAGCCGTCAATGGCGCCGCATTTGCCATTCGACGCGAAATGTTTGAAAAAGTGCAGGGTTTTCGCAAAGTTGTGGCAGAAGACATCGATATAGCTACTCGTGCATTTTTAGAAGACAGTCGCTTTGCCTACTCGCATGATGTGGAAGTCCAAACTGTAGTGCATAGCGACTGGCGGATGTGGTATACACAACGCAGACGCTGGGCGATTGGGCAGGCACTTTGGCTTAAAGATTGGTATAAGCATCTGACGGGGCGCTTCATCAATAAGCCACAGGTTTTCATTCCCAGCCTGTTCTTTCTCTATCCTTCAGCCGCTGTGCTTTTTCTCAGTGCAATTGTACCAAGCCTGTGGATGTACAATTCGTTACTGTTTTTTTCATTGTTTCTGTCCGTTAAATTTAACATTGCATTACCGATTTTTCTGGTTTCTTTGGCAACCGCGGATGTTCTCAAAATTGTGTTGATATCTATGTCAGGTTTTGTAGTGACCTCCGCTGTTTTCTATGGTTTCTCCAGAAAGCTTGGTTTCTACGAAATGAAACTCCATGAGATGTTTGTGTATTATTTTTTCTATTCGTCAGTCTGGATGTTTATCATTATAGCGGGACATATTCAGGTGCTTTTGCTGGGCAAAAAAACAGGACCTGATTGGAAAATATAGGCTCTAATCGACACCGTCGACAGTTTGTGTCATCAAACAAGGAACTATCAACATAGCATTTGGCAAGGCTTAATAGTTTCAGGCGCTGAGTACATGTAAATCAGCAGTGACACCTCATGGTTGATGTTTGGCTTCCCTACGGAAAAACAGATGTATGTGTCCGAATTCCAGCCCGAAATCTGCTGGGCACCATCGAACCCAAAGAGCATCCAGGCGCTACTGACCCGAAAGCCGAAATCGAACGTGCACTCAAAGAACCTATCGCATCCAAACGTCTAAACGAAATCGCTAAACCCGAATCCAAAGTCGCCATAGTCGTCGACGACGCCACCCGCAACACACCAAGCGAGCGAATGCTTCTGCCGGTGCTCTCCGAACTCAACACAGCAGGCGTTAAAGACGAGAACATCACAGTTATTTTTGGCTGTGGAACACACAGAGCAGTGAAACCTGAAGAAACTACCCAACTCTTGGGTGAAAACGCAAAAAGGGTTAAAGTCATCAGCCATGACGCCTCAGCCCCAGACTTAGTCTATATCGGCACCACCAAAACCCACGGCAACAAGATACATGTTAACCGCATATTTGCAGAAGCCAACGTCAAAGTGCTCCTCGGAGATGTCCAATACCACCACTATGCCGGTTACGGCGGTGGACGAAAAAGTGTCTTACCCGCGGTGTCTGGAACAGAAACCATCCGGCAAAACCACGCTTTACTTGTCAACGCCAACTCCGTAGCAGGCAATCTCGAAAATAATCCCGTCCACATCGACATGACCGAAGCCGCACAACTGGCAAAAGTAGATTTCATAGTTAACGTCGTTGAAAATAAAAAAGGAGAAATTGTGAGAGCCTTCGCCGGAGACTTAGAAGCCGCATTTTTGGAGGCTGTTAACCTTGTTGAGCAAATGTACCGTATTACAGTGGATCGACGCTCCGACATCATCGTAGTAAGTGCAGGTGGACACCCATGGGATTTGACTCTCTATCAAGCGCTCAAAGGCATGGATGCCTCATTAGATGCTGTGAAGCGGGGCGGAGTTATTATTTTAGTGGCTGAATGCATCGAGGGCTATGGCAATCAAGTGTTCTATGACTGGATGACACGCCTCAGCGAAATAAAAAACGTTGAACGCGAGGTCAAACGTAACTTTGCTGTCGGAGGACAACGCGCGTACTATCTCCTAAAAGCCCTGCTCAACCACCAAATTATATTGGTATCATCTATGCCGGATTTCTATGCCACCAGCATCTTTAAACTCAAAACCGCTAGGGCAGTAAACGACGCACTAAACGAGGCGTTTAAGATTACAGGTTCTGCCTCACGTGTCTGGGCAATGCCACAAGGTAGCAACACGCTTCCGATGTATAGAGCACCTGAAGAAAGCAAAATCTAAAAATCCACAAAAACTAATTATTCCTGAAGCGTAACCTTTAAGTCTAAACACATAAATCCTTTTTAAATAAGGCGAAATGATGCAACCAATCTTTACGCTACGCAAATTCGGCCCAGATGACCTCCAAAATGTCATGCAAACCAACAGGATATGTCTCCCCGAAAACTATACAGACTTCTTCTTTGTAGATCTACATCAACGATTCCCCGAAACCTTCATCGTAGCTGAGCAAGATGGAAAAATCGTCGGCTACATCATGTGCCGCATCGAAGTGGGCTTATCCAACTTTGGCTTCGGCGGCTTAGTACGCAAGGGACATGTGGTTTCAATTGCAGTTATACCCCAGTACAGACGCAAAGGCGTCGCACAGGCAGTCATTAAGAGAGCACTTGAAGGCATGGAGTACTACAAGGCTAAACAGGGTTTCCTAGAGGTCCGCATCACTAACGAAGCCGCGATTTCATTGTATAAAAAACTAGGTTTCGAAATAACCCGCACCATCAACGGCTACTACAGCGACGGTGAAGACGCCTACGTCATGACGAAAAAAATAACCTGAATTTCCAGGCTTTAACTTTTATTTTGCGACTAATTATGGAAAATCCTTAAATTGTTGCCTTCTGAAAGTACTCACAGATCAACTAATTTGAATTCCGATAAACTTTTAAAAAGCGGGAAAGTAGCTAAACGCTTTTTTGCTGTTCAAATAGCAGTGGGATTTGCTGAAGTCATCGCAGGCTTATTTACATTAAGCGTCGCTTTGATAGCAGACGGGGTCCAATCTTTTGCAGACGCCGGAGTCTCATTCATCGTTTGGACCGGGCTACGCATCTCAAGAAAAAACCCCGATCGCAAATTTCCCTTCGGCTATCACCGCTTTGAAACAATGAGTAGCATAATAGCCGCCGTCTTTATGGGCGGCTTAGCAGCAGTTTTACTCTATGGATCCTGTCAGGAACTGCTTAATCCAACGCCGATAATAAACGCCGAAGTATCCATGATTGTAGCCTCAGCAGCTCTGATGGCGTCCATTTTTCTTTTATTTTACAAAAGACGTGCCGCCAAAAGATACAAATCAACTGCTCTAAAGACCGATGCGGCAAATTCAATAAAAGACGTCCTCACCTCAGCAACGGTTCTGTTAGGTATTGCGTTAAGTTTCTTCTTAGGCATCACCCAAACCGATGCCATTGCAGGGATAGTAATTGCATTTTTTGTTTTCACTATGATCCGGCCGATTCTTAGAGAATCATCGCTAGTGTTGCTTGATGCTTTTGATGACCACGAAATTGTACGGGATATAGAGCAAACCGCCAAACAAACACGGGGTGTAAAACAGGTACAGAAGGTGCGCATGAGAAAGGCAGGCTCGTATTTAATCGGCGATATGCGTGTTGTTATCGACGCTGATTTAACCGTACGTGATGCATGTTGCATAACCAAAGCAGTTGAAAAAAACGTCAAACAGGAATTCACAGATATCTTAGACATCAAAGTTATAATTGAACCCGACGAACCGATACAGTTACCGTTAAAAAAGCCCTTGGAATTTCAAATATAAATGCATTGAATCAGAGTAGTTTGTGGTTAGGAATAGTTCAAAAATAACTTGATCAAGTTAACGGTGGAATACCATAAATATTATGATGAATAGTTCAAGTTATTTATTAACTGATCCTTAACCGCAATCTGAAACTACAGCCTTAAAATTCTGTAACTAACTGTTTTCTTGCCGCTGATTTTGGAGGTGAAAAAATGAAAAAATTCAGCCTACAAACGATCAGCGTCTCAGGATATGCCATCAAACAACCCAAAGACCACACAACTAAACCGCGTGAGAGGCATTAAGCATAAACCAGACACACCACAGGACCTCTAACTGCAGACAATACAGGAGCATACAACATATTTAAGCACTTTTCAAAGGCTACTGGTAGGCTAAGCAACCAGCTTTGAGCACAAAAACGTGAAAAAACAAAGATGACCAGCCGCCAAGCAGAGGACACGTTCGATAGCTAAGCGGTATACTATGCACAGAAGTAGCTATTCTATAGCACAACCATTATAAGCCCTCAGCAACCTCTGGCTTCTCGAGGCCAGAGGTTATGACAAAGAACGAAGTGATAAAAAGCAAAAAGAAAATCGCGCTCATAGCCCACGATAACAAAAAAGAAGATATGCTGGAATGGGTAAAATATAATGTTGGTACACTACAGCAACATGTACTCTACGCCACAGGAACCACGGGCAAGCTCCTCGAGAAGGAACTAGGTTTGGAAATCATCAACATGGAGTCAGGGCCACTTGGCGGCGATTTGCAGATAGGCGCGCTTATAGCTAACGGCATAATTGACTGCCTCATCTTCTTCTGGGATCCCCTTGAACCGCAACCCCATGATCCCGATGTAAAGGCGCTCCTGCGAGTATCGGTAGTGTGGAATATCCCTTTAGCATGCAACCGTAGCTCAGCCGACTTTATAATTTCATCACCATTGATATGTAGAGATTACACCCGTAAACTGCCTGACTACGAATGCTACCGGCAACGCCTAGACAGTAAAAAATAATTTATTAGTTTCACCCCCGAGTTCCCGTCGTTAGGCATGACATGAAATAATTTGATGATTGAACAATTACCGACCGGTACCATATTACCTAAATTTAGACTACACAAAAACGTGATGGCTAAATAGCGTGATTATGAATTTTCTACATAGTTTTTATATAAAGGGAAAAATTTCAATAATTCCGTATCAATGTTGGTTTTAGTGTTTTTGTGCAGTCTGAATTTAGGATATTACTAACCACTATTTCCTACAAAAAAGAAAGAACCGCCGCAGTGTCATTGTAGTGAAGTCTGCTTTGAAAACTTGTAAATATTCAAACAGGATCAGTAAACATAGTCTTAGAGCACAATAAGTCTAAAAAGGTCAAAAGATATTGTAAAATAAATAGAGAAGGGCAGCTTATGCTGCTTTAGGTTTAAGCTTATCAACTGCACCATGTAGGCTGGACATTTCTGCGTTGGCTTTGCGGATAAGGTCTGCAATGGTTTCTTTGGTGGGTATGGCTGCGCCGACTGAGAGTGCAACTGCTTTCTGGTGAGCTGTCTGTAAGAGTGGCCGAATGGTCTCTTTAGTTGCGTATCCGATGCTTAAGGCTAGTGCGAAGGCTTCCTGGTTGCTTGATTCTACACCTCTCTTGGTGGCAACAACGTCGACGGTTAGCTTATCACCAGTTATAATTATGCCGTTGTCAAAGACTGCACGCATAGAAATGCCTAATTCAACTGCTTTTATGTTGAGTTTAGAGAGGACACCGGCTAAACGCTCGTTTATGGGCTCGCCTTTGCGGACAACTAGAGTGTCTTTACTGATCCAGACACTACCGTTCTCTATTCTGGTGGGTAATCCGACAGCATTGAGCTGGCTAATGACTGGTCCGGGAGGCTGACCAGTGTTACTGGAGGGAATAACAACGTCGAATGCAGCTATGTCGCCTGATTTAGCGGTGGTTTTAACTTTTCCGCGTTCCAGCATAAGCGCCAGTTTGAAGGGGTTAAGGTCAGTGAATAAGAAGACGTTTGATCCTTCCAAGTATTCCTCAAGCTTTTTGAGTTCTGCTTGGTTGAGTTCTTCAAGGGCGATTTTTATTAGGGTATTTTTGAGGACACGCAGATAAACTTGGCCTTTCATACTCTTTTTGAGTTCCTGCAATTGGGAAGCGCGAACTTTCTGCAGACTGGCAATGCCGACGGATTTGTATTCTTTGAATATATCTTTTATCGCGGCTACTTCGCTTGATTTTTCATCTAATACTTGTTGGGATGGCATGCTTTCTCTTCTCTATTTATGGTTTAATTTTGACGGGTTCACCCATACTGGTTTTGATGAAAGCGTACTTTACGTTTTTGAGGCCTCGTTTAAGTTTGCCGTCAAGGACACGAAGAACCGTCATTGCATTCTCGACAAGATCTTCGTCTTTCATCTGCTGTGAACCTATTCTAACTTGGATTATGGGCTGGTTACGCATACGGACAACCACGGTTTTGCGGTGTTTAACGATTAAACTGGCTATATCCGCGTTTGGTGGGACAGGAATGGGCATTTTGCCTCTTGGACCTAAGACAGGCCCTAAAATTTTGCCGACCAGCGGCATCAATGGTGCTTCCGCGATGAAAACGTCACAGTCGTTGGCTAACTGACGCAACTCTTTCTTTTTGCCATTTAAATCATCAAGCTCTGTGCGGTCAACGACGCGATCAGCACCGGAGTTCTTTGCTTTGAGCGCGAATTCGCCTGAAGCAATAACGCAAATGCGATTGGGTTTTAGTGTATCGCGTGGAAGCTCAACGACTTCTTGGATCTTGCCTTCGGGAGCTTTCATGTCAATTTCTTGAATGTCTAGTATTAGGTCTATGCTCTGGTTAAACTTCTTCTCGCCAGCTTTAGCTTTTACTTGTTTTATCGCTTCAGATAGTGTATTGTTGTCTAGGGGCATTTTTAAGCCTCGTGCCAGTAGGGGATAAGAAATCCATTATAAAAATATTCGCCCAGCATCAGCAGTTACCCAAAGAGGTTTTCGTATGTGCCGGCATCGACATCTTTTTGGACTTCACGGGGATCTTTACCTTCAACAGTGACACCCAAGCTGATACATGTACCAAGCAGTTCTTTAGTTGCTTTCATAGTATCAGGTGCCAGAAGCTGATGGGCTTTAATCTTAGCAATCTTTACTAATTGTTCCATAGTTAAGTCGCCAGCTTTAACCGTGTTAGGGGTACCTGAACCCTTCTCTATTTTCAATTCAGCAACTATCAGAGCGGATGCAGTGGGTGTACCGACACTGATTTCGAAGGTTTTATCTTCAGGATCAACACTCACCTTCACCGGAACTTTCATGCCGGCATAATCTTTGGTAATTTCGTTGATTTTGTTGACAACAGCTACGATGTTGACTCCTAAGGGACCCAAAGCTGGACCCAACGGCGGACCCGCATTGGCTTGACCACCGCTGACGATTAATTCTACAACTTTTTTATCTGCCATAGATTTTCACTTTATGATTTTGCTTTTTCTACTAGTTTAACATAGTCTGAATGTACTGTGATAGGCAAAGTGAATGTTGCCTCAAGCAACTCGAGGGTAACTTCGCCTTTAGCTTTGTCGAGACGGGTGATTTTGGCACGCATACCCTTGAATGGCCCGCCGGTGATCTCAACCACGTCATCTTCGTTGAGGTCTTCCATGACGGGTTTACGGACGATATAGCGTTCGATTTCATTGAAACCGATTAAGCCCGGAATCCGGCTACGAACATGACGAATGCCAGAGATGGCATCTTCTATAAGGTGGGGGCCATCTGCTTCTATAAACACATAACCCTTGAGTGTATCTGGAACCAGAAGAGCCTTTAGAGGAATGTGGAGCATGTTAACTTTTGATGCAATCAATCGCGCCACGTTGCGCTCCTGTCCAGTAGTTGTTTTAATTGCAAAGATTTTTACTTGGGAAAGCTCTTCTTTTTTGTCCATAACACGTCACTTTTGCTTATGCACCTGAGGGGACAAGAACAGACGCTATCAGTTTAATTACAAAACCAATTAAGCCTACTGCACCGATGCCCAGCAAGCTGATTTTTATTGAGAGCCATAGCTCTTCACGTCCCGGTTTAACGGCTAACTTTAAGGTTCTTGCCGCTTGTTGGAGCCAAGATTTAATTCCCATTTTTACCGCACCTTCAAGATTTCACTTAGATATAATAAACATTACTGTAAGGTTTAGGTTTAGAAACTACTGGTTATAGACTATTAAACTTTCCCCAGCAGGAACTTGGCAGTTACTTTTCCCGGAAATACAGGATGTAATTCTTGGTTTTTGAACTGAACGGAATAGGGCAAGCTAAACTTTTTGGTAAGGCAACCCCACCGCCTCCAATGCAAAAAGCAAGCCTGGTTTGTCTCCGCTTCGTATGCCTTTCCAATCTAGCAGTGCCAGTTGTACCTTCTCAAAAGTTCGCTCGATACATTGCCTAATCATAGCGGCATCTATGTCTGGAACCGCATATTTGGGGATCATATGCCCAAATGAAGCGGTTCCCGCCAGAGCCATCGTGGTGAATTTTTCGTTGTAGTGGGTTCCACCTATGCCCAAAACCGCTGAGGAGGGTGTGACTGTGAAAGCGGTAACAGCAGATATAGCGCTATGTGCAACGGCTTCCGCAGCTCGGGTATCAGTCCATTGTGCCGGTGAGCTACCCAGCTCCACAAACATAGCAGGAACTTTTAGACATGGCCCATGATGGGTACATTCATAGCAAACTTGATAGTCAAACAGAGACAAGGATTCCTTGTAGTAAATCATCGTTTTTAGGGCTGTCTGCATTGCAACAGCGGGTGCAACCGAGATAATTTTTGGGGCTCCACCAAATTCTGCAACACCAAAGTTTCCAGGGGTGTGCACAGAGAGGGTGGGTTTGCCGCTTTGACTACTGTGCCGTGAGAGAAACACAACAAGATCGGCATCGGGAAAGTCATCTTGGATATATTGGGCATAGACAGCTTCCTCTTGGAGCGCCGCTAAAGCAATTTGGCAACCGTTAATTCGGGCAGTGTAGAGAGGCGACTTTTTATATATTTTCCGGGCTTTTGTGAAGGCATAATGTTTGAGAATTTGTTGAGCAATGTTTACACCTGCAATATCGAGGATCGAATAGACGAGCAATATCATCGGGCATCAAAGCTATCTGGGTGTTGAAGCGTAAAAATTTTACCGTCCTCCCTTCTGGTTGTTAAATGCCATTGATAACTACAACAGAACACAAAAAAAACTTATCGAGAGGACACCTAAAAGCTTATTATTGGAATGGTTGATTGAACTGTATTTAGGCACAAAAGATGCATTTAATCAACTTTAAAGAACTCACGGCTCAAGATCTCAATGCACTGGTTGATTTAGCTGTAGAAACCAAGCATAACCCCAAAAAGTTCCTCAAAACTCTGGAGGGTAAATCTGCAGCGTTGGTTTTTCAGAAAACTAGTACCCGCACCCGTGTTAGCTTCGAAGTTGCGATGACACAGCTTGGCGGACATGCTCTCTATATCGACTGGAAAAGCACAAATTTCACCTTAGCCGACATAAGCGACGAAACCCAGTCCCTCTCCCGCCATGTGGACTGCATCATGGCAAGATTACTCTATAACGGCGACCTACAGAAAATGGCCGCTGCATCCCGCGTGCCCATAATCAATGGCTGTGACGAAAAATATCACCCCAGCCAAGCCCTAGCCGATTTAATTACCATAAAAGAAAAACGCGGCAAACTTGCAGGAGCAAAACTGGTCTACATCGGCGTACATAACAACGTCACCAACAGCCTCATCGAAGCCGCCGTCAAAACAGGTATTAAACTAACCACAGTAACTCCCATATTTAACGAGGCAGCACATGATGAGGAACTGTTTTTGGAAGCAAAAAAAACGAGCCACTGGAAAGCCACCTTAGACACCAAAAAAGCTCTAGAAGACGCTGATTTTGTCTATACAGACACCTGGATTGATATGGAGTTCTTCACTGATCCCAAATTCGAGACAGAAAAAGAGAAACGCATCAAACTCATGATGCCCTACCAAATCAATTCCGAACTCCTCGGCGGCAACAGTGCCTACATCATGCATGATATGCCCATTCACCGCGGCTACGAAATCAGTGTAGAAGCCATCAATAGCCCCAAATCAGTGATTTATCAACAGGCAGAGAACCGCCTGTACGCGGCAAAAGCCATCTATCTCAAACTGATGGCCCAAGTTTAGCTGTTTAAGTAGCCAACGCTGTATTCCTCTCCGTTAACCACCACTTTTATAAGTTCACGCCGAATGTTCAGGATTTCAAGAACTTTTTGTGGTGAATAGAGCATCAGTGGAGTCAAGATGGAGACCTCAGAAAAAGGAGGGGGTGGTGTGTAGGTAACTATAGCTAATGTGGAGTTGGTTAAACGTTCATATTTTTTCATATCCAGGTATTTGAGACTGCCTTTACCTGCGAGGTAGACAACTGATCCATAAGAGCTGAACTGGGAGGCGATACGCTCGGTTGTGTCAGTACCTTCTGCGCCATAGGAGATGGAAAGATAAGTTTTGATACCCAGCAAGTCCCGTAGCCAGAGTATCAACCTTAGATTGAGTTCCCAAAGATGTGTGTAACCCAAAAAAATTTCCTTTAACTCAGCTTGGTACTGGCTCCACATCGGATACTTTCGGTAGACATACTCCAGCTCATTCCAGCGTTCGCTCAGCAAGTTGGTTTTAAGTTTAGCGGCCATAATTGTGCAACCGCTAGATGCCTCAAGGGGTAGGGTAAGCCACCTCCAGCTGGTGTCGGTACCGATTTTGACGCGGTGTTGGTAACGGTCGCTATGCCGACTCAGCGGATCGTAGGGACAGATATCCATTATGTTTGAGTGGTACATACGGTAGAAAAATCCGGGGTATGGAAGAAGAGTGGGCTGATGTCCACTTAGAATCAGTGCTCTATCCAGCGTTAAAACATCACTAGATGGGTTTGCCGCTAATTGATCATCGCTTAAAGACGACAGGTCAGTCTGCCGCAGGATTACTCTATTCAAAAAAAGCCCTTTCTAAATAGAAGCACAGCCGCCGTTGGATATAAGCCTGCGTAGCAACACAGATGCAGTCACTAAAGCGACTTTAAATAAGGAGAAGCAAAGATCGCCTTACTATACAACAGATAATGGCTAACACGTATTTTCTGCAGTCATGCTTTAGTAAACTTATATAACGTTACAGTGCTCTTAGGATAGATCAGGTCAGGATGGAGAAGCGTAACCAGCTTAAACTGAGCGACGTTCATGATGATTTGATACGGGCAACAGCTATCATAGCCGTTGTTTTAGTTCATGCCGCAGGCAGATGGCCAATGACCAGTCAAGCGCTAAATCAGTTGCCGCCGCTGGGGATAGCAAGTTGGGCTATAGTACTCATCTACCAATGCCTCGCGGTACTGGGAGTACCGCTGTTTTTGATGTTGAATGGTTTACTTTTGTTACAACCTGAAAAACTGGATCCTAAAAAAAATAGTCGTTACGAATTTTTCAAAAATCGATTCAAACGGATAGGTTTGCCCTTTATATTCTGGACCAGTATCTATTTTGTCTGGGTCTTTTTAGTTCAAAAAATACCTTTCAGCGCAGGTGTCATCATACAGGGCACACTAAACGGCGCCTACACCCAGTTCTGGTTCATCTATGTGCTCTTTGGACTCTACCTATTGACACCTCTTCTGCGGGCAATCATGGCTCACAAAGACCAGAGACTTATCTGGTATTTTGTGGTGCTATGGCTCATCGGTGCATCTATCCTGCCCTTTTTTAGTCTGATATTCCCCTATCAACTCAACCACAACGTCTTCACCATAACAGGGTATGCAGGATACTTTGTTTTAGGCGCACTCCTCTATTCGATAAAGGCTCACCGCAGAACAGCTTTTTTGGCAGGTATGCTTTTGGGAATCGCTTTGACTGCGTTGGGTACTTATGGGCTGATGTCTTCCGGCGCCGGCGAAGGTATGTACTTCTTCCAGGCATATCTTAGCCTCACAGTGATTCTTGCATCTGTCATGGCATTTCTACTGCTACTAACAGTTAAACCGCCAGCTAAAGCGCCACAACTTCAGCAGGAAACCACACCGTCCATACTCAACAAACTCATTACAACAATCGGCCAAAACACGCTAGGCATCTTTTTTGTCCATGTTATAGTAATTGAAACCATCCAACGAGGCTACCTAGGCTTCATACTCAACCACAA
>JAIRTW010000022.1 GCA_031254875.1 Candidatus Bathycorpusculum termitum
CTAAACGACTCAATAGCACTCACATTACTCGGCAAAGTATAGCTAATCGCATAAACAACCGACTCACCCAACGCAAACGCAGACGACCCACTGCTGATAACCTTAACCACACCACCCAACGGGAACCACATTGCATACAATGTTAAATCATCAGTGTAGGTGAAATTAAAAGCCACTCCATCAACAAAAATAGTACCTAAACCATTTGCCTGAGTATTCCAACCAACAAAAACATAACCCTCCCGACTAAATTCATTCGCACTCAAAGTAACATTAGTGTTAAAGGTGACTGGGGTATTTTGCATCGTACCTGTACCGCTATTAGAATCATAGATGATATTGTAGGTATTAGCTTGCCAATTAGCTGTTATAGTGACATTACTTAACGGCATAGTAAAGTTTGTGATAGGGTCGTTAGGCAGGGTGATGCCGCCTTGGTTTAGGGTCCAGTTGGCGAATGTGTATCCGAGTTGGGCGCCAGCATCAACGGTGACGGATTCCCCGGCTTGATAGGTGCCGGTACCGGTTGTTGTTGCGTAGCTGTTGTGTACGGTTACGTTGTAGAGGGTGAAAGGTGGGCCACCTGTGTAGGCTATGTCATAGTTGTTATAGCCTTGGATGAAGGGGTGGGTCCAGTGGTCTGTGAATATGTGTGTGTAGTAGAGGGTATCATCTCCGGGACGACGGTCGGTGGCGCGGGACGCCGTATTATTTGCGAAGAAGCTTTGGCTGGGGGCACCTTGTGTGTCTATGTATAGGTTGGGCAGGTTTGTATAGCTTATCCATATACCCCCGCCGTCTCCGTTGGGGGCTTGGTTGCCGGTTAGGGTGGAGTTGGTTATGTTAAGTCGGGTTGGGGCATTTTGGTATAGGGCGCCTCCGTTTTGGGTGGCTTGGTTATTTGTTATGATGTTGTCATTTATGGTGAGGTAGGCGTTGGTACCGGTGTTGTATATGACTCCACCGTTTTGGGTGGCTTGGTTATTTGTTAGGGTACTGTCTGTTATGGTGAGGTATGCATTGCCCCCACGACTAGGGTACCCGACGTAGTCGCCGGTGTTGTATATGACTCCACCGTTTTGGGTGGCTTGGTTATTTGTTAGGGTACTGTCTGTTATGGTGAGGTATGCATTGCCATTATACGTGCCGGTGTTGTATAGGGCGCCTCCGTTTTGGGCGGTATTGTTTGCTATGGTGCTATCTGTTATGGTGATGTTTGCGTTGCCTATAGTCGAGCCGCTGTTGTGTATGGCGCCTCCGTTTTGGGTGGCTTGGTTATTTGTTAGGGTGCTATCGGTTATGGTGAAGTATGCGGTGGCATTAGCGTACCCGCCGCTGTTGTATAGGGCGCCTCCGTTTTGGGCGGTATTGTTTGCTATGGTGACGTTTGTTTGGGTAAAGTTTATGATGACTCTGCTTTGGGCGTAGGTGTATATGCCTCCACCGTCGCCTGTTCGGGCGGTGTTGTGTGCTATGATGGTGTTTGTTTGGGTAAAACTGAGACCGCCGCTGTAACCGACGTAGGTGTATATGCCTCCACCGTTGCCTGTGGCGGTGTTGTGTGTTATGGTGGTGTTTATTTGGGTGATGTTGCCGGAACCGGTGTACATGCCTCCACCTTGACCGTTGGCGGTGTTGTGTGTTATAGTGGTGTTTATTTGGGTGATGTTACCGTCGGCATATATGCCGCCTCCCCCGCCTGTGGCGGTGTTATGTGCTATGATGGTGTCTATTTGGGTAAGGTTGAAGTAGTAACCGAAGCCAGATAGGCCGCCACCATTCCCGTTGTTGGCGGTGTTGTTTGTTATAGTGGCGTTTATTTGGGTGATGGTGATGCCTTTAGAGGCTATAGGGCTGGAGGCGGTGGTGATTATGCCTCCACCGTCCCCGCTGTTGGCGATGTTGTTTGTTATGGTGGTGTTTATTTGGGTGAGGTTGAAAGCGCCGTTGTACATCAGGCCGGAACCGCCATAAATGTATATGCCGCCTCCGCTGGTTCTTGCGGTATTGTTCGTTATGGTGGTGTTTATCTGGATAAGGTTAGTATCGCCGTTATTAGTTGAGCTGTATATGCCTCCACCTTGACCGGCGGCGGTGTTGTGCGCTATGGTGGTGTTTATTAGGGTAAAATTGGAGAGGGCCCTGTTTCCTCCACCGAGGATCATGCCTCCACCTTGACCGGTGGAGGTGTCGGTGGCGGTGTTGTATGTTATGGCAGTGTTTATTAGAGTAAAGTTGAAGCTACCGAGGCTACCATCACTGCCACGGTTGTGTATGCCCCCGCCTGCTCGGGCGGTGTTGTGTGTTATGGTGGTGTTTGTTATGGTTATGGTGACGTTGTTAAAGTTGGTGGGCGAATTATATCCTTGGTTGTATATGCCTCCGCCGTTGGTGGTGGCGGTGTTGTGTGCTATGATGGTGTCTGTTAGGGTTATGGTGATGTTGTCGGGGGTGTAACCGGAAATGGTGGCATCGTTGTTGTATATGCCGCCGCCGTTTGTGGCGGTGTTGTTTGTTATGGTGGCGTTGTTTAGCGTGAGACTACCTTCATTGCTTATGCCTCCGCCACTAGTTGCCCGGCTGTTTTGGATGGTTGGGTTGTTTAGGGTGGTGTTGGTGCTTGTTCCGGTTATGGTTATGCCGCCGCCGAAGGGTCCGGTTGGGGTGGTGGCTTGGCCGCTTAAAATGATTTTACTGTCTGCGAAGGTGAGGGTACTGGAGCCGCCGGATATGGTGAAGTGACGGAAGTTTCCGTTGGTGGTTAGGGTGACTTCTGTTCCAGGAAGACTGTGATAGGTGAGGGTTCGAGAGGCAGTTATAGTTAGGGTCTGTAACAAGGGGATATCGTTTTTAATCAAGATATCTTCAAAGGGTGCATATGCAGTATTCAAAATTACGCCGTGATTAAACGTACGCACCGCCGAAGGATTATCAAAGACCACATTATCAAACGCATACAACACCAACTCGCCATTAAACAAGGATATATCAGTATTGAAATTCCATGGGGAACCAGAGAAAATATTAGTAGATGCATTATAATTCTCATACCACAGAGGAATTATGTAATTTTCGGGGTAGGTGCCGATTTCTGAGAGGTTCGGAGCTACAATGGTACCGTTTTCCACCGTTCCAGTCCATTCAACTTCGTATGCGCTACTGGGATCTAAACTGATAATCTTGAAAGTCACACTAAATTCAACAAAATCAGGACCATCCGGATAACTTATATCATAATTATTATAACCCTGGGTTAAGGGGCTGGTCCACTGGTTGGTAAAGATATGTGTTGCATAAACAGCATCATCAGCCGCAAGTCTGATGGTAGCGCGAGAGGCACGGTTACCTGAAAAGAGGGTTTGGTTACTACCCGCCCCAGCAGAGTCGATATTTAAATTAGCCAAGTTAGCACGAGCAATCCAAATACCACCCCCATCACCATTAAGAGCCGAATTATTGGTAATAGTTGCATTGCGGATATCAAGTGGTCCTGCACCATTTTGGTATATACCACCACCATCACCATTGAGGGCTGTGTTGCCTGAAATTGAGCCACCCACCAAACTAAAACTACCAGAGTTTATGTATATGCCACCCCCATCGCCAGCGGTGTTGTTGTGGATGGTTGTCATGTTGCTTGCTTCAAAAACCCCATAGAGATTGTATACACCCCCGCCGAGGGTATTGGCCGTGTTGTTGGAAATTGCGCCACCAGATACAATAAATCGGTCGGCATTGTACACACCGCCGCCCTCATAATCGGCCCTATTGTTAGAAATTATACCATCGTGCATAGTAAAGGTACTATCGAAATCATTGAGCACCCCGCCGCCAGCCTCTGCGCTGTTGCCCGAAATTGCGCCACTTAACAAGCTAAAATTGCCCCCCAAGTTATCTACGCCGCCGCCCCATCTAGCGGTGTTGTTAGAAATTTGGCCGTTATACAAACTAAAGTTAGCAAGGTTGGTCACACCACCGCCACGCCAGGCTGTATTGCCAAAAAGTGCACCATCAAACATACTAAAAAGGGCATTGTTGACTACCCCGCCGCCAAACTCAGCACTGTTACCCGAAATCTCGCCGCCAACCAAATTAAAACTGCCTGCGAGATTGTACACGCCGCCGCCAAAATGTCCACCACCATTGCCGTCACCAGCAGTGTTATTGGATATTGTGCCTCCCAACATAGTGGAATTGCCCAAGTTGACCACGCCGCCGCCAGTTGCGGTAGCAATATTGTTTGAAATTGTGCCATCAAACATCGTAAAATTGCCATTGTTGCGCACGCCGCCGCCAAGGCCATTAGAGCTTGTGCCGATAGCGATGTTGTTTGCAATTGTGCCATCAAACATCGTAAAATTGCCGCTGTTTTGTACACCGCCGCCGATGGCAGCAAAATTGTCCAAAATCTCACCACGCCTATACAGGGCAAAGTTACCGCTATCTATGAACACCCCGCCCCCCGTAGAGCGGGCGGTGTTGTTAGCAATCACACCACCCAACAAATCAAAGTAGCTGTTACTGTTAGTGTTGTATACGCCCCCGCCATGGTTAGCAGTATTGTTAGAAATCGCACCATCAGTTACAGTAAGGTTGCCGTTATTGTACACGCCACCACCATTGCCAGTGACAGCGTTGTTTAAGATTGTACCATCAGACATTGTAAAAGTTTCTCTATTGTGTACGCCGCCGCCAGATTCAGCGGTATTACTCGAGATCACACCCCCAGACAAACTAAAACTGCCCCTATTGTATACGCCACCGCCCTCGCCAGAGGCACTCATAACGGTGTTGTTTGAAATCTCACCCCCAGACATAGTAAAGTTGCTACCGATGTTGTATACGCCTCCTCCACCACTGTTAGCGGTGTTGCCCAAAATCTCACCACCCAACAAATTCAAGCGGCCGCTATTACCAGTGTTGTATATACCACCGCCGTTTGTAGTAGCGTTATTGTTTAAAATTTCCCCCTCAAATATAGTAAAACTGCCCCGGTCATTGTATATACCGCCGCCAAACCGGGCTGTGTTACCCGAGATTACACCCCCAGACAAAGTAAAACTGCCAAAACGAGTCCATACGCCGCCGCCATTGGTGGCTGTGTTGTTTGAAATCTCGCCAGCCAACAAATCAAAACTGCCATAGTCGTTGTATATGCCGCCGCCATTATGGGCAGTGTTACCCGAGATTACACCCCCAGACAAAGTAAAACTGCCATCATTGTTCACACCACCGCCACCACCCACAGCAGTATTGTTTAAAATTGCTCCATCAGACATAGTAAAGTCGCTATCGCCGGTGTTGTATACGCCGCCACCCCAACCATATCCATCATCATTCCAGCCAGCGGTGTTGCCCAAAATCATACCACCCAACAAACTAAAGCTACCGCCATCGCTGTTGTATACACCGCCGCCATACTCACTAGCGGTGTTGTTTGAAATCTCACCATCCAATAAACTAAAGCTACCGCTGTTGTGTACGCCGCCGCCATACCCATAAACGGTGTTGTTTGAAATCTCACCACCTGACAAACTAAAGCTACCGCTACCAGTGTTATGTACGCCGCCGCCAAAATCAGCACTATTGCCCCAGATCACCCCACCACTCATTTCAAACGTACCGCTATTGTACACACCGCCACCGTAAGCGTTACTGACGCCGCTGGCGGTGTTGTTGCGGATTGTGCCGCTACTCAGGTTAAGCTGGCTACCGCTGTCAATATAAATCGCGCCGCCACTTGCTGCCTTAGAATACTGAATAACCGCATCCACAAGTGTAACATTAGTATTTGCACCGCTTATGTTAACACCGCCGCCATTAGGCCCACTGGAGATAACCGCCCGGCCGCTCAGTATTACCTTGCTGTCTGCAAAAGTGAGAACAACATTACCGCCGCCAGAGATGCTAAAGTGACGGAAATTTCCACTAGTGGTAAGAGTGACATCGGCACCAGACAAGCTGTGATAGGTAAGATCTCGGACAGTGGAAATATTTAGCGTCTGTGTTAAACTAAGGTTATTTTTAACTAAAATATCGACAAACGGATCAGATTCAGAATGCAAACTTACCCCATGGTTAATCGTACGCACCGCTGAATTATTATCAAACGCCACATTATCAAACGCATACAACACCATCATCCAACTATATCCAGATATATCTGTGGTGAAATTCCAAGGCGACCCAGAGAACGTATTAGTAAGCACATTATAGTCGGTGTACCAAACCGGCGCATTATAACAGGCGGGGTAGCCACCTGTTCCAGAGGGGTTTAGAGGTTCAGGCTGCACAATTCTATCATCCACCACTGTACCTTCCCACGCAGTCTCATAGGCTCCACTGGGATCTAAACTAATAATTTTAAAGGTCACGCTAAAATCGGTAAAATTGGTACCTTGGGGATAGTTAATGTCATAGTTGTTGTATCCCTGCGGCAACGGAGCACTCCACAGATTCGTAAAGATACGTGACGCGTAGAGTGCGTCGTCGGCGGGTATGCGGTTTGTTGCTTTTGAAGCATTGTTGCCTGAAAAGATAGTTTGATTAGGGCTAGCGACCGAATCAACAAACAAATTACCCAAATTACTTATCCAGATGCCGCCGCCATCTCCATTGGGCGCACCATTATTGTTCAGGTTGACGTTGCGGATATAGAGAGGAGTTGGGCTGTTGGAGTATATACCACCGCCATTTAGGGCAGCATTGTTGTTGGCGATTGTACCGCCCGATAAACTAAGGCTACCATTGGCGCCGGTATTGTATATACCGCCCCCAAGGCCCCCAGCAACATTAGTACTGGCCGCGATGTTGTTGATTATGATGCTATCAGTTAGAGTGAGGTTACCTTGACTGTTATATATACCTCCGCCAAAACCCGTAGTGGCAGTGGTTCCGCGGACAGTATTGTTAGATATAACCCCACCAACTATCCACAGATTAGCTGTAGTGTCGGTGTTGGCTATGCCTCCGCCTTGGTTGGTTGCGGTGTTTTGGGTTAGGGTGGTGTTTGTTTGAGTAAAATTGATACCTCCAACACCACCTTGGTTGTATATACCCCCACCCTGACTTGTAGCAGAATTATTAGCTATGAGGGTGTTTGTTTGAATAAAGGTTATACCCCCGCTGCTACCGACAACGGTGCCACCGGTATTGTATATGCCGCCACCTTGACTGGTAGCAGTGTTGTTAGCTAGGGTGATATCTGTTTGAATAAAGGTGATACCAATGCCGATGCCTTGGTTATATATGGCACCGCCTTGACTGGCAATGTTTTGCGTCATGATGGTGTTTGTTTGAGTAAAGTTGACTATACCATCAATGCCAAAACCGGTGTTGTATATACCTCCACCGCTTGGAGCTGCATTTTGCGTTATAAGGGTATTTGTTTGGATAAAGTTGACTACACCTTCAAAACCGCCACCAGAGTTGTGTATAGCACCACCGCTCTCAGTGGCAGTGTTGTTAGCTAGGATAGTTCCGGTTTGGACAAAGTTAACTGAGCCACCAATACTACCGGTATTGTATATACCCCCGCCTTGGCTAGCGGTGTTGTTTGCTATGGTGACGTTTGTTTGGATAAAGTTGACGGCCCTGCTACTGCCGGAGTTGTATATGCCACCGCCAAAGCCGCTAAAACCGCTAGCGGTGTTTTGGGTTATGAGGGTGTTTATTTGAGTAAAGTTGACTATACCAGCACCACCGCCAATGTTGTATATACCTCCGCCTCGACTGGCGGTGTTTTGGGTTATGAGGGTGTTTATTTGAGTAAAGTTGACACCCCCAGCGCCAGCACCAGCACCGTTGGATATGCCTCCACCATAGTTAGTGGCGGTGTTGTTGGCTATGGTGGTATCTGTTTGGATAAAGTTGACTATACCCCCGCCTGAGCCGGAGCCGCCGCTGTTGGCTATGGCGCCGCCGTTTTCAGTGGCGGTGTTTTGTGTTAGGGTGGTGTTTGTTTGGATAAAGTTGACTGTACCACTAACGCCACCGTTGCCGCCGCTATTGTATATGCCGCCGCCTTGGCTGGCGGTGTTTTGGGTTATGAGAGTATTTGTTTGAGTAAAGTTGACTGTGCCGCCGCCTCCGCCGGTGTTGTAGATGCCTCCGCCAAGGGTGACACGCAGACCGGTGGTTGTGGCGGTGGCGGTGTTGTTGGCTATGATGCCGCCGTTCATGGTAACGGTGGCATTGCCGATGGTGGCTATGCCGCCGCCATAGACGGAACTGGTTCCGGTGGATTGAGTGGCTATGGCAGTATTGTTACTTATAGTAGCGGTGCCGCTTAACTCAAAGACACCACTATTGTATATACCGCCACCATAAACATTATTGGGACTACTAGCAGTATTGCCAAAAACCAACCCATCAAACATGCGAAGTACCCCACCTGAGTTGTATATGCCACCGCCGTAACCATTGGTAACGACATTATTAGAAATTGTACCACCAGATAAACTAAAGCAACCGTTGCTGCCGGTATTGTATACACCGCCGCCATTGGTGCGTGCAGTATTGTGGGAAAGCTCTCCACCAGATACAGTAACGTTGCCGCCATTGTTGTATATGCCCCCGCCAGCACCATCAGAGCCAGTGCCAGTGGCGCTGTTGTTAGAAATCAGGCCGACAACTAGGCCAAAGTTAGAGGTGCTACCTGTATTGAACACTCCCGCGCCATTGGCAGCGGTGCTGTTAGTGATTATCCCGCCAGATACCGTCAAATTCCCATTACTATTATACACCCCTCCACCATTAGAAGAGGCAGTGTTGTTAGAGATTACCCCGCCAGATACCGTCAAATTCCCATTATCTGCATTATACACGCCCCCGCCATTAGCAGCTATATTACCCCAAATCAAACCTGTCCCAGCTAAACTAAAGCTTCCAAACGGACTAAATATACCCCCAAGATTATACACGCCTCCGCCGTATGCTACGGCTTTATTGGTTAAAATTGTACCATTAATCATGGTAAAATGACCGGTATTGAATACGCCCCCGCCGCCGTAGGAGGGATGGTTGGCAGTGTTGTTAGAAATTTCACCGCCAATTAAGTTAAAAACGCCTCCGCTATTAAACACCCCTCCGCCATTAGAAGAGGCAGTGTTGTTAGAGATTATGCCTCCAGACAAGCTAAAAGTTGTGCTGCTAAAGATGTACACTCCGCCACCGGCGGTGGCTCTGTTGTTTATAATTGTGCCCTCAGACATGGTGAAACTACCCCCAAGGATGCATACGCCGCCTCCGGAATCATTAGATGTATTGTTAGAAATTATGCCCCCCGACAAGCTAAAAGTGCCGCCAGTGTTGTAGATGCCACCTCCATAACCAACATTGGCGATATTGTGAGAGATGGCTCCCCCAGACATAGTAAAACTACCCCGATTGTTCACGCCGCCGCCATGGGATGCAGTATTAGTTGAAATTGCGCCTCCTGACATAGTAAAGCTACATCCGCTGTCAAGATAGGCGCCTCCGCCATTTGTGGCTGTGTTGTTAGAAATTTCGCCGCCAACCAAATGAAAAACGCCGTTGTTAACATACACTCCGCCCCCGCTATATGCTGCTTCTCCCCAGGAGGCTATGTTAGCTGAGATTTTACCGCCGGACATATTAAAGTAAGCATTGCCGGTTAGGTATACGCCGCCGCCATTGCATCTAGCAATGTTGGTTAAAATTGCACCGTTGCCAGACAAGTTAAAGGTGTTGCTGGATCCGGTGTTGTATACGCCGCCGCCGTCTTGGTTGGCTGTGTTGTTTGAAACTGTTCCAGCAGACAGGGTAAAGGCACCGCCGGTGTTGTATATGCCGCCGCCATAGTTGGCGGTGTTGTTTGAAACTGCGCCGTTAGTTAGGGTTAGGTTTCCGTTGGTGTTGTATATGCCTCCGCCAAGGCCAAAGCCGGTGCCGTTGGCGGTGTTGTTAAAAATTGTGCCTCCAGATGCTTGCATGTTGCCGTTGTCTAGGTATACGCCGCCGCCGTTTTTTGCGGTGTTGTTAGAAATTAGGCCGCCAGATAAATTGAAGCGGTTGGTATTGCCAACAGAGTACACTCCGCCGCCAATGCCATTAAGGGCTGTGTTGTTGTTGATTGTGCCGCTAAACATATTGAATTCATTATAAAAATTTCGTATGCCGCCGCCATTGTTTGCGGCTGTGTTGTTGGAAATTACACCCCCGAGCATGTAAAAGGTGCCTTCATTGTTCACGCCTCCACCATCGATAAAAGCGTGATTGCCAGAAATCGTACCCCCAAGCATCATGAAGATGGCATTGTTAACGTTAAACACTCCACCGCCCTCATTGCCGTTAAGTATGTTGCCAGAAATCGAACCATTAGTCAAAGTTAGCATACCGCTATTTAGTACGCCTCGGCCATAGGTGCCGGCGGCATGGGTTACAATGATGCCGTCAAGGGTTAGGGTGCCAAAATTTTGAATGGTATTTAGATTGTTTGGGCCGATGAGTTTCCAGGGTCCGCCAGCGTTGTTTGTTAGGGTGATAGTTTTGTCAGGGGGAATGAAGGTGGTGTTGGTGAGTTGGATATTTGTTGTGAGGGCGATGATTGTGGGTTCGGCGGCGTTGTTAATGGCGTCTCTGAGTTCGTTTTCATTGCTAACGGGTATGGGGCCTGCGGCATTTACGGTTAATAGGCAGGCAAATAGGGAAGCCAGTAATACTGTAAATAGTAAAGAGACAATCAGTATTTTTTTATGGAGGCTGTGGAGTTTGAGGGCAGGTTTTTTAGGGTTATTTTCCATACAAATGTCCTCTGTGGTATATCGTTATTCCCTAAACCACACATATATAGCTTATCGCATTAGTCACGAAAAAAATCACATGAAACCATAAAAACCCAAGAACCAACAAAAACCCACAAACAAACACCAAACAATAAAAACCCACAACCATTAACCCCGACTGACCACACAAAAATACCACAAAACAACACCTAAACAAACAAAAACAAAAAACACCTTTTCTCACTTTAGCGCATTCAGCAACTACACAAACAGACCACGCTAGTCTTTATATTAAAGCACCGTTTCCATCTTTATAGCTAAAATCAGGAGACACACTAAATGTCATCAAAAACGGTTCCCGTAGTAGAAGCAATGAACGTTAAAAAAACGTACATGCTAGGCAAAGTCCCCGTAGAAGCACTCCGCGGAGTAAATCTCCGAGTGGAAACAGGCGACTTTGTCTCAATTCTAGGACCATCTGGAAGCGGCAAATCCACCCTTCTAAACCTCATCGGCGCATTAGATAAACCTACATCGGGCACACTACGCATCGACGGCATAGACATAGCCAAACTCAACGACAACCAACTAGCAGAGCTACGGCTCCGCATAGGGTTTGTCTTCCAATTCTTTAACTTGATCCCAAGACTCACAGCACGTGACAACGTAGAATTACCCATGTCGATAGCAGACATGAACAAAACCGAACGCAAAAAACGCGCCACAGAACTCCTCGAAACCGTGGGACTCAAAGAACGCACCAACCACAAACCCGCAGAACTCAGCGGCGGACAACAACAACGCGTCGCCATAGCCCGCGCCCTAGCAAACAACCCCAAATTTCTCCTCCTAGACGAACCCACAGGCAACGTAGACTCCAAAACCGCCAGCGAAGTTTTAGCACTGATACAAAACCTAAACAAAGAACAAAACGTCAGCATCATCATGGTCACCCACGACGAAAAACTAGCCCACCAAGCCAAACGCATCATAAAAGTGTTTGACGGCGAAATACACTCAGACGTGGTGAACTAGATGAAAGGCATAGATGTCTTTGGATACTCATTTAGCGCAATAAAACTCCGAAAACTAAGAGCCGCCCTGACCACCCTTGGGGTAATCATAGGCATAGCAGCCATCGTGGCCTTGCTTTCAATAACACAGGGACTGCAGGCAACCATAACCGGTCAGCTCAATCAAGGCTTATCGGCCAACACCCTAATCATAACACCTAGCAGCGGAAGTTTTGGAGGCGGAGGCTTTGGAGGCGGAGGCTTATCTGATGCAAGCAGCTCAGGCTTTAGTCTCCATGTTACGGACACCACTGAAATTGTTGCGCTTTCACCAGACATAGAGACAGCGGTGGCGATTATAAGTCGGAGTGGATATGTTCAAACAGAAAACCTCAACCGAGAAACCACCATCTATGGGGTAGACTTTGAACAGTACGCCCAGGTTTACCCAACCTTTAGAACAACAGAAGGAACCATACCCACAAATCCCTCAGAAAACCAAGTTGTGGTGGGCACCAACATAAACCAGCCAGGACAGAATGGAACCATATTTTTCAATACCGGAGACACCATCAACATCACATGGACCAACGCCACCAGCGGACTACCAGTCAATAAAACCTACTCTGCAAACGTCGCAGGTGTGCTAGAGAGAATCGGCGGTTTAGGCATCGGCGGACCCTCAGACACAGGCATCTATATCCCCATAGAACAAGCCCAGAGCTTCTTTGGAACCGATCAGTGTAATATGATAATTGTCACAGTAAAAAACAATGATAACGCAACCATAACCAGCGTCTCTAATGCCATAACTAGTCACTTCAGCAATCAAGTTTCGGTTATCTCCGCAACTGCTGTGTTGAGTCTGCTTTCCTCAGTATTTAGCACCATCCAGCTGTTTCTAATTGGCATAGCAGCAATCTCACTCTTAGTGGCAGGCATAGGCATAATGAACATCATGATAGTATCTTTAATTGAGCGCACCCGAGAAATTGGCATCCTCAAAGCGTTGGGCATGAAGAGCAGAAGTGTCTTGGCAATATTTCTAGGTGAATCGGTTATCATTGGCTTAATTGGTGCTATAATTGGCATCGGGGTAGGCTGGGGATTAGCAATCGTTGCCTCTCAGGTACTAGGTTCAGGAGCTTTCAGCCCCGGAGCAGGAGGCGGGGGAGGAGCAAGCGCATTTACCATAACACCATTGTTAACCCCCGAGGTTCTGGTGGGGGCCTTGGCTTTTGGTGTAGGGGTTAGTGTCATCTTTGCGCTCTATCCTGCATGGCGCGCTTCAAAACTAAAGCCGGTAGACGCCCTCAGATACGAGTAACCACCAACCAACTTTTTATTCTTTTTATTCAACCTGCTTGTTTATTTGTTGCACAAAAATACACAAACATCCTTAATACACAACATTAAATCTATAGATGATGAAACGATTAACGGGTACCAGGGCTAAAAGAGTGTTTCTGCTTCCTTTCATCCTCATAGCTTTCTCTGCAGGATGGTTTCTATATTTTCTGGCCGAACGTCTCGAACTCAACGAAGAACCGCCCCAAAACCAGGAAGGAAAAAATAAACCCTAAACATATCTCTAAAAAAGTCACACCAATCAACACCCCTTTACCTTGCATCTTCTGCTTTGTTTTGCTAACTCGATCCGTAGAAGCTTTAAGCAGGAAACAACATTAAACCACAGTGTTCTACTTGAAGCGTCTCTATCCTGACCAGCCGATTGTGGGAATCGGAATCGTCATCGTAGCAAATCAGCAAATTGTACTTATTAAACGAGGTAACGAACCCGCCAGAGGCAAATGGACCATCCCCGGCGGCTTAGTTGAACTCGGCGAATCCAACGAAGAAGCCGTTATCCGTGAAGCCAAAGAAGAAACCTGCTTAGACGTTGAAAACCCCCTACTCGTAGATGTGGTGAGCCAAGTAGATTTAGATGCAGAGGGCAAAATCAAATATCATTACGTCATAGTCAACTACCTCGTACATATTAGAGCAGGAGATATTACCGCAGCAAGCGATGCAGTGGAGCTACGCTGGGTACCATTTGACGAAGTGGAAAACTATGAGTTAACCACTTCTTTCCGCCGCTTCTTTGAAAACAATAAAACAAAACTCACAAAAGTAAACTCGGTTACCTAAAAACCCCTGCTATATCAGATCTGCGGACACAGAACCCTATCAACTCACAATCAGCAACTTGAGAGAAAATTTGTGCTGAATCAAATTTTCAGATGAGCAACCAAAGAAGCAGGCTAAAGAACAAGCAAAAAAACAAAATAGAAACAGATGCCGAGCTCAAAATAACCAAGGAGCCCACGCGCAAAAAAAATAGTCCCCTAACTATGGCAGCTGTCAACACCCTAATCACTGGACTACAGTTAGTGGAGCATACAAAGCAAGCTGTAACTTGGAACAGCGCACACTGAAACATCAGCCCCGGCGGTAGCCAAATGCTTGTCATGGGCCCCTTACCGACACACGCATACCCCTAATACACATACCGAACGCTTCGAAAATATCGATTAAACTACTTTCGAAAGTATTTCAAAAGATTATGTACAAGGTTCCATACCTTGCGGGATTTATATGACATAAAAAGAAGTTGGGAATTTGGTTCCGTTTAGATTTGTTTTCCGCAGTGTGAGCAGAAAGCGGTTTCGGGTGCGATCGGGGTACCGCAGTTTGGACAAAAGTTAGCCTTGTTTTCTGTTGGTGCAGTTTGGTATGGTTGTGCAGTTGGCGGTGGTGTGTAGCTGTATGATGATGTGATTGGGGCTATTTTGAGTGAGAAGAAGGCTATTATTAAGAGTAGATATGCAATCCATATCAAGAATAGGCCAACAACGATTACTGTTAGTATTGCACCAATAAATAGTAATGTTCCTGCTGTGCGAAATAGTTGCTCACCTGAACGGTCGGCTAATGCGTAGAGGGCCTTTCTAAAGTAGAGCGCCATCAACAGCATAAAGACGAATAACACCACTACAAGCAACACAAAAAAAGGTATGGCTGCCAAGGCAGATATTGCCGTAGATGTATCTGAATAAACGGTGGTTGTGGTGAAAAAGCTAAGGATGCCTATACTGAATATGCCAAGGGTTAGAGTGACAAAACCGATTATGCCAAAAATTACGCCTGTGAGTGCGTTTCGGTAGATGCTGTCATCTTTATAGTGTTCAGATAAACCTTTCATGCCAATGAGAACAAGAATTATGCCAACGATGTTTAAGGCAGGAATTAGCATCAGTATCGAGCCGATTCCGGCCAAGATTTTGCTTGATTCAGCCGTCATTTTAGTTAATCACATTAACTACATATCGTAGTCAAAATAAAAACTTTTATAGACAAATCAAAAACTTTTATTGTTATAATCGGCGGGTAATGTTTTAGTGTTTTCCCCATTTCCACTTTTCAGGTATCTCCGATTTCAGTTTCTTGCACTTGACTTTTGCAACATCCTCTAAACTGACAGCTCCATACCTGGCGCAATCAATTTTGCTCCAAGCCTTCAGCTTAACCTCAACTGATAAATCGTCTGAGTAGCATGGGCTAAGATGCCATAATTGACTTATTTTTGTTTGAGAATTTTTTTATGGTGAATATTTTGTCAAAAAATGTTTTAGTAAATTTTGAGGATTTAACTGGAAAAGATGTTATCGACACAAGTGGCACAGTCTTGGGACAAGTGAAAGGTGTCAAAGTAAACCTTAAAAACTGGCGGGTTACACATTTAAAAGTTAAGTTATCAAGTCAGGCATCTGAGCCGCTGGGTTTTAAGAAGCTGTTTGGAAGTGCAAACGTGTGCATGCCGGTTTCGCTGGTCTCAGCAGTTGGAGATGTCATAACCATAGGCAGCACGATAAGTGAATTACGACAAACCGCCGAAATAGCAGAGTGCCCAGAATAACAAACAGATCTGCAACAACACACAACTGATGCTGAGTAGCTAAAGCATATTTGTTTTTTGATGGACAATTAGATAGTGCAGAATACATCTGCCAAACTACCGTAACTCAACTTACGCATAGCACCGCGGATATCCCTTGCAGGAAAACCATGCAGTATAACATATCATAATGTTCAATTCAAAAAGAAGAAATTAGATGTATTGTTTGATTTTTGACGCGATTTCATCGAGTTCTTTACGTTCGGCTATGCTGAGTTCCTTGAAGCTTGGCATTGTCTGTCCACTGAAACGCGGCACCACATGAACATGTAGGTGAAAGATTTCTTGTCCTGCGGCTTTGCCATTTTGCTGGATGATGCTTATACCGTCAGCGTTTGTAGCGGCTTTTATGGCAACGGAGAGGGTTTTGGCGGCAACATGAGTTGCTTGGAGGTCTTGTTTTGGTATATCAAAGATATCAACATAGTGACATTTGGGGATAACCAATGTGTGCCCCCTGCTAAGAGGTCTTATGTCAAGGAACGCCAGGACGGATGCATCTTCATAGAGTATACTTGAAGGCGCGTCTCTAAGCGCAATTTTACAGAATATACAGCTTTCATTTATGGTCAAATCAACTCACCATTATACAGTTACCCCTTTTGGAGTTAGCCAAATTTATTTTGGTTGTTGCGGGGTAACATATTCCAATCTCTTTTTCTTTTATCATTTTTAAAGATATAAATTAATTGCTAATCATCACTTAATATTTGCATCATTTTGACCGCATTATAAGTGCACTAAAACAAAATATTTGGAGAATTTGTGAGAATTAGACGAAACATCAGCCACAAACAAATAAAAAATACCACAGACACCCGCGGTCACTACAGCAAAAAACAATACCAAGGTAAACTAAAACATCAAACATAATTAACGGTCCAACATCATTGAAAACCAGTCAAGCATTACTCTAAATCCACTCACACGCCCAATACTCAACGTGCGACATAGCATGCAAGAAGTAAAGAAGAACCCAGCAATACCAATAGTAAATAAACAAACAACAAACCTCACAAAAACGATACAAATGAGTGGCTTAAATTTGTATTTTTAACATTTATAAACACATCAATGTACCGCACATAATATAGCGTTAAACCACCATCACAAATATCTTCCCATCACATCATACACGCGAAATCCGTCAAGAAATTATGCGGCTCCATCCTGTATAAAACAGTTTATATGTGCGGCACTTTTATCTCTTTTAGCCAAGGTTTGATGTTTATGACTGAGCTTGAAGATAAAGTGCGCGTTGAAGTAGGTAAAGTTCAAGATCCAGAAACTGGGCAGACCTTTGAGGAAATGCAGATGATACAGAGTGTCAAAGAAACTGCGCCAGGTACAGTCACGGTCGAATTCGTTCCAACCAGCCCGTTTTGCCCCATCGCCTTTAAACTTGCTACAGACATCCGCGACACCGCCAAAACCATCTCGGGCGTAGAAAAGGCAGTTGTTTACTGCCGGGGCCATGCAATGGAAGAACAGATTAACGACATGACCAACAAGTAACACATGTTTTTAATTATTTCATTCGACTAAAGGCCCATGTGCCGACTCCAATCATTGCCACATCAAATAGACACAAAACGCCTATGTTGATATAGAGGGGATTTAGAGGAACCCAAACTGAGCCTAAAATCACTGTGCGCAGTGCATCCACGCCATATGTGAGCGGATTAAATCGGGCGGCAATTTGCAGCCATTCGGGGGTACCGACACCGCTTATGGGAAACAGGGAACCGCTTAGGAAGAATATAGGCAGATTGATGAATGTTTGGACAGCACCAAAATTTTCGAGACTACCCATAAAGCTGGCTATGATTAAGCCTACACTGACCAAACCGATTGTGATGAGCAACATAACGGGCAGGGCGGCGATTAACGTGAGAGGGTTGAAGGGGATTCCTAAAATGAATCCGAAGGCAAACACGATCAAACCTTGAATTAGCGCGGCTGTACTGTCACCTAGCATTTTACCTATAAAGATCGTGAAGCGCGATACGGGGGAGACGAGGACTTCTTTCATAAAACCAAATTCTTTATCCCAAATTACGCTTATACCCATGAACATGGCTGTGAAAAGCAGTGTCTGTCCGATTATACCGGGGAAAAGGTACTGCTGGTAATCTATACCTGGTATGACGAGCCGTGCACCAAAACCGGCTGCGAAAACAACCAGCCACAGCAACGGCTGAATGAAACTTACAACGACCCGTACACGATCTCGGAGGAACCGCTTAATTTCTCTTAACCAAAGGGTGTAAAGCGCGTGTAGTTCACTCATCGTATCGCTCTCCTATGAATGGCGGCCAAGCCGTGCAACTCTTTGGTTGAATCCTCGCGTATTGAACGCCCTGTGTAGTGCAGAAACACATCTTCAAGATCGGGTTCCCGCGACAGTATTGATTCAATATAGATGTTGTTGTGTGTAGCTATTTCCATAATTCGGGGCATCGCGGTTTTACCGTTAGGTACTGTAATTTCCAAAACGCCATCATATAAGCGGGTTTTGCTAAAATCCAGCCATTTAGTTACCAGCTCTGAGAGGGCCTCGGGATTATTTGCCTGAACTGTTATGACATCTCCTTCAAGGGTGCCTTTTAGTGTAGCTGGAGTATCCAATACCACAACTTTGCCGTGATCCATAATTGCAATACGGTCAGAGAGCCGGTCGGCTTCATCCATATAGTGAGTGGTTAAAACGACCGTTATGTCGTGAGCTTCTTTGAGTTCTTTGATGTATTTCCAGATGTGATCTCGTGTCTGTGGATCTAAACCTACTGTGGGTTCATCGAGGAATAAAACCGTAGGATAGTGAAGCAAACCCCTACCAAGCTCCAGTCTACGACGCATACCACCCGAATAGGTGCGCAACATATCATCCGCACGGTCTTCAAGTTCCACAAGTTTGAGAATACGAGCTATTCGGTCGCGCTGCTCTGAAACAGGTACACCATAGAGATTGGCATGCATGGAGAGGTTTTCTCTGCCTGTCAAACGATCATCTATACTTGGATCCTGAAAGACTATGCCTATAGATTTGCGAACCTGATTGGCTTGGCGCACGATATCAAAGCCGTTCACTATCGCAGTACCCGAGGTGGGTTTTAGAATAGTACAAAGCATAGAGACAGTGGTTGTTTTACCTGCACCGTTTGGTCCCAGAAGCCCAAAAATTTCGCCTTTTTCCACTGTTATATCGAGGCTGTCAACAGCTTTGAAGGATCCGTATGCTTTTGTGAGCCTTAGAGCTTCGATGGCAGGAGGCATTTTGATCTCTTTATCCAAGGGAAAAGATTGATTTAAAGATATTTACAAAACATATTCATAGTTAGTTAAGCTAAAAAAAACCGTTTATCTATTGTTCTTTAATGCAGACACGAATATAAAGGTAAACTTGCAAGAAGATTAACTGTCACTTTATAGTTAGGAAACACTTTCCAGGTCATCATGTATTGACTAACATTAGCCTTAAATACCGATACAGCATAGTTGCAGTGAGCGTACACGAGCATGAACGGTTCAAACGCTGTTGAGTTAAGAGACGTAACTAAACGCTACAACGAGTTAGTAGCCGTAAATAACATTAATTTAACAATCAACACAGGCGAAATTTTTGCTTTGTTGGGGCCCAACGGTTCAGGCAAGTCCACCACCCTCAAGATGCTTTTGGGCTTGTTGCAACCAACCGCAGGCTCAGTGCATGTACTGGGTATCGATGTATCCAAAGATCCCGTTGCAATTAAGCGCCAAGTTGGATATGTTCCCGAGTCACCGGATGTATATGAATTTTTAACCGGTATCGAATATCTTGATTTCATAGCTGATATCTATAATGTCGCGCCTGCTGAAAAGAGTCAACGCATCACCGAATACCTAAAAGCGTTACAACTCGAAGGCAGAGAAGGCGATATGATAAACAGCTACTCAGACGGCATGAAAAAGAAAATCAGTCTCATTTCGGCCTTTCTGCATAAACCTAAATTGCTCATTCTTGACGAGCCCCTAAACGCACTCGACCCCCGAAGCGCAAGAATCGTCAAAGACTACCTTCAATCACTCAAATCACAAGGCGTTACCACTATCCTCTCGACGCATGTACTTGAAATCGCAGAGGCAGTCTGCGACCGTATCGGTATTATGTATCAGGGCAACATCTTGGCGTTAGGCGGCATGAAGGAACTCCGAGAAAAAGCCAGCCTGCCCAGCTCGGGCTTAGAAGATATATTCCTCAAGTTAACTGGAACAGGGGATCTCAAACCGATTGTTGAGGAACTTTTACGATGAATTGGCGAAACGTCCGCTCTCTGATACGTGTTGAACGTAAATCAGACAGACTTTTGCGGGGTGCAAAAACCACTAAGTTTCGGGAGCGGGGCATAATTGCTTTTTGGCCCTACTGGCTTGCCGCAATTCTTGGCTTGATCGGGGGATATTTGGCTAAAATTGCAGTTGAGGCAATTTATTCAAGCCCTGAAGCCATCATGTTCCCACCGCTCAATGAGGCGATAAGGAGTGTCTTTATTTCATTGCCAGCGATTGTTTTGATTGGCTGTATTTTTTTGACGTTAATGCAACAAATTCAGCTTGCTGGCATGAAATCTACTCGTGTGGTGAATTATTGGTTACCCATCACATGGCAGGAGCATACGTTAGCGTCTATTATATCTAACTTGTTGGGGTTCCCTTTTGCAATAGTTATAGGGTTCTCCGCAGGTATTCTTGTTTTTGCGGCTTTTAATGGTCTTATGTTAGCTGCACTCTTAACGTCTCTGCTTTTGTTTGGTGCGGCATTCACCGCAAGTGCAACAACAGAAATCTTGCGAATAGTACAGACAAGGTTTACGGGTGCGGTCTATAAATCCAGTGGTAAAGCCGCTGTCTGGGTACGGTTTGCTGGTACGCTTTTCTTCTTTTTGATTTTCTACGTTGCTTACTTTACGATAGTGGGGGGTCCAGCAGAGTTCCTTCAAAGTATAACAAATGCACAAAACACTATTTGGTTTGTACCCTTTGTCTGGCTGGGTGTTGCTTTATTCTATCTGCTACAGGGTACAGTTTTAGAAGGCGTATTATTCTTGGGTTTGGCAGTATTATTCATGGGCGGGTTGTACTATTTGGCTCTCGCGCTCAACAAACGGTTTGGTCTCTATGAGCCGCCGGCAATTACAATTCAGACCAAAGGGTCACTTTATGCGCCTAAAACAGGCCTTTTGGGTAAACTGGGTTTTAGTAGTGTTGAAGCGGCTATAATCCGCAAAGATATTCGATCGTTCACAAGACGCCGAGAATTAATAACTACATTCATTGTGCCTATTGTCTTTGTGATATTACCCATCTTTTATTCGACAACTCTTTCCAGTCCAGGGACGGGAAGTGAGGTGAGCGTGATTTATGAAGTTATGATATTTTTCTTCCCTGCCGCCATGATGGCTACACTACTGGGTAATATGCTCATAGGTGAAGAGGGCAAAGCTGTTTGGCGCATCTATGCCTCCCCGGTCTCGCCTAAAAATTTGGTTAAAGCCAAATATGCCTTTTTAATCCTTATGTCCCTACTTATCCTTATCATAACGGGTACCGTTGGCGCCATTTTCTTCCGGCCATCCCCCGAGTTGTTAGTGACGGCGATTTTGGGATCAATATTTTTGATCTTCGCGGTGGGGGCAGTTGGTTTATTTTTTGGTTTTAAAGGTGCAGATTTTACTGGAGGACATCGGCAACGCATGATCCGCCAGGAATGGGCCCTTGTAAGCCTCCTTGTGAGTGCAGTTACGGGTTTAGTGATACTGATACCACTTGCACCATTCTTGCTTGTAGGACTCATAGGGGAGATTTTACCGTTTACCCTTCCCACCATGGGACTAACTGAGCTGGCAATTGCCATAGCCGTTAGCGGCATCATCGCAACTGTGTTTACAGTGATATTCTACAAAATCAATCTCAACAGCGCAAAAGAACTCATACGCAAAGCAGAAATATAACTCGCCAACACGAAAACATTATATTTAAATGAATAGAAGAGGGGTAATCTGCTAGTGAACCCAGTATGGGAACTGAGGGAAAGGGAACAATCTTTCGCAGAAAGGATGATCGCTACATGCTTTATCTGCCGGTCCGTTTAGTAGATGACAGCATGTTTCCCCTAAAATGTGAAGGCTCCATGCCCGTTAAGATCCGTTTCAGTCCAAATGAAAACAAGTTAATCGTTGAAAAATGGACGGATGAACAAAGCTAACCGGGGTCTTTGCAGTTATTAGTTTGGTACAGTCACAAATTTATTTAAACATTCAAAAGTTTCTGGCTGGCAGGAGGTCACGTTATGTATGAAACTTTTAAGTGTCCTTTCTGTAAAACAGAATTTATAAACCCTGAAGAGCTCCGAGTCCACAGGATGAATACCCATAAAGGTCAGAGCCACGAAGCCAGCCTTAGAGTTTTCTCCTAACTATAGCTAAGTGGTAAAACAGCTTTTCTATGCATGAAACACTTAATATTAGTTAAACCCGTCTTTAAGCTCGGTTTGTCATCCCATAAAAGTGCTCTGTAGCGGAAGCTATTTTGTCTCTAAGCGATTGGGAGGTAAGGGGGAGGCTGAAAAACAGAGCGCAATTTGGGCCTGGTTAAGAGGTAGTGCCTCCCCGCCTCACAATGTTTACTATGAGAGTTTGGTTTTATATGACTTCGTTCAATTATGAATTATTACGATTTATGCAATATGTCAGAAAATCTAAAAAATACAGAAACAAGCAGACACGGATACCATCTCCGAAATTATTTCGGCCGCACGCATAACCCTTCTCAGAAGATAGGCCCAAAGACCGTTTTTGCCAGACCAAACCAGTAATACCTCTAAAGTGACACACCTGTTTTTAGGCATACCGAATTCATTAAATAATCTTTTTAGCATCTTATCTCTTCAAACCACGATAGATATATATGGATAAATAAATATCTCCTAATTGAGTTCATTGAATCGTAAAGTTATCTTTCCCGTGGCTTCAGTGCTAATTGCCGCCCTTGTTCTCTCGCTCTTTCTGGGTTTCAACTGGAACAACAACCAACCACCCGGGCGAGAATTCTATGTCGGTATCGAATATGCTTACGGCGGTGAAGTCGGTGAAGTCAAGGCATTGGTAGATAAAGTTAAGGATTATACAAACTTGTTCATCATGGGTTCAGTAGATGACAATTTTAAGACTAACCGCTCTGCGTTAGATGAAGTCTGCGAGCACATAATTAATGCCAAACTGCACCTTATTGTCCTGTTTACGGGCAGCAACCAATACAGTTACTCCATCTTTGATTGGATGTCTGATGCCGAACAGAAATACGGTGACCAGTTCTTAGGAGTGTACCGTTATGATGAGCCGGGAGGAAACCAAATAGACAATGGTCCCACAAGTCTCATCAAAACCGGCTCGGATTATACAGAGGTTGCCCAAAACTACACCAACACCATAAAATCCATCTTTGTCGACAACTATCTCCAAGCGGCGCCAAAAATCTTCACTGCCGACTATGGGCTCTACTGGTTTAATTACAAAGCAGGCTATACCACTGTTTTTGTTGAGTACGTTGGAAATGAAAGCCGTGCACGCCATATTGCACTTGGCAGAGCCGCAGCAGAAGTCTTCGGTAAAGACTGGGGCGTCATCATCACATGGAAGTATGAACAGCCACCCTACCTTGAATCAGGAGAAGAACTCTACAGTGATCTCACATTGGCTTATGCATGCGGTGCCAAGTACGCAGTGGTCTTTAGCTATCCCCAAATCGGCGATTATGGCACCTTAACCGATGAACACTTTGAGGCACTAGAAAAATTCTGGAATACCCTCCACACTAACCCACGCAGTTTAGGCTCCATCTCAGCCAAAGCCGCCTATGTTGTACCCGCGGACTATGGATTTGGCTTCCGCCGCCCCCACGACACCATCTGGGGATTATTCCCAGCTGACGAATTATCAGAAAAAATCTACACTGATGTTGAAACCTTGATCGATAGATACGGTGCACAACTAAACATTTTTTATGATGAACCCCAAACATCGGCCATACTAAAAAACTACCGCGAAGTCTTCTATTGGAACCAGAGTTTACAGTAGTTCCGCAAGTGCGAAGCATTAAGTCCGAATCCAACATCCCTGTAATTATGCAGGGAGTTTGTCCGTCACCTAACGCATACATGGCAAGAAATATTGCCCGATTCACCAACCACGCACTATACTCCCTCGAGATATCGAAACTTTAACTCACCCCATCAAAAACGGATCGAACTCTGAAACGTACTCACTTTCAATAGATGTAAAGAAATGTGCAGAAATAACTTAACGCTCAAAAAGGGGTATAAGATGCGGGAACCAAGTGGTACTTTGTAGCTTATAAATCAAGCACTGTGCCAATAAAAACGGGTATATTTGTTTCACAGTCTATAATCATATAAACGAATGGACGATCAAGGTAAACAGTTTTTGGCGGCTCCAAAGGCGCTGATGTTATGCTCCCTTCAATAGCCGTAATAGCTCCAGCTTTTGTACCTTTCTCGTCAACAGATATAATGGCTTTATGAGTCACTTTACTGATGTAGATATTATTTCCGACTGGAGAACTGCCAAGCCTTGAAAAGTCAGCAGCATATGGGTCAAAAGCCGCACTCATCCCCCTATCCGACAGAATATTGTTCAGATCTATGGAGTATGCGCTTTCAAACTTTGGCACGGCAGCATTAACTGCAATTTGCTGTTTGTTATTAAGCAGGTTGACAAGCTTTTGGCCTGTCAACGTTGAAATATAATCGTTAACTGAGGTGCCCTCGTTTGGTAACATAGCCACAAAGGCATACTTTCTTCCGGCATAGTACTTCATAAAACCTGTTGCGTCACGGTCATTGAGAAAAACACCTTCGGTGCTATACATCATTTGTACATCACGTTTTTGTCCTGAAACGGAAGTGAAATTACCCGGTCGAACGTTAGACTCATTGTAGATTTGTTCCCACTCGGCATCAAATGCTATGGCATTGATAAGATACATAACAGCATCGGGCGAAATTTCGTTAAGAATATTTTTTATCATACCATGGGTCTTCTCGCTCACCCAACCATTTATGGCCTTAAGAGTACTATCATCAAAAAGAGCTTTGTAAATTGAAGCATCGTAATAGTCAGCATTTGTTTGTAGAAAGTCCTTCACAACTAAAATGGAGCCATCGTCTCTTATCCAAATAGAATTAGCAATATCTAAAGATGCCTTATCATCAGAGGAGAGACTTTTAAGATAAACATGTAGATACTCATTGAGTTCAACAATAGAAATACCGAAAACGCTTTCAATTTGAGAAAGTGTATCACCATCAGCTCCATTAGCAACCATAGCTAATGCACATAACACGGACAAAGGAGACATTATAGTGTTCTCTTTATCTGACAAGCTCTGCTGAAACAGCCAAATAGAAAAATCGACTGCGCCTATGTTGCCATCCTTGATATTGATATTGAGACTTAACTCGTTGGGCTTTATGCCTTTCATCAAGTCATCTGAAGTTGATGAAGTGTATCCAATAAGAGGTATGAGGAGAGATGCGGCAACCAAGACAGCAATAAGTACCGCAAAGACCCTTTTGTTTTTCATATTGAGACAATCTCCAGCATTAATAGATCTCTTTGGAAATTATAAGTATTGTGTGAGGTTTGTTTGTGTAAAGTGGTTTAACTTATGAGTGATTAACATCATGAAGTCAAATTAACGCAAATAAAGGTGCAAGATCAAAAAAACGTTTTCAATATACGTCCGGGTGTCAAAATACAATAATACCCAACAGCACTACAACGATCTAAACAATAGACATACGTCAATATCATTGTATGCTACTATATGCTACCCCATCAAACGATGACCAGTATCGCAAAAAAAATAGCATAATTTTGGGAAGACATGTTGTTATAAGAATAATGCTTTTTTGCCCAACAAGAAATCCTCTAAACCACAATTCACACCACCAATGATGAGGGACAATACATTTGGGTAATGCTGTTTGAAAACAAGACTCCCGCCAACATTTTTCAACCTACCACTTTTTACCTCTATAGCCGTAAGCTGATTACCTTTCTTTATAACAAAATCAACCTCATAATTACGTTCACGCCACCAATAAACCTCAAACCCCTCCTCCTGCCCCCTTGCAAGCAAATAAGCACCCACCGCACTCTCAACAAGACGCCCCCTATCTGTCGCATTATCAAGCAAACGCCGCCTATTAGTCCAATCTGTATAAGTCATTAGCGACGTGTCATACACCATAAATTTTGGAGAACTTTTACGAGTACGAATTTTGTTACCTGAATAGTTCTGTAAACCTGTAAGCGCATTTGCTTTATTTAAAAGATCAAGATAATGCGCCAAAGTTACAGTATTACCTGCATCTGAAAGTTGTCCGAGCATTTTTGTAAAAGACAATTCCTGCGCACTGTATATTGAACCGAGCATGAAAAGCGAACGAAGCAATGCGGGTTTACGAACTTCTTCCATCATGAGAATGTCCTGTGAAATAGTTGGTTCCACAATGGATGTTCCCATGTATCGGGCCCAGCGTTCTTCATCTTTTATGAGCGGGGCGGCACCGGGGTAGCCTCCAAAAAATAAAAAGTCCTCAAGACTATATCCGAAAGCCTCTTTGCATTCTGAATAATTCCAATGAGGCGAATAAAGTATTTCGAACCTGCCCATAAGAGATTCACAAAGACCCTTTTGCAAAAGCAGAGAAGAAGAACCCGTGAGAACCACTTTCAAAGGTGTAAACAATCGATTATCTTCGTCCCAAAGAAGTTTTACTATGGAGGACCATTTGCTGATTTTTTGTATTTCATCAATTACAAGAATAGCTTCTCCAGTTTTTGCAAGTGCACGGGCTTGTTCCCACTCATTGTAGAGCCATTCTGTTGAAATAAGTGTTGGGTCGTCTGCGCTGACAAAGTGTGTTGGTTTGTTTATTTCTTTGAGTGCTTGTAGTACGGCGGTTGTTTTGCCTGTTTGTCTTGGGCCGACTACGATTTGAATAAATCGGCGTGGTTCGTTTAATCTGTCCACGAGTTGGGTGACTAGTTTTCTTTTGAACATAGACATCTCCTGATGGTCAATGTGTTCTGCGTACACGGTAATTTACTCAGTATGTTTTACTAATTACTCATTATAAAGGTTTTCACATGTTCGCGTAAAAAAGAAAAGGGGCAGGTGCAGAAAGAAACATTGCTTGTGGCGATGTCGCCACGTAATCATTAGTCCGAATCCAACATACATCGCAATTATGCAGGGAGTCTGTCCGTCACCTAACGCATACATAACAAAAAATATTACCCGACACACCAACCACACACTATACTCCCTTGTGACATCAAGACTTTCTAACTCACCCCATCAGAAACGGATCTAACTACTTTATGAAACGTGCTCACTTTAGTAGTAGATGTAACAGCAAAGATTAACACAAAATCCCCACTTAATGACGAAAAAGGGTAAACTGTACAAATACTTTTCAGAAACATGTGCAAAACCAACAAACCTACAAAAAACCCAAAATACTAAAGTTGAAGTGATAAAGGTGAATGAACCATGCAAAAAACCCCCTAAACCCAAACTGCCCAAACAAAGATTGTTGTGTACATACAAATCGGACAAGAGAGCTTACCCTATATGTCGTCAATGTTGGGCTGACATAGCGGAATCTAATACTGAAGGGAACGAAACGGGAGCAAAAACTGAAAACAAGCCCTAACCGTCCAACAACGTAACACCTAACTTTTCACTTATTAACATAACCTGATTTACTTTAAGCTTTAACTCTTGATCGTTCATACAAACCCGCTAATACGTTAATTTTATAATAGGATAAACTAGAGGTCTATAATTAATTCTCATCTATGGGTGTTTCTCTTTTTACATTTCTTTTTGAACACAACTTACCCAAGTTGACAGATGCACATTCGAATGATATTAACAAATTTTTACGTTCAAGACCTACTACCCAGACAACAAACCAAAGATAATCAGGATTGCAAAAGAGAACCTTTTCACTTGTCTAATTTTCTCAAAATTTACAGCATACGGTTAAATGTGTTGATGCAAAAAAATGTATAAGTACCCAAAGGAGCAGGTCACATGGACGACAAAAACATCCAATTATTTGAAAATAAACGCATTCGTACAGTGTGGAACGAAGAAAAACAAGAATGGTACTTTTCAATTATTGATGTTATTGAAGTGTTAACCGATACAGATAATCCACGGCGCTATTGGAGTGATTTAAAACGAAAGATGAAATCCGAAGGCAGCCAACTGTACGAAAAAATCGTACAGTTGAAAATGCCTGCACCAGACGGCAAAATGCGACAAACAGATGTTGCAGATACTGAACAGATTTTACGCATTATACAGTCCATACCCTCACCCAAAGCAGAGCCGTTTAAGATGTGGCTTGCAGTCGTTGGAAAAGATAGGATTGATGAAACAATAGACCCTGAAATGGCTATTGATCGCGCGTTTGCTACGTATCTACGGAAGGGTTACTCGAAAGACTGGATAAATCAGCGTATTTTGACTCTTCGGGTGCGAAATGAGTTAACTTCGGAGTGGGATGAACGGGGAGTTAAAGAGGGCAAAGAGTATGCAATTCTAACGGATGAAATTTCCAAAGCTTGGAGTGGAATGACGACAAGGCAATATAAGAGGCAACCTCCGGAAACCCACATTTTACCCCCAAACAGGGCATATAACAGCGTTTCAAACCATATTTAGAAGGTTTTCGGAGGCTGCCAAGAGTTTTAAAGGCTTAAAGAAGGAAAATTTGAGGGATAACATGACAACACTTGAACTTGTGTTAAATATGCTTGGTGAGGCAACTACAACGGAAATCTCAAAAAAAGAAAAACCAAATACTTTTGAGAGAAATAGAGCGGTGGCAAAGCGTGGTGGTAGTGCTGCTGGAGTTGCACGAAAAGCAGTTGAAGCGCAAACAGGTAAACCGGTTATAACTTCCAAGAAGGCTGTTGATTTTGCACGGCTCCTTACGGACGCAATAGAAGATAATAAGGATACGGAGTAAAGCTCTTCCTACAGGAGCGTCTAAATTTTTTGGTTCTGTTTAATCACGGAATTTGTCTGTTCTGTTGAGTAACGGTTTTTACGTAAAAAGAAATGGGAAATTTGCGAAGAGGAGCGAGTGGTTATGGCGATATCGCCATGAACGGACGGGTTCGTCTCAACCCACTGCAAATGTTATGGCGGTCAAACACTGACTGTTTTCTGGTGCAGAACTGGAGAATGACTTGAACGTTTTTGAATGTCTGGTTTATTATTAATACACAGCGTCCTATTCTGCACTAAACCACAAGCATTATAACACCAGCATGCAGACATAATACAGGTGCAGAACGGAGGGGTAATAGGTCAGTCAGTTTTGATCTCCATCTCTGATTCATCTGTTTGCTCACCCCCTCCATTCTGCACCAAAGTAAAGTTTTTAGTAGCATAATGAATATTATTTTTTTCGGTTAGAGCAGGATAATTCTGAAGGGGTTGACAGTTCATCTTTCTGCTCTGCGCTATTGGGGATAAATTCGGATGCCGCAATCTTACAATCAGGCATATACGGTATTAGTGCGGCGGGAAACCCGCGCACAACACGAAGATACAAAGCATTTTTTCCCGTTCTACACTATTAAACCACAAGTATTATAACGTAAGTATGTAGATAACAATAACTGTGCAGTGCAGGGAACATCATAATACACCTTACATAATCGCCACAATCCCTGCTCTGCACCACGACCACCACACTCGCGTAAACGTTATAACACCAACATACAAACGACAGAACAATGCAGAACAGACGACAGATCCCCAGCTTATATCTCACCCCAGCTTTTCAGTCTGCACTATTTATTCAACTTGTGTGAGTTTTATGCCTTGACCCTACAACGCCTAAAACCGACACACAAATAATTTTATGGAGTTACTTGTACCCTAAACAACAAAAGAGGGCCCCAAACAAAGATATCACACACTACCTAACGTTTCTTGTTGTTTTTTGCAGAGTCAATTTTAAGTTCGGGTGTTTAAATCTATATTTGAGCACTATGTCCTCCAGAGAAGTTCTCATCAAAGCCTCAGGTCTAACTAAGAAATATGGTGAATTCACCGCAGTGGATCATATCGATTTTGAGATATACCGAGGGGAATGTGTTGGTTTTTTGGGACCCAATGGCGCAGGTAAAACAACAACTGTACGCATGATGTATTGTTTTCTTATGCCCACCTCAGGCATACTTAAAGTGGCAGGGTTAGACATTAACACAAAATGCCGCGAAATCAAGGCATTGGTTGGAGTGGCGCAACAGGAGGATAACTTGGATCCAGACTTTACCGTTATAAAAAACCTCACTGTTTATGCCCGGTACTTTGATATTCCCAAAGCAGAGGCGCTTAAACGAGCGGAAGAGTTGCTTAGGTTTTTTCAGCTGGAAGAAAAACGGGATGTTTCCATCATGGCACTCTCTACGGGTATGAAGCGCAGATTAATTTTTGCTCGGGCGCTACTCAATAAGCCGCAGGTTCTGCTCCTAGATGAGCCCACTACAGGACTGGATCCACAGGCGCGGCATCTGGTTTGGGATGAAGTACGGCAACTCAAAAAACAGCAGGTAACAGTGATTTTAACTACGCATTATATGGATGAGGCTCAAATTCTTTGTGATCGTATCTTAATTGTGGATCAGGGCAGAATTATCGAGCAGGGCACCCCTGCGGAACTCATCAAAAAACATGTAGGTCGTGAAGTCTTAGAAGTGGACTATAACGAAAAGCTGGTGCCGCTTCTCAAGGAGGTGTTTGTGAATGCGCGTATCGAGCGGCTTGGTGATCGTATACAGGTATTTACCGATCAGCCGCATGGTGTGTTTGAGGGTTTTTTAAAAGAGCACAAACTGCAAAACGTTTCCATACGTAACGCCAACATTGAAGATGTTTTCTTGAAATTAACTGGCAGAGGTCTAAGAGAAGCATGAGCAAAACCCACATTCGCGCGTCACCTGCAAAACTCTCCATACCCCACCTGTCTTATCGGGTGTGGATAGTATGGCGCCGCAATGTCGATGTGTTTTTCAAAACTATCAAGGTTAACTTTTTTCCCTCACTTTTAGAGCCGATTCTCTACCTCTTTGCCTTTGGCTTTGGTTTGGGCGGCTTTATCCCCGACATAGCTGGGCAACCCTACATCAACTTTATTGCACCTGCACTGGTGGCGGTTGCTATTATGAATGGCTCCTTTTTTGAATGCACTTTTGCCTCGTTTGTGCGTATGTATTTCCAAAAAACCTTTGATGCCATTGTTGCTACACCGGTGAGTGTGGAAGAAGTTGTCGCTGGTGAAATGCTCTGGGGGGCCACACGTGCCACCATAAACGCAACCATTGTACTGGTGGTTGTTGCCGTGGCAGGGTTGTTTACGCCGGTACCGCTGGTTAGCTCTCCGCTGTTTCTGCTTGCTGTACCCATCGCCTTTTTGGGCGGGTTGCTTTTTTCAGCCATCGCCATGTGCTTCACCGCCGCCGCACCCAACATTGACTTCTTTAACTATCCCTCATTTCTCTTTTTGACCCCGATGTTTTTTTTGTGTGGAACCTTTTTTCCTCTAACTTCTCTCCCGATTGTTGCACAGAGCTTAGCTATGGCAATTCTGCCCCTGACACATATCGTCAATGTCATACGTGCTGTTTTGGTAGGTGGCGTGGAACCGATTTGGGGTTTAAGCACCGGGGCTCTTTTATCAGTCAGCCTTGTCTGGTTGACAGTCGTCACAGTTGCCTTCTTTATACTAAGCATCAATTTGATGAAAAAACGTTTAACCAGCTAATTGACTACCTGTAATATGTCAGCAACATCGTACTCAACAATATGCTATGTAGAAGCCCTACATGCCTCAGCAAAACAAAATAATAAAGATCACAAGCTTGATTGTCTGACTTCCTATCGGCCATAGGCTAAACAACTAAATATCAGTTTGTCTGACTGATGTTTAGAGGAAAAACAATGAACTTTGACACAAGCAAAACAATAGGCGGTATAGGTGCGATCCTGGCGTTCATCAGTGTATGCATGTCGGTACTCTTTAGTTACTCGGGTATCATAGGATTTGTAGGCATAATTTTGATGGTAGTGGGTTTACATGGTTTAAGTGGCCACTACCGTGAACCCGGTATCTTCAAATACACCCTCATCGGCGTAGTTGCTGGTGTAGTCGGCATATTTTTAGGGGTGATTGTTTTTTTCACCGTTTTCTTATCAAACGTTAACCCTCTGCTACATCAGCTGTACCCCGGCTGGGATGGCAATTTAGCATCACTTGCAACTATGACCCCTGACGCAAGTCAATTAACACCAGACAAAATCGACCCTGCAACAATTTACCCCGTTGTAACCAGCACAGTTATCATGCTTGCCATCATGTGGATTTTCGCCATCATAGCAACCTACTTTATCAGACGATCCCTAAAACAGCTCAGCGAAAAATCAAACGTCGGCTTATTTGGAACGGCAGGCACCCTACTACTCATCGGCGCATTCTTAACTATCATTGCTATAGGCGTTATTCTAATCTGGATAGCCATTCTGCTTTTAGCAATCGCATTCTTCCAGATTAAACATCAAGAGCCAAACACACCCCCATATGATACATATCAACCACAGACACCACCTCAACAATAGCTAACTAACAACTCTTCTTTTTTTATCAGATAACTTTAAATCAACAACTATACCCGCATTTTGCATAACAACATTACCGAGCAAAGTTTACAACACAACAAAAAATTGCAGAACCACAAGAATGCACAGTACAAAAAATAATCAAGATAAAAAAGGAAAGAGGGTCGTATGTGTTGAACTTATCTTTTTCGTCTAAGCAGTATAACTCCAACCGCAACCGCCACAACCGCTAATACCACAGCTATAACCACGGCATACATGGCCCAATTCATACCGCTATCGGAGGGGTTGTTTAGCGATGATTCATTATCGAGTTCTAGGGTTATTGTGTGTATGCTGTGTGTATAGGAGAGAATTATTAACCATGAGTCACCTATGGATTTACTGCTAAAGGTCACTACTTCGCTGTTGTCTATGTAGGCTTTAAGTGTGGATATGTTGTTTAGTACGGCTTTGGGAATGTAGATGTTTACGTAGCCAGCTGTGCCTGTGGGACCTTCTGCAGTGAAGGATAGGGTTTTGTTGTCGGGGTTAAATGTGAATTGGCGTATTGTAGAGTTGGAGTTTAGGGTAAACACGTTGCTTTCGGGGTTCTCGGGGTTATCAGGTGTGAGAGCCATGTTTATTGTTTTTTCAGCCGCGGCCGTTGTTTGGGTTGCTTCAATTGTTGCTTTGATTAAATAGTCACCAGTAACAGAGGGCATCCAAGCGGCTGCAAAACTACCATCAGAGGTGGTCTGCACTAGTGTTAGGCTCTCCCAGGTACGACCGCCTGTAACGCTGTAGGAAATAAGAACGGATTCATCTGATAGCGGATTGCCGTTTAAGGATACGCCGCCGTTGATGTTGACTCTAAAGTTGCCGCCTGTAACTGTACTTATGCAGGAAAGATCTATGCTGGATGTTGGCATAGGCGGACGAGAGGTGGGAATAGGTGTGGTTGTAGGTATTGAAGAAGCAGTTGGCTGGGCAGTTGTGGTAGGTGTAGGGCTGGGTGGGGGGTTAATCGGTGCGGTAACATTTATGGCTATTGAGAGTATACGCTCAGAATCTTCAAATGCGATGTAATGTGCGCCTCCGCTGGTTTGGGGGATTGTAACGGTTGTTTCAAAAGAGCCGGCGGCGTTTGTTGTTGTTGTGCCGAGGATTTGGGCGTTTAACCAATCGTCGCTCGTGACAGTTCCGGGGAAATATGATGTGCCGATAATGGGGGTGTTGTCGAATCGAATATAAATTATGTCGTTTGAATGGAACCAGTTGCCCAAAACGCGCAAGCTGTCTCCGGGACGTACGTTCACTTGTAAGGAAAGATTGGTGCCGTCACCAAAGAGCCCGTAGGAGGCAACTGTGTTTCCAACCTGTTTTAATCCGCGCCAGAATTGAGTGTAATCAGCATATGCATATGGGAAAGAGCCTATTTCAGTACAGAAAGAAATTGCTGTAGAGCCATTGGACTCGCCGCTATATCCAGCTTTATTCAAGTCGGGGATTTTGGTGTTAAATGAGATTCTGCCCGTGGAATCAGAGGTTGTGCTTGCCCAATAGTTCCAAGTGTTAAAGGAGGAATCTAAATAGTAAATGTTGATGGGGGTATTTGCAGGATAGAGTGAACCAGTGAATTGGACATCAGCGCCGCCGGGTCCGGAGGCAGGTGAGATCTGGAGGTGGGCTTTGGATACAAAGATTTTAACGGTGATTCGGGTTTCGGAATCTTCAATGGCGATGTAGTGTTCTCCAGCATAAGCGGTTTGAGGAATAGTTACAGTGGTTCTAAAAGAACCATTTATGCTAGAACTGGTTGAACCGATAATTTTCGCGTTCGCCCACTCATCGCTTGTTACCGTTCCCGCAATAGTGTCACTGTCCCAGCGGAGGTATATTTGGTCACGGGAGTGGAACCATTTGCCTTCTATAACAATAGTATCACCGGTCATGGTTTTGACGCTTTGCAGGTTTGTTCCATTGCCAAATAGTCCATAGGCAGTTTGGTCTCCAACAGTTTTTAGGCCTCTTGCATATTCATTATAGTTTGCGTAGCTGTATATACTACCAGGAACTCCGGCGGTTTGGGCTCTATATTGAATTTGAGTATAAGTTTCGGTGCAGTCATAACCGCTGAGGGATTTTCTTAAGTCAGGTGCAACTGAATTAACGCTTATCCGTCCATTTGCGTCAGCAGTCGTTTCGGTCATTAAACGCCAATAGTTAAAGGTTTGATCGTAATATTGGATGCTGACTTGTGCCCCTGCAGGGTAGCCAGAACCGGTAAAAGTGAGTGGAACTCCGCCTGGACCTGCAGAGGGGGAGACATTTAGGGTTGTATTATAGGTTATCGCATTAACTGTCAGATAGGTGTCTGTTACAGCCGTTCTGCTACTGACATCGTCAAATACTTTTATGTAATAGTTACCAGGTGCAACAGTAGCGGGGATTGTGCCGTTAACCCAATAGTTTCCTACAATCCAAGAATCTAAACCTGAGGTATAGGTATGGATTACGTCTGCGTCAGCTATATCATAAACCGAGAATGAGGGCGTGTAAACGTACCCTGAAGACGCTGAAGGGCTATTGTCCGTGCCTAAAATTAAAAAGGCCCGATCCCCGGTCCATGTGACCCCGCCAAAGTAGAGGTTTACGTTACCTCCAGCTACAATCTGCTGGCCGGGGGTGGTTGCCGTTCTACTGTTAATGGTGATAAATCCGCTTGAAGACGTCACCGAGGTAATAAAATATGGAAATGTAAGTGTTAGTATAAGAGAAATTATCAAAACGACACTTAATTTACGTTTTAACATATGAAACCCTAAAGTAGGGTAATATAATAGCGCTTATTAACATTTACTGATAGAAAAATATTTAAGTGAACATACTATGACTGAAAAGGCGTTTAGGCACAAATTCTTTAATATTTTTTAAAAAAAAAAGCATGAAATCATGAGGCATCAATTTTGGGAGTTTAGGGCGTAAGAAATTTATCAAACAAAGGAATCATTAGGTTGAGGCATAAAATGAAGAAGCTATACCTCGCAGTCATCGCAGTATTCATCATCGTTTTGATTTCGCTGTCGGGATTTCTCATTAACACACAAAGGCCAGCGGGTGAGTCTGAAACCCCCCAAGCATTTGTGGGCATAGCATACTGTGGAAACACTGTTGCAGAGGGCAAACAGCTGATTGATAAAGTCAAAGATTACACTAACCTCTTTGCGCTACAGTCAGGCTTACTTCAAAGAGATCTGCCAAGTGTTGAAGAATTAGGCAACTATGCAATTGACGCCGGAATGTATTTTCTGCCCTCATTTGGCGAGTTTGTTGAAGCGCCTCTTTCAGATTGGCTTGATTCTGTGAAAACAAAATGGGGCGACCACCTCTTAGGAGTATATCATGGAGATGAGCCGGGAGGCAAAATGCTCGACGACAACGTCAAATTTAAAGACCCCCTCACCGGTGACGCCATAACAAAGACCAAATACGGCGATATTGTCGTGCAAAAATCCAACGGTATAATAATCAGCTATCAGCTTAACGGCGCCATACGCCTATCCGAACCTGCCCCCGCCGACAGCACCTCAGATATCAATAGTGAAAAAGTATTTTATGCAAACGGCACAGTTGAAGTTATCAAAGCAGCACCCAACGGCTTTAGCTTCCAAACATACCAGCAACTACAAGAGTTACGGGTCTTCAAAGATATAGATGAAACAGTTCAAAGATTCTATGCACGAGATAAAAACAAGATGGATTTTCTAAGAGATAAAACCCAAGTCTTCACATCCGATTATGCACTGTACTGGTTTGATTACCTATCAGGCTACGATGTGATGCTGAGTCAAATTGGATGGAACATCAGCATAAACCAACAGATAGCACTTCTAAGGGGCGCTGCAACTGCACAACAGAAGGACTGGGGAGTAATCATAACATGGATGTATCAACATCCACCGTTTCTTGACAGCGGCACCGAAATTTTCAATCAGCTAAAAACCTCCTATGAATGCGGGGCCAAATACTTACTCGTATTTGACTACTACACTGAAAACTCGGGACCATATGGCACAATGCAGGAAGAACATTTTGATGCCATGAAATCATTTTGGAATGATGTTGTTAAAAATCCCAAAGTACTTCAGGGATCAATCAAAGCAGACACACTAGTGGTTTTTCCAAAAAATTACGGGTGGGGAACCAGATGGGCAGAAGACAAAATATGGGGTATCTACAAAGCCGACAAACAAACACAGCAACTTTGGACGCTAATGCAGACAACCTTAGAAAAACACGGATTAGCAACAGACATCATCTATGATGACACAGACTATCCGCCTTCAGCAACATATCAAAACATCTACCGATGAAACGTTCATTATTTTTATAGGGATAACCTATATTTTGGTGCTACAAGCAATAAGACCGGTTATTGGAGGTTATGCTCTTAGGCGTTTACCTCTTTTTCACGTTATACGCGGGATTGTGATTTTGTTCTCCAAAGGCGGAAAAGTAGAATTTAGATAGCCTTCAAAATACGCTACGCACAGAGATGTTTGGATACTTGCGAAAAGTTTGACGCTAACTACATCGTCGGCTGAGCAGTAACTAAACACCGGGCATTTTGTTTGTACATACTGTGAATCATACTTTTAGGGTTATTCTGCTTCCGGTTGTTGTTTTTTTGACTTGGACTTGTTTGTCGATACGCTCGTTTAATTCGGTGATATGGGATATGATGCCAATTATGCGGTTTCCTCCAGCGATGTCTGATAAAGTCCGTACCGCAAGTGATAGAACTTCTGTGTCAAGAGATCCAAATCCCTCGTCAATAAACATGGCATCAAGATGAACCCCACCGGCATTTTGTTGCACTACATCAGATAAACCAAGAGCTAACGAAAGTGAGGCCATAAATGATTCACCCCCCGAAAGACTTCCTGAAGAACGCGCCTTACCAGTATAAGCATCTAACACTTCAATATCTAAACCTGACTTTTTACGTCGATCATCATTATCAGTTTTCCGCAGAAAAGAGTACCTGTTTTGGCTCATCACCTTCAATCGCTGATTAGCCGCTCGCAGTACACACTCAAAGTATGCTCCCTGTGCATAAGTTTCAAAGTCAAGTTTACCGTTTGCCGTGTCTGATAATTGTCTAATAGCCGCGTATGTTTTTTCATTTTTTTCAAGTTCAATTGTTGTTTTACGAAGCTCGTCAAACATGTTTGTTGTCTGAGTTAATCGACTGTTGATTTCATATAGTCTCTGACGTAATTCAGCTGATTTTGATTGTACTGTGTCTGCTTGTTTTTGCAAATTTTCTATGTCTGGTCGCTCTTTGTTGGCAGTGTCGTATTTCAAACGGTTAAGATTCTCTGTAAGTAGAATGCTATTTGTTGTGTAATTTGTGGTTTGTTTATTAAGTTCAACAATTTCCTTTTCAGTTACAAGGGCCGCTATATATTCTGCTTCATCAGTAAAGTGATTTCCTTGTAGACCTACAGTATATGCACTCTGAGTATCCTTATAGATTTTCAATAAGTTTTGTTCGCTATCAGTACGTTCAGCTACGAGAGTTTTAGCAGCTCCTACAGCAACTATAGCTTTTTCTTTTCGTTCAGTTACAGAGATCCAATTCTTGGAGAGTACACCAAGTAGGTTCTCATCAGTGTTTTTTTGTTTAGTTAATTCATTTACGGTATTTTGTGTTTGAGTAGATATGGTGTAAAGTTCTGTTTCAGTAGTTTCCCATTGAGTGTTTGGAACAAATTTGGATAGATCAAGCATAAACCGTTTGGTAAGCGTGTCAATTTCACTTTTAAGTGAGGCCGTTATCGGAGTTAGTTCATCACGCTTGCTTGTAGCATTCATAGTTTTTGTTTTAAGATTTAAAAGTGCATTTTCAGCAAAAACTTTCTTTTCGGAAAGATCTGTAACCTTTGTTTGTGTCGCACTAATTATTTCTGGCAAAAGAGGGGTAGCAATTTCAAGGGTTACATCAGGAATAAAAATTGAAAAGTCAGTAACAAAACGGTTTGTTCTGGTTTCTATTTCAGCGTTTAATGCGCCACATTTCGAAGATATGGCTTCACGACTTGTTTGCGCGTTATCTTTGGTAGTTTTTGCTTTTTTGCATTCTATTTCAGTAATGCTATTGTCGGATAATTCAGCTTGTGCGGGATGCTTAGTTGAGCCACAGACAGGACAGGGTTCACCCTCGGATAGTTTGCTTGCAAGAAGACCTGCTTGATTACGAAGAAAGGCTTCTTCTACAATCTGATATTGCTTATCAGCGTCATTAAACTCGACATTAAGACGTTCAAACTCTCTCTGGTTGTTTTTTAGCTCAGTTTGTTTGTTTGTGATTATGTTTAAATCAGTCTGTAAGTTAGATAATTTTTTTGATTTATCCGCCTCATTTTTCAAATCTGTTTTTATCTGGTCAAATTCGACTTGACCATCGACAATTTGCGGCAAATTATTTAACTCTTCACATATGCAGGTTAATTCGTTCTGTTTTTCGTTTAACATAATTTGCTTTTCGACAATTTCTTTACGGTCTGCTTGCAAAGTTTGTAATTGTTTTTGTTTTTCAGTCGCAACTTCCCATTCTTTTAACAAGATGTTAAAAGCTGTTTGTGCTTCCTCAAGAGGAGACAAAGCTTCAAGTACTTTAACAGCTTCCTCCAACTCGGTATTGACGGCCCTTTCTTGTCCTTTTGCATTTGTCAGGGCAGTTTGCGCGTTAGCATAAGTTGTTGCTGCTTTTTTTGCTTCATCAGCAAGAGGTTTAACTTTATACAAGGCCATTTCGCCACGAGAAACCCGAGCTTTTATAGTTGCCATTTCATCAGCCTTCGCACCATGTTCTTCAAAGGCAAATTGGGCTTGGGATAAGGCGTCAAATTTTTCGCAGAGACTTTTTGCAACAGCAATTTCTGTGGCGAGGAAGAGTTTTTGCTCATCATACATTTTGAGTTGTTTATCAGCGTCTAGTTGTTCAGTTTTGTCAGCTTCAATTTGTTTTCCCCATTCGATAAACTGTTCATTACGTTTGTTGACATCAACATTGTAGCGCTCAAAGTTGCTAAGAATTATTATTCGTCTATCTTTTTCGTTTTTAACAAGTTCTTTAAGCCTCTCTTGGAATTGGTTTAACGCTTCAGTGTTAAAGATATGGCGCAGTATTTTCGATCGTTCTTCTGTGTCGCTTTGCAGAAAGCGAAGAAAATCGTTTTGGGCTATCATTACAATTTGTGCGAATTGATCACAGTTAAGCCCAACAATTTCGATGATGTTTCGTTCAATATCTCGAATGCCACTGATTATCTTGCCGTCTGGTAAACTTAAATCAGCACTTGGGCCTTTTTCCTTTATAGTTCGTTTTATTTTATATTGTTTACCTCTGGAGTAAAAATCAAGTTCCACAAAAGTTTTGGCGTTTTTGTCCGCAAAGTCAGAGCGGAGCATTTGACTATTGTTTCGTGTTTTTCCACTTGCTTCCCCAAATAGGGCAAAAGAAATGGCATCGAAAATGGTTGTTTTGCCTGCGCCTGTTTCGCCAGTTATTAAGTACAAACCGTTTTGGCCAAGTGTAGTGAAATCTATTGTTTCAGTACCGGCGTATGAGCCAAAAGCGCTCAGGGTTAGTTTTAGAGGTTTCATTCTGTAGCCTCCGTTTCCAATAGGCCTCTTACAATACGTTCCTGTTCTTGACTCATTTCAGAACCACAGCTTTTATGAAAAAATTTACAGAAAAGCTCGAATGGAGATAGCTGTTTTGTTTGTTCCAAACTCAGGTATGTTTCGGACTGTTTGTTTTTTGTTCGTGAATTTTCAAAATCAAGTGACATGACATTGGGATAAACGCTACGAAGCTTTCCCATGGGGTCAATGAGTTCTTCTTCGTCGGTTAAAACGACATGTAAATAGTCTTCTTTGTTTGCAAGTGAGGAAACTTGTTCACTTATCAGGGTTTCAAGTTTTCCTTTAATCTTGCGCATGTCATGGAGAGGCGTTAATATGAGGGTTTTTGTCATTATGTTACTGTTTTTTTCCTTTAGTTCTACTAGGAGAATAGATTTAGTTTGATGGCTTTCTGAGGAAGAATATTTTAAGGGTGAACCCGCATAGCGAATGTTTTCTACTCCGACTTTTTGTGTTCCGTGTAAATGTCCAAGGGCGACATAGTCAAATTTTTCAATTATAGATGTGTTAATTGCATCAAGTCCACCAACAGGGTTTTGTTCGGAGTCACTTCGGATTGGCTCGACACCTGATTTAGTGAAAAATTGGTGTGACACAAACACATTACGGGTGTTATAGTCAATATTAGTGGTTTTAATTACCGCAGTAAGCGCGTCATCATAGGTCTCAATTGGGTGTTCCCTAAAATAATTCTGCGCCAATAAGGGTTTAATGAAGGGCAAGAGCCAGAATTTTATTTCTCCATGTTCATCAGTGAAGGTTACCTTTTGTAAGCTACCAGCAAATGAACCGCATAGAAACAACTGTTTATCGATAAGCAAACGATTTGCGTAAGAGATTCGTTCGGGTGAATCATGATTACCGGCAACTATTAAGACTGCAACATTTTTTTGAGCAAGGTCTGTTAGAAAATCATCAAAAACACGTATAGCCTCTGTTCTTGGCAAAGAGGTATCGTAAATATCGCCTGCAATTACTACGGCATTAACTTGTTCAGATTGTATGTAATGGAGTATTTGTTGGAAAATATGTTTTTGTTCATCAATCATTGAAACGCCGTTCACGCTTTTGCCAATGTGAAGGTCGGATAGATGTAAGAATTTCATAGCGTGCCCTCCCCATATTGTTACTCTATTTAGTGTGGATGGGCTGTTTCTGCTTTAAATATCCTCGGTATATTAACGGTTGCTTCCTATTTGGAACTTTGTCCGTGAGGACTGCTACTGGATTTAAGGCGTCGCCCAATGCGGAAAACAACACGGGAAATACCAACACGCATCATTAGTATACAATTACAATCTACTCTATCAAAAACATTAACGGGAAACACGGGAAAACACACAACCAACACGGAAAACACACGCACTCAGTCTTTAAATCAACGCTTCAAACCGAAAAGCAAACCTAAAAAACGCAGAAATCAATCTCGATGTAAATCGTCCCAATAGCGAAAAATTGCCCAAAAACTACCTATTTTGGAGGGTTTTGTTTGGTCGGGAGAGCTAACTGGTTTGAGTCGTTTTAAGGGTCGGACACAATTGACATATTTATGTTAATTTTTCACACGTTTTTACCGTATATTATTGATTGTGGTTATGAGGTATACTTTTGTTGAACACCAAAAACGGATGATAATTATTATGATTTTCTATTGGATAACGGTTCTATCACCGCCACTGGCACAAAACAACACCACAACGGTCATACTGAGTCTCAAGTACCTATATCACCCTCAATCACCTTGAAAATATAATTGCAATAAAAATCGGATATAGCAAGTATTATCCCAAAAGCCATTTAAAGTGTTACGGTTATAAATTAAATCAACTGAGTTATTATTATGTAACTTAAGGATAGGGTGTAACATGGATGGCATCAGACAATACAAGGACGATGAAAAAGCAGGAAAAAGAAAAAGAAGCTTTCGCCCTAAGGTATAAGAGATGGAAACTGCGGGCAGGCTATAGATGGAGCACATTTAAACGCAATATTAATTTTGCATACATTTTGTTTTTCTTAGCAATATTCCTTTTCGCTGCAGTAATGATTCCTAATGCCGTACACCGTCTACCGCTTCCTAGTGAAGACTGGCCTTTTGTTTTTCACCTCCAAGGCTCAGTAATTTATTCTCTAAACGCCAGTGATCCCAACAGTTTTCAGCCAGTGTTTAATGCAAAAGTTGAAGTGGGTGGTTATCAAACATTTACTGATTCCCAAGGACATTTTTCGGTAAAATTTGTCTCAGCGAATAGAGTAGATATTCCGGTACTCATAACTTGGAATAATAATAGTAGAATAGAACGAATAACTTTCGACCAAAACCAGTTCGATAGAATTGTCTCATTCCAATTAGGTGCATGATTTTATGAAAAAAGAGGTTTGCATAATTGGTTTAGGCCCAGCAGGTTTTGGCGCGCTTAATGTATTAGCCAAATCCAGTCTCGCGTCAGACACCATCTGTGTGGAAGTTGGAGGAAGCCTCACCGAAAGAAAATGCCAACTATCAAGAGGAAAATCTTGTTCGAATGAAAAACCATGTGAACTAATAAGTGGTGTTGGGGGTCGTTCATACACTACCGGTGCAAAGCTTTCTGGTTACCCAGCAGGGGGCGGATTAGCGCAGATTATTGGTTCAGCTAAAAGGACAAAAGCTGCGATAGACGAAACGCTATCAACTTTGAGCCATTTATTGCCGATAGAGGAAGAGAAAAAGGTTTTGTCACCAGAAACGTCACTTTGCTTCAAAAAAATGGGTTTTGAATACCGACATTATCCAGTCTACACGTTCAAGCAGTCCGATCTTGGTTTGGCGTACAGTAAGATTTTATCAGATGCTTCTTTGGCGGGAGTAGATATTTTACTCAAGACCAAAGTAATTGATATAATAAAAAGCGGAGAAAATTTCAAGTTATCTCTACTACAAAAATCAAATCTTATTGAAGTTGAAGCCAAGTATGTAATATTATGTGTCGGTTCAGAAGGACAAGAACTCGTTGAATGTTTATACTCGAAATTTGATCTGCCAACGAAAAAGTACCATTTAGATGCAGGTGTACGTGTAGAATTTCCATCAGAATTGTATCATGACATCGATAAGCACCATGGCGACTTAAAACTTTTATTTAAAAACGCAAGAACGTTCTGTATATGCAAAGAAGGTAAGATTACGCCGTATAGGTATCATAAAATCTATGCATTGGAGGGTTCGCTACAGAAAGAACAAAAAACAGGGTTTACAAATCTTGCCATTACGATAAGAAAATCACCTTCAGGAAAGAATCTATCACTTTTCAACGAAATTCTCGATAAAATGTATAAAGAAAGTGGCGGATATCCAGTTCATCAACCCCTCACTCAATATCTACATAAAACTGAGCCGGAGCGGGACAATCATTTAAAGTTGTCTTCTACGCTTAACATATGGAGGTATGGAAAAATCGACAATTGTTTTCCACAGATAGTGTCTGACGAATTAAAGGATGCTGTTCAGTTTTTTGTCACAAAACTTTTACCTAACGAGCAATGGAATCACGTTAATGTTTTTGCGCCAGAACTTGATTTTCGCCTTATATTTCCGTTGCAACAAGATTTTTCAGTTACACCCAAGTTATATATGGCAGGCGAGTGTACAGGCAGATTTCGAGGTATTCTTCAAGCGTTCTGTTCTGGCGAAATATCTGCCAATAGCATATTGACAGATCATAATGGGGGATATCAATGTTGAGTGGAGCACCAAAAGGGCGGTATATTTGTGACGCTCTCTACGGGATTATTTATTTTCCGGAATTTGTCTGGGAAGTAATACCAACAATCGAACTTCAAAGACTAAGAGAAGTACGCCTTTGCAATATCAATTCGTTTTGTTTAACAGGCGGAGCAAACATAAATCGTTATGAACACGCTATTGGTACTTGTTATTTGGCTCTAGAATGCCTCAAAAGTTGGCCCGCCCTAAATCCTATCACCGAAGATGAACGCCGGCAACTTGCAATAGCAGCACTTTTACACGATACGTTGAATGCACCCCTTGGTCACTCTATACAGTACACTGAATCTAAGGATGGGTATGAACCAGAAAAACATTTTAAAGGAGCAATTACAGAAGGGCATGCAGAGCAATACTATTATCGTCAAGCGCAACTGGAACCTATTTTTTTTGGAATGAACGGAAATCTTATTGAAAAAATTTCGAAAAATGATTTTTTGCCGATTAACAATATTATATCTGGAAAAGGACGTTTGGGGCCTCTCATAAATGGAACAATTGACTTAGATAACATCGATAACGTCTATAGATTTGCTTACCATCTTGGAATAGTGCGATCAGGTAAGAATGCCTTAGAGTTAGCTAAATCACTATTTATCGAAAGTGGCAAATTAACGGTTAAGCAAAATGCTGTTCCTTTGTTAAGAGAATGGTTTGATGTTAGACGAAAACTCTATTCATTTTTACTTTTGAACCCTGAAGAGTTCAGTGCAAAGTGCATGTTAGAAGAGGCATTTCAGTTTGCTAAAAGTCAAAGGGTTACGTATAGTTGGCATGATACAGATTATGCGTTTCTCACAGAACTTAACAAATTGCCTTCTGCGAGAGAAATCGTGCGAGAGTTCTTGTTCAGTATTAACAACGATTTAAGCAAGAGCATAACCAAACAGGCGTTAAATGATGACATTTCTGAGGCGTTTAAGCGTAAAGATTATTGTCTTTCACCTAAAGTAAAAATTGAAGATATTGATAATGGTTGGAAATTGACAGATAAAACTAAAGAGTACTTGATAGAAAATGTGGGTGACGCGTTTAATGTGTTCAAACTTGTACCACGACCTTTTGAAATTTCCACTACCGTAAGAAGATTAATGGCTGGTGATCTTTATGGATGCATCGGCATTTTTTCTTCAAGCAAAATTGAAGAGCGTTCAAGGTTTAAAGATGTAATGACCAAAAGAGCCATAGAAAATCGGGCCAGTGAAATTGTAAGGGCGTTAAAGGGTCGATTTGGTACGGCAACCGTGATTTTTCACCTAATTGAAGATATAAATAAAACGCAACGTAAAATTGACATTCGCACAGATCAGGGGAACATAATAGAAATAGGCAAACCATTAAACCGCCTTTTAATCGGCGCTTTTTTCCGCAATCAACAATTGTCTATGTATAGTCTTCCAAACTCAGACGAAATGGGAAAAATTAGAAGTCACATACACAAATACTTATCAAGTATATTGACAGACCAAGGGTTAACTGCAATTTCACTATATGAGGAGGCGGTAATGTATACAGAGTAAACTCAGTTTAGCGAATGATTTCAACAATGTTGAATGTGCACTTGATAAGATAGACTGGGGTTTTACTTCTATTAGAACATATGAAAATCAAGGGTTGTATCCATTTGATTGCCGTAAACATCATTGGTATCCAGCAACATTTATTCCAGCTATTCCATTTACACTTATAGAAATTTTAACTCAGCCCCAAGCAACCATTTATGACCCATTTTCGGGAATTGGAACAACTTATTTCCAAGCCTTATTACTCAGCCGCAAACCGTTTGCCACTGAAAACTGCACGGTTGCCGCAGAATTTACGAAATCGATGTTCTTATTATTCGATCCTGGATTAGACCATTTAACTGTTGCTAACGAAATTTGTCGTGAAACTGAGAATTTTGATTCTCAGAAAATATATCCGGACGAGATACGTAAAACCAGTGACTTTACGGTTCTGATAGATGAGCTTTCGTACTGGTATACTCCCAATGTTTTGAATAAGCTGGCCTATCTTTTCCTTCTGGAAAAAAAAGAGAAGGATATGTATAAAAAGGCGGCAATGCGCATAACCATTTCTGCGATATTGAGAACAACCTGTTGTCAAGATCGAGGTTGGGGTTGTATCGCAGATAACATGAAACCAAACGAAGCGCAAAAAAAAGATGCCGATAATGTAGATGCAATCAGAATATTTCAGAATCATGTTAAAAGGCTATTAAGCGATGTAGGTAACCATCTAAAGTTTGTATCTGATGACTACAGAGTGGTTTACAAAGAAGTTACAAGCAAAAAAACAATTTTTCAAGCTGATAATCGCGATTTTAATGAAATAGCTGATAATTCAATTGATTTGGTGGTAACATCGCCTACTTATCCTAACATGACGGATTATGTTAAATCACAACGGCTTTCGTATTATTGGTTAGGTCTTAGTTTAACAAAGGATAATGCCGATGGTCTCAGGGAAATTGGTGCACGCAGAAAACGGGGAATGAAAGATTCAATTTCTAACTATGTTGATGACATGAAGAAAACGAATGAAAAACTCGCTAGAACGGTCTCTGAAGGCGGTTATGTTTGTTTTGTGTTGCCTGAGTTCGGCAATTTTAATCAAAATGATGTGGAAAGAAAAGGATCCATTCAGCAGGTAATTAGCAATTTTAGCACTCTTCTTTCCAAAGAAAAAGAGATTGAACGAATAGTTCCTGCAGGCAGGAAATCTCATAACATTAAATGGGCAACTCTTGAAAAAGAAAAAATTTACATATTTAGAAAAAATAAGAAGGTATAAAGTTGGACTATAAAGGACTTGTAATTACCGGAACAAGTGGTTCAGGGAAAAGCACACTTGCTAGACACTTAACAGATACAACTGACTCATTCCAAATAGTTAAACCAGTCACAACTCGAAGTAAACGTGATGATGACGAACCTGATTTCTATGAATACATAGACAAAAACGCCTTTCATGAACTAAAAAATGACTTACTTGTTAGTGCTACGTACAGGACTGATTTTTATGGTATAACTCGCAAAGCGTTCCAAGAAGTAATCGACTCAAAGAAGATACCCATATTAATAATTGCGCCTTCTTCAGATGTATCCGAAGAAAACAATTTTCTTTCCTTTTTCATTGATTTGTCAGATGAGCATTTAGATGGAAGATTGAAAACAAGGATGACAAATATAACAGAAGAGGATCGTTTGCAAAGAAAAACAGATCGCAAGCTATCGACAAAATTTACATATAGTATCCTCAACGTTGATTCAACTAAAACAGCCAATCTTATAAAAGAGTTATGGGGTAATAGAAATTCAGGTGGACTATTACCACATCACATTATCACGCACATGATAGAGTGTGGAATGCTTCTTGATAACGTTAAGAATTTTGAAAATGTTAAGAGTGCGTCTTATGACCTGACCCTTGGCGATGAGTACTACTCACGTGGCCAAATAAGCACACTAACATCAAAAAAACCATTTATCAGAATTGACCCCTATGACTACGCTATTGTCACAAGTGCTGAAGACGCTAATTTGCCAAGCGACATTGCCGCAAAATTTGGGCTTACCGTTGGGTTATTTTGCCAGGGCGTAATTTTGTCAAATGGTCCTCAGGTGGATCCTGGATTTAGAGGAAAACTCTTCTGTCTCCTTTTCAATACTTCTAACGCACCTGTGATATTAAAACGAGGCGAACATCATGCCACAATAGAATTTAATAAACTCTTAGAACCCGCCCGTCCATATGAAGGAAAATACCAAGGGAAGAAAGAAATCATTAACTATCTTCCATCGAACACTCTCAGAGGAGCGATAAACGAATTAAAAGAAGAACTGGAAGGTGTAAAATCGGAAAGCCGAAGAATTAATGCCAACGTACTAGGGATAGTTTCGGTGTTTCTTGCAATTCTGGGAGTATTACTTACATTACGGTAGAATATTAAAAGGCAAAAAACGGGTTTCGTATTAATCGAGATTGATTGTGTTTGTTGAGCATTAGTAAAGCTCAATGCTGATGTAGGTTCAGTCAGGTCCGCATTGATTTGTCATTTTTGTTTTTATATATCGGTAAAGTATTTAAATAACATCAATTACCGATATATCGGTACAGATTCATAAGAAAACATTTACCGACATACTAAGGCGAACATCATGAAGAGCAGAGGTACACATCGTGAACGTATAATTAGAACTCTTCTAGTGGAACCAAACAGCACCCTCACAAAATACAAACTTGCTAAAAAAGCAGAAACCTCCTTCCCATGGACACACGAATTCCTAAACAAACTCCAAACCCAAAACCTAACCAAAAACACCCAAGTCACAAACTACTCGGGACTCATCAACTACTGGCTACAAGTGAACTACTCACCCCTTCCGGGGTGAGCATCCACTGATTTTAAGATCGGTTGATGTAGTCTTCGATTTTTGCACTAGTCACAACGCCAGCAGTACGAACAGCATACCCTTCAGACCATAAGTGTCCACCTCAAAGGTGTAGCTTAATCTGCGGAAACTCCAAAAACAGCAAACGCGCAAGAATTAGACTTCAAAACACAAACAATATCAGGAATACATACTTTCGGCTTAGCAGACACAAACACATGCACATGATCACCATCATGAACACGAGCAGTCAACAGCGTATATCCATGGTTTTCAGCAATCATTTTAAGTACCTCCAGCAACCTAACCTCAACTGAGCCTACCAAAACCTTGCGTCGGTATTTAGTGGCCCAGATAAGGTGGTAGTTGGCTTGGAAAGCACAAGACCGAGTCTTATCCAATCTATCACCTCCCTTATCTAATGGTAACAAAAACTACAAATAGGACACTAAATAGAACTAACGCATTCATCCTGCCGCTACCGCGGCAGGTATTCTGCTATGCTTTTTATAAAAACCAAACCAGAAAAAAAGAGTACATGCACAAAAACGCCTTAGACCTAATTCAAACAAGCAAACTCCCCTATACCCTCACCACTTATCAGGCAGAAAACCTTGTCCAACACTACCTCTTCCCCACACGCATAGACCTATACATAAAAAGAGACGACGTAACTAAATGGCATGAAGAATTAACTACTGACGGGTTAGTTGGTAAAGGCAACCTAAGACTCCTAATAGCAGATGAACATATCTTCTACGGAGCATTTAAACGCCAAAACCTAACCGTTGTAAGCATTGCACAGTTAATTGTTGACCTGCTACAAGAAGGCGGTGTATGCATTGAAGCCGCTGAAAAACTCATAAACAAAATGGAACAACAGGCCACATGAATTAACTATACGTGAAAAAAAGAGTTTCACCAATTTTAGACCCAAAGATACCGCCCAACCCCAAGCATATCGCCCTAAACACCGAAATTCACAGATTGATTGTGAAAGGCAACAAGACATACCAAACAATAGTCAAGGGATCACTCGGATGTTATTCCTCATCAGTGTTCTCAAAATCGTTGGCATCCACATGAGCAAGTTCTTTTAACTCACGTAGTTTTTCGGTGAGTAACGCCTTGTTTGGTAAATGAAGCTGATAATCAGCCACAAGTGCAGGCGAGAGGCTTCGGCTCAAAGCGTATTCGACAACCGTATCATCCTTTCCTGTACAAAGAATCAAACCAACACTTGGATTCTCATTTGGTTTGCGAACATCACGATCAAGGGCTTCAAGATAAAATTCTAACTGACCAAGATGCTCAGGTTTGAAATCCGTTACCTTTAGCTCAACAGCCACAAGACAGGTCAACACACGATTATAAAACAACAAATCAATATGAAAGTCCGTATTTCCCACCTGAACACGGTATTCCTCACCAACAAAAGCAAAGTCTTTACCAAACTCTAAAATGAAGTCACGCAGATTAGCGATTATGGCTTTTCGCAGTTCTTTTTCTTTATGGTTTTCAGGAATATCAAGGAACTCCAAAACGTAACTATCACGAAGAGCAGACAATCCCGTGTTCTTTTCAAAAAACAACTTATTGCGCTCATCAGAAATCATTGTACGCTCAAAGAGCATACTGTC